>JAOAIO010000161.1 GCA_026414665.1 Azovibrio sp.
CGCCTGCACCAGGCAGGCATAGGCGAGGGCCACGAAAGCGAACTGCGCCTGGGCGGCCGGCCGCGCCACCGCCATCAGGCGCAGATCGCCGCGCGCGGCGCCCAGCAGCGGCAGGGTGCCCTGCAGCGCGGCGATCAGCAGCGCCAGGATGAGGGCAAAATGGCCGAGTTCAGGGATCATCGCGTCGCGCTCACGGTTTCAGGGTCTTCTGCGCGCGCGCCGCCTGCTCCAGCGCGTGCGCCGCCTCCGGCGGCATGTAGTTTTCGTCGTGCTTGGCGAGCACCTGCGAGGCACGAAACACGCCATCGGGGCCCAGCTTGCCCTGCGCGACCACGCCTTTGCCCTCGCGGAACAGGTCGGGCAGGATGCCGGTGTAGACGACCGGAACGACCTGTGCGGTGTCGGTGACCCGGAACGAGACGTCCACGCCGTCACGCTTGACCGAGCCCACTTCGACCAGACCACCGATCCGGAAGATGCGCCCTTGGGGAGCCTCCTTCGCAACGACCTGCGAGGGTGTGAAGAAG
>JAOAIO010000162.1 GCA_026414665.1 Azovibrio sp.
TTATTGCACACCACGAAGTCGGCGCTCATTCGGTTGATGCGGTTAAGCCACGCCTGATAGTTGTTGCCTTTCTTGACGCCGAGTAAGCGGGAGAGCTGAACTTGGGCAAGGATGATGTGCTCAGGCAAAGCCTTAACAAGGCGAAAGTACAATACCTGCTCAGGCTGAGAAAGTGGTTTCTTGGCATAGAAAGGCCAAACCTCATCGGCGCCACCCCCTTGGGATTTGGACTTGAGGACTGCCAGAACTGCTATCACTGCGATGACAGCGACCAACGTGAAAATAATTGTGCTCATTCTTCTTGCTTCCCCTTGAGAGTTAAGAAAGGTCTGCGCAACCGTTGCCGAGGCGGCGGTTGTCGGCTGATGTTTCAGATGGCGATATCTTAACAGGCCGTTGAAAAAGTGTTCATCGAAGCGGTCTTGGACCGTTTTGCGTTGATGCATTGGCTGTGCAAAGCGTATTTCTCAACTTTCGCTGCCGCTCGGGAGGCCTTTTTCAGGCCATATCGCCCATTTCGGGCA
>JAOAIO010000163.1 GCA_026414665.1 Azovibrio sp.
ACCCGCGCGTGGTCGAGCTGGCCGCGCTGTGCGACGGCAAGGTCATCTTCTACGGCCCCGACGCCATGCTGCCGGCCATTGCCGAGCACCGCGCCAGCGGGGAGCGCACCGTCTATCTGCGCGAGCGCCACATCGTGCTGGCCCGCGGCATGGAGGAGTACAGCGACATCCCGCTGGACTCCCTCAGCCCGGCCAAGGCGGCCAAACCCGACATGGTGATGGCCGCGGTGGCGGCCGCCTGGGCCCTGGACATCAAGCCCGAGCTGATCGGCGCGGGCCTGCGCACCTTCAAGGCCAACCTGAGCAGCGAACCCTGAGAGCCTCATGGACATCCAACGCATCCGCGCCCTGCGCGGCCCCAATCTGTGGAGCCACCACACCGCCATCGAAGCCGTGGTGCAGTGCACGCCGGCCGAGTGCGAGCTCAGCCCGCGCCAGAACTTCGGCATGCGGCTGCGCGCGCGCTTTCCCCAGATCCTGCCGCTCAACCCCACCGGCCATGACGAAACGGTCTCGCTGGCCC
>JAOAIO010000164.1 GCA_026414665.1 Azovibrio sp.
ATCGAGGAGCCGGTGGAATACAAGATCCCGGGCGCTTATCAGACGCCTGTGTTGCGCAATGAATCGTTCGGTGACGTAGCCAAGGTATCCCCATTCATGAAGGCACTGCGTCAGCTCATGCGCGCCGACCCCGACATCATCATGGTGGGGGAAATCCGCGACATGGAAACGGCGCAGCTTGCCATTCAGGGCGTTCGCTCGGGGCACATGCTGGTATCGACCATCCATGCCGACGGTGCGCCCATCTGCTTCGATCGATTGATCGGCATGGGGGTGGAGCGGAACGATTTGTGTTCGGTTGGTCTCATTGCTGGCCTTATTTATCAAAAGCTCGTACCGGTGTTGTGCGAACACTGCAAGATTCCGTATGGAGAATGGCTGGCATCGAATGATTATGACGAGGCATTGGACAGTCGAATCAGGCGCGTCGTGCCGGAAGATGAGCTGCGACAGCTATACTTTAGGAATCGTGCTGGTTGTCCCCATTGCGATCACGACGGTGTACGCGGCAGAGAGG
>JAOAIO010000165.1 GCA_026414665.1 Azovibrio sp.
CTTCCGCAATGTGGTCCTGGTCATGACCACCAACGCCGGCGCCGAGGAGACATCGCGCCGCTCGATCGGCTTTACCGAACAGGATCATTCCAGCGATGGGCTAGAGGCGCTCAAGCGTTATTTCAGCCCTGAGTTCCGCAACCGGCTCGATGCCATCGTCCAGTTCAAGCCCTTAAGCCCGGAGACCATCCTGCATGTGGTCGACAAGTTCATCGGCGAGCTTAAGCAGCAGCTTGCAGAAAAGAGGGTGACCCTAAACATCGAACAAGACGCCAGGCAGTGGCTTGCCGATACCGGCTATGACCCCAAGATGGGCGCTCGTCCCATGGCGCGGGTCATCCAGCAGCATATCAAGAAGCCCTTGGCCAATGAGCTCTTGTTCGGCGAGCTTGCCAATGGCGGGCGGGTGCGTCTTTTCATGCGCGATGCGCGACTGGCGTTCGAGATCAATGGACAAGAGCGCGATCTAACTTAGACTAGGACGCGCGCCAACTCGCCATCGGCCAGGCATGGCG
>JAOAIO010000166.1 GCA_026414665.1 Azovibrio sp.
GGCGTGCCGCGATGCTGCTGCGCTTCATGCAGGGCTGGATGCCGTCAGCCGGTAACCCAGGCCACGCAGGGTCTGGATGCGGTCACGCCCGAGCTTTCGCCGCAGGCGGCTGATGAACACCTCCAGCGTATTGCTGTCGGCCTCGTCGTGGGCGCCGTACAGTGCCGCCTGCAGCGATTCGCGGCTGTGGATGCGCTCGGGCCGCAGGGCCATCACGCGCAGCAGCGCCCACTCCTTGCTCGTCAGCACCACCGGTGCGCCGCTGCGCAGCACCTGGTCGCGGGTGAAATCGACCTCCAGGTCCCCGATCGTCAGCACGGCGGCGGGTTGCGCGCCCCGTCGCCGCTCGATGGCGCGCAGGCGGGCAAGCAGCTCGGCCGGGTCGAAGGGCTTGACCAGATAGTCGTCGGCGCCGGCGTCCAGGCCCCGGATGCGATCGCTGACCTGGTCGCGCGCGGTCAGCACGACCACGACCGGGCGGTCCTGCATCGCGCGCAGGTCGTTCAGCAGCGA
>JAOAIO010000167.1 GCA_026414665.1 Azovibrio sp.
CCTTGTACTTGCCGCATTACTGGGTGCTTTTGTTTGGTGGTCCTCTGTAGGTGTCTTCTCGACCGAAAAATTTGATCCAGCAAAATGGCATGCGCCTGTTTCTGATGCCCAAGATGTGACGTGCTACCGCGGTGGAATGGCAACCGATATACGAGATAAGTTTCTCGTCCATGGCGAGACAAAGCAGTTTGTCGAAAGGCTGCTAGGTAAGCCAGATTTTGCAACGACAGGCGAATACCGCTATATCCTCGGCATGTGCAGCGGCTTTCGGATGGATTATGATGACCTTCACATTTACTTTGATAATCAAGGAAGAGTTACAGGTCCCGCAATCATTCAGCACTAATTTCTGCCTAACACTGCGCTCCAGCGGGACGCGCCGCAAGCGGCGCGCCCCTGAGCTGGCACGTTGGGCACCTTCAATGTCTAATCGGCTCGGTTTGTTGCTCATTGCGTTCCTCTCGGCATCGGCCATTGCGGACAATTCGCTCCCCCGGCTATGGG
>JAOAIO010000168.1 GCA_026414665.1 Azovibrio sp.
GCTCGTGACCTGGTGATGGCGGCCATCGAGGATCGCCCGTATGACGTGGCGGCCACCGTGGCCCGGTTGCGCGAGCTGGTCGACCGCCGTTGCCTGGGGCCGAGCACGGCTTGCATCGTCGATGCGGCCGCCGAGCGTGGGATTCCTTCCATCCGCCTGAGCCAAGGCAACCTGGTGCAGCTTGGCTACGGGCGGGCGCAGCGTCGCATCTGGACGGCCGAGACCGACCCGCCGCTTGCTGGCCGCCGCCGGCGTGTGCGTGCCCGAAGGCCGCGAAGTGAGCGATCCGGCCGATGCCTGGGAGGCCGCCCAAGACATCGGCCTGCCCGTGGTGGTCAAGCCCTTGGATGCCAACCATGGACGCGGCATCTCCATCGAGCTGCGCCGTCGTGAAGACATCGAAGCGGCCTTTCATGTGGCCGCGCGCGAAGGCAGTGGCGTACTGGTCGAGCGCTACATTCCTGGCGGCGAACACCGCTTGTTGGTGGTGGGCAACCGCGT
>JAOAIO010000169.1 GCA_026414665.1 Azovibrio sp.
GAGCAGGCAGCCTCTGCGGATGCGGCCCGCCTGGAACTCGCTCATCGGCAGTGGATCGAGGCGCAACGCGAGGTGCGCGCCGCCGCGTTCGCTGAGATCGAGCGCGCGCTGGCGCCCGAGCAGGAGGCCGTGCTGCGCCGCGCCGCCGAAGTGGCCCACAAATCGCTGACCGACTTCATCCTCGACAGCGCGTGCCTGGCCGCCGAGCAGACCCTGCTGGACCAACGATTGTTCATGGTCTCGGGCAGCCAGTATCAGGCCCTGATGGATCTGCTGGATCGCCCCGAAAAGACCAATGAAGGTTTGCGTGACCTGTTTGCCCGCAAGGCGCCCTGGGACACGAAGTGACGTTGCGCGCACCGCAGCCTCTGGCCGCGCAGCATCGGCTGGAGGGTTTTGATTGCGGCAAGCCCGCGCTGAATGACTGGCTGTTGCGTCACGCCCGCCAGGCGCAGGGCAGTGGATCGGCCAAAACCTTCGTCGTGACCGACGATGAGGAC
>JAOAIO010000016.1:0-9948 GCA_026414665.1 Azovibrio sp.
GTATAGACCATCACCTGCAAGCCACCGACCGGATGCAGGCGCGCCTTGACCACGGGCTTGTCGATCTGGGTACGGTAGTGTAGGGCGCGGGTGTGCCAGGCGATTTCCTCAGCGCTGTGCCGTAGGAAATAAACCGTGTCGAGCTGCTTCCAGAGCCGCTCATGCACCGTATCCGAGAGCGCGAAATAACGCAGTAGGCGCAAGGCTTCGGCTTGGCGTTCCTGGATCACGCCTTGCGGCTCCGGGGCCTGCCCGGACTCCAAATAGCGTAAGGTAAGCCGATACAGGTCTTCGAGCAGCTTGGCTTTCCAGTTATTCCAAACCTTGGGGCTCGTACCACGAATATCGGCCACGGTGAGGAGATAAAGCGCCGTGAGATGGCGCGAGTCGCGCATTCGCGCGGCAAAGGCGGCGATGACCTCTGGGTCCGACAAGTCCTCTTTTTGCGCCACCTGGGACATGAGCAGGTGGTTTTGCACCAACCAGACGATCAGCTCGGTGTCTTCGGCTGCGATGCCGTGGTTTACGCAGAATTCGCGCGCATCCTCCATGCCCAAGAGCGAATGGTCGCCGCCACGACCTTTGGCGATGTCGTGGAACAAGGCAGCAACGTACAGCACCCAGGGCCGGGCGAAGCCATTGTGCAGGCGGCTGCAGTAGGGATATTCATGCGCGAACTCCTCCAAGGCGAAGCGGCGCAAATTGCGCATGACCATGAGGATGTGCTGATCCACCGTATAGACATGGAACAGGTCATGCTGCATCTGGCCAACGATCTTGCCAAAGGCAGGCAGGTAACGGCCGAGGATGCCATATTGGTTCATGCGCCGGAATTCATGCACCACACCTTGCTCGCTCTGAAAGAGCTGAAGAAAGAGGCGCCGATTTTCCGGGTCGCGCCGAAAAGCCGGGGTGATCAAATCGCGGCCGCGCCACAAGGCGCGTAGCGTGCGGGCGGTCATGCCGCGTAGCTCGGGATGCTGCTGTAGCAGCCAAAAGCTTTCGAGCAAGGCCGAAGGCGTGAGCTCGAACACCCGCTCATGCACCACGTCGAGGTAGTCGCCGACTACCTGGAAACGCTCGTTCAAAGCGATCGGCGCGCTACTGGCGGCGGGCAGCAATTCCGCGGCGATGTTCTGCAAGAGGATGATGTTGAGCTGGGTGACGAGCTTGGCGTTCTTGTAATACGCCTGCATTAATTCTTCGGAAGCCCGCTTGTTGGGCGTGGCCGCGACCTCCATGGCCGCGGCCAGAGCCTGCTGATGATCGAACAACAGGCGGTCTTCGCGCCGGCCGGTGAGCAGGTGCAATTGGATGCGTAGCTGCTGCAAGTAGCGCTCGCAGCGCTGCAGCTGAAGGAGCTCGCCTTGAGTGATGAAGGCACGCCGCTTCAAATCGCTCCAGGCGCGGCCATAGCCGCAGGCTTGAGCGATCCAGAGGATGATCTGTAGATCCCTAAGACCGCCGGGACTTTCCTTGCAGTTCGGCTCGAGGCTATAGGGCGTTTCCTGATAGCGTTGGTAGCGTTCTTCTTGTTCGAGACGCTTTTTCTTGAAAAAGCTGCGCGGATTCAAGTGCGCCTGGAAAGCCGCGACAAAGGCGGCGTGCAGCGCGGCGCAGCCGGTCAAGTGGCGATTTTCCAGGAGCGCCGTCTCGACCGTGATATCGGCCTCGGCCGCCTCGATGCAATCGGCGATGGTGCGCACGCTGTGCCCGACTTCGAGGCCGATGTCCCAAAACAAGCCGACCAGGGATTCGAGGCGTGCGGTGAGTGCCACATCGGGCGCGTGCGGCAGAAGAATGAGCAAATCGACATCCGAAGCCGGATAAAGCTCGCCGCGGCCATAGCCGCCGACAGCGACCAAGGCCAACTCGGCGGGCAGCTCGAGGCGCTGCCAAAGCTCGATCAAGATGCTATCGACGAGCTGGCAATGCCGCTTCAGATAGGCAGGCGCATCGCGTTGCTGGCGATATTCGTCCGCCAAACGCGCTCTACCTGCCTTGAGCGCATCCCGCAGGGGCTTGACCGCGGCGCTAGCGTCCATGCTCAAAGCGCCGGTGGCGGCGGGCAGCCGGGTGAAGTGGTGAGCACTTCGTAACCGCTCTCGGTGACGAGCACGGTGTGCTCCCACTGCGCCGACAAGCTGCGATCCTTGGTGACGATGGTCCAACCATCGGGCAGCTCACGGATGGCGGCCTTGCCCGCGTTGATCATGGGCTCGATCGTGAAGATCATGCCTGGGCGCAGCTCCACGCCGGTGCCTGCCTTGCCGTAATGCAGGACTTGCGGTTCTTCGTGGAACTTACGGCCAATGCCGTGCCCGCAGAATTCACGCACCACTGAGTAACCGTTGCGCTCCGCGTGTTTTTGGATGACGGCGCCGATATCGCCGAGAAAGCCGCCGGGCTTCACCGCGCGGATGCCAAGCCACATGCACTCATAAGTGACTTGGCACAGGCGCCGAGCCTGGATCGAAGTTTCGCCGACGCAGAACATGCGGCTGGTATCGCCATGAAAGCCGTCCTTGATGATGGTGATGTCGAGATTGACGATGTCGCCGTTCTTGAGCGGGCGGTCATTCGGCAAGCCATGACAAACCTGGTGGTTGATCGAGGCGCAGATGGCTTTCGGATAAGGCCTGTAGCCAGGCGGCGCGTAATTGAGGCAGGCCGAAACGCAACCGAGCTGGTTGACCATGTAATCGTTACAGAGCCGGTCGATCTCGTCGGTCGTGATGCCGGGTTTGACGAATGGCGTGATGTAATCCAGCACTTCCGCGGCCAGGCGGCCGGCCACGCGCATCTTTTCGATTTCTTCCGGGGTCTTGATGTGTATGGTCATGAAACGTTCTTGGCTGCGGCAAGGCCGCAAGGATAAGGGAAGGGGGGCTATTGGGCAATTTGCGTCGCCGCGAAGTTCCATGTCACCTTGCATGGCGCTGTGCTCCATTGGATGCAAACTTTGTCGCACCCGCTCTCGGGCTGTTATAATCCAAAAGTTTTCGCCAACCCGTGCGCAAACCCGGCTTAAGCTGCGGCCGGAAATCCACACACTTGCCGGTTAAGGGTGTCGCCGTATGCGCGGCGACGTTAGCGGCAGGTGGCGGTTCAACCCTTACATGGAGTTTTTGCAATGTCCGTGACCATGCGTCAAATGCTGGAAGCCGGTGTCCACTTTGGCCACCAGACCCGCTTCTGGAATCCCAAAATGGCCGCCTACATCTTCGGCGCGCGCAACAAGATCCACATCATCAACTTGGAAAAGACCTTGGCCAAGTACAACGAGGCCATGGATTTCGTGAAAAAGCTTGCCGCCAATCGCGGCACCATCCTGTTCGTCTCCACCAAGCGCCAAGCGCGCGAGATCATCGCCGAAGAGGCGCGTCGCGCAGGCGTGCCTTATGTCGATCAGCGCTGGCTGGGCGGCATGTTGACCAACTTCAAGACCGTCAAGCAGTCGATCAAGCGCTTGAAGGACATGGAAGCCGCGGTCGAGTCCGGCGAATTGGAGCGCATGCCCAAGAAAGAAGCGCTCGACTTCTCGCGTGAGCTGGAAAAGCTGCAAAAGTCGATCGGCGGCATCAAGGACATGAACGGCCTGCCCGATGCCATTTTCGTGGTTGATGTCGGCTATCACAAAATCGCCGTGACCGAAGCGAATAAGCTCGGCATCCCCGTGATCGGCGTCGTCGATACCAACCATTCCCCGGTCGGCGTCGATTACGTCATTCCCGGCAATGACGACTCTTCCCGCGCCATTCGCCTGTACGCCCGCGGCGTTGCCGATGCCGTGCTCGAAGGCCGCAGCCAGGTGATCCAAGAAATCGTCGCCGCCGGCGCGGACGACGAGTTCGTCGAAGTCGAAGAAGAATCGGCCGAGTAAGCCACATGCCTGGCGCGGCCTTGGGCTGCGCCAGGCCATCTAGCATTCAAACCCTATTCCCGGAGTATCGATATGGCGGAAATCACCGCAAGCATGGTCAAGGAATTGCGCGAGAAGACCGACGCGCCGATGATGGAATGCAAGAAGGCGCTGACCGAAGCCGCCGGCGACATGGCCAAGGCCGAGGAAATCCTGCGCGTCAAGCTGGGTAGCAAGGCCAGCAAGGCCGCCACCCGCGTCGCCGCCGAAGGCATCGTGGCCGTACACATCGCCGCCGATGGCAAGGTCGGCGCGATCATCGAAGTCAATAGCGAAACCGACTTCGTGGCCAAGAACGACGAGTTCATCGCGCTCGCCAAGGGCTGCGCCGCTTTGGTGGCGGAAAAGAATCCCGCTGACGTCGCTGCCCTGTCGGCCTTGCCCATGGGCGAAGGCACCGTCGAATCGACGCGCGCCGCGCTGGTCGGCAAGATCGGCGAGAACATGACCATCCGCCGCTTTGCTCGCTTCGAAGCCAAGGGCAAGCTGGTTTCCTACATCCACGGCGGCGCCAAGGTCGGCGTGCTGGTCGACTTGGTCGGCGGCGATGAGCAGCTCGGCAAGGATCTCGCCATGCACATCGCGGCCAACAAGCCGAAATCTCTTGATGCCTCGGGTGTCGATGCCGCTCTGATCGAAGCCGAGCGCCGCATCGCCATCGAGAAGGCGAAGGAATCCGGCAAGCCCGAAGCCATGCTGGAGAAAATCGCCGAAGGCACCGTGCAGAAGTTCCTCAAGGAAGTGACGCTGCTCGGCCAGGTCTTCGTCAAGGCCGAGGATGGCAAGGAAACCGTGGAGCAGCTGTTGAAGCGGAAGGGCGCTTCCATCGCCGGCTTCGCCCTCTATGTGGTGGGCGAGGGCATCGAGAAGAAGGTGGCCGATTTCGCCGCCGAAGTCGCGGCGCAAGCGGCGGCCGCCCAGAAGTAAGCGCGCACGGGAGACACCGATGGCTACGCCCAAGTACAAACGCATTCTCCTTAAGCTTTCCGGCGAGGCGCTGATGGGCAATGATGCCTATGGCATCAATCCGCAAACCATTGGCGACATCGTCGGCGAGGTCAAGGCAGTCGCTGACTTGGGCGTGGAAATCGGTGTCGTGATCGGCGGCGGCAACATCTTCCGGGGCATGGCGGGCACCGCCACCGGCATGGATCGCGCCACCGCCGACTACATGGGCATGTTGGCCACGGTCATGAACGCCATGGCCTTGTCCGATGCCATGCGCCAGGCTGGGCTAAATGCCCGGGTGCAGTCGGCGCTGAACATCGAGCAGGTGGTCGAGCCCTACATTCGGGGCAAGGCCATCCGCTATCTCGAAGAAGGCAAGATCGTCATTTTCGGCGCCGGCACCGGCAATCCCTTCTTCACCCCCGCCACCGCCGCGGCGTTGCGCGGCTCCGAAATCGGCGCCGAAATCGTCCTCAAGGCCACCAAGGTGGATGGCATCTATACGGCAGACCCGAAGAAAGATGCCAGCGCCACCCGCTACGAGCAAATCAGTTTCAACGAGGCGATTGCCCGCAACTTGGCGGTAATGGATGCGACGGCCTTCGCGCTGTGTCGGGATCAAAAGCTACCCATCAACGTCTTTTCCATTTTCAAGCCGGGTGCCCTAAAGCGCGTGGTCTGCGGCGAGAACGAAGGTACCCTGGTGTACTGCTGCTGAACGAGGTCTGAGATGATTGCCGAACTGAAGAAAACCACCGAAGGCAAGATGCAGAAATCCATCGAGGCCCTGAAGACCGACCTCGCCAAGATTCGGACGGGCCGGGCGCATACCGGTCTGCTCGACCATGTTCAGGTCGAGTATTACGGCTCGATGGTGCCCATCAACCAGGTTGCCAACGTCACCTTGATCGATGCCCGCACCCTCGGCGTGCAGGTCTGGGAAAAGCCGATGGCTGCCAAGGTGGAGAAAGCCATCCGCGAATCCGATCTGGGACTCAATCCCTCGGCTCAAGGCGAGCTGATTCGCGTCCCCATGCCGCCCTTGACGGAAGAGCGCCGGCGCGACTTGACCAAGGTGGTCAAGGCTGAAGGCGAAAATGCCAAAGTGGCGATTCGCAATCTGCGCCGCGATGCCAACAACGCGCTCAAGGATGCGGTCAAGAACAAAGACATTTCTGAAGACGAAGAGCGCCGGGCCCAGGAAGATATCCAAAAACTCACCGACAAGTATGTCGCCGAGGTGGACAAGCTCCTGGCCCAAAAAGAAAGCGAGCTGATGGCCATCTGAGCCTAGGGCGCTGCGCGTGGCTTTCTTCAAAAGTGCGACCCGCGAGGTGCCCGATGCGCCGCGCATCCCACGCCATATCGCCATCATCATGGATGGCAATGGCCGTTGGGCCAAGAAGCGGCTGCTGCCGCGGGTAGCCGGACACGTCAAGGGCGTCGAGGCGGTGCGCGAGATTGTGCGCGCCTGCATTGAGAAAGGGGTCGAATACCTGACTCTGTTTGCCTTCAGCTCCGAGAACTGGCGCCGGCCAGCCGAGGAGGTGAGGCTTTTGATGCAGCTTTTCGTGACGGCGCTCGAACAAGAGGTCGATAAGCTTGGCCGCAATGGCGTGCGCTTGCGCATCATCGGCGATTTGTCGCGCTTCGAGCCGCGCTTGCAGACTTTGATCCAAAACGCCGAAGCCGCCACCGCCGGCAATACCCGTCTAAACCTCACCATCGCCGCCAACTATGGCGGCCGCTGGGACATTCTCCAGGCCATGAATCGCCTGGCCGAGCATCATCCCGAACGGCGCGGGGCATGGACCGAAGCCGAGCTGGAAGCCTACTTATCCACGAGCTTCGCGCCCGAGCCCGATCTCTTCATCCGCACCGGGGGAGAAGAGCGCATCAGCAATTTTCTGCTCTGGCAGCTCGCCTACAGCGAGCTGTATTTCACAGACATCCTCTGGCCGGAGTTCGATGCCGAAGCGCTAAGCCAAGCCATCCAATCCTACCAGCGCCGCGAGCGCCGCTTCGGCAGGACGAGCGAGCAGTTGGCGGACAGCGCAAGCCATGCTTAAGGAGCGTGTCCGCACCGCGGTGCTCATGCTGCTCGTCTTGGTGCCGGCCATGCTCTGGCTACCGCAGACGGGCTGGGCGCTATTTACCGCCGCCATCCTCGCCGTGGGCGCCTGGGAATGGGGCGGGCTCGCGGCTTATGGCGAAGCGCAGAGAAAGGCCTATGCCGCGGCCCTGCTGGCGCTGATGCTCGCCTTGCTCTACGCTTTCCCGGCGCTAGCGCACTGGCCGGATGTGTCCCTGCGCCCTATGGTTTTCAGCCTGTATGCCGTTGCCACGCTGTTTTGGCTCGTGCTCGTGCCGCTTTGGCTAGCGCGGCGCTGGCCCTGTCGGGGATGGATTGGCGCCGCGCTCGGCGTCATGGTGCTGCTCCCCGCCTGGCTGGCCGCAGTGCAGTTTCGCGCCCTGGGCGTGCCGGTACTCCTCGCCGTGCTTAGCATCGCTTGGGTGGCCGACATAGCAGCTTACTTTGCTGGGCGCGCCTTCGGCCGGCACAAGCTCGCGCCTGCGATCAGCCCGGGCAAGACCTGGGAAGGCGCGGCAGGGGCCGTGGCCGGCGTGCTCGTTCTCGGGCTGTGGCTCGGACCTCGGGCCAATCTCGGATACGTGGCCTGGGCGCTCATGCTCATCGTGCTGACGGCGGTGAGCATCGTCGGCGACCTATTCGAATCCCTGCTCAAGCGCCAGGCTGGCATCAAGGATAGCAGCGCCTTGCTGCCCGGCCACGGCGGCGTGCTCGACCGCATCGATAGCTTGACCGCCATCTTGCCGGTGTGCGCCTGTTGCTCGCTTTTCCTCTTGCCCTGAAACATCATGCGTCAAATCACCTTGCTCGGCTCGACGGGCTCGATCGGCACGAGCACCCTCGACTTGGTGCGCCGCCATCCCGAGCGTTATCGCGTCTTTGCCCTGTGTGCCCATGCGCAGTGGCAGAAACTGCGCGACCAGTGCCGGGAGTTCCGCCCCGCCTATGCCGTGCTTGGCAGCGCCGAAGCCGCGGCCGCCTTGGCGGCCGAACTGCGTCGCGAAGGCCTGCCGACCGAAGTGCTACACGGCCCAGAAGCGCTGTGCCGCATGGCCGCCGCGCCCGAGGCCGACACCGTCATGGCAGCCATCGTCGGCGCCGCGGGCCTCGCGCCTACGCTTGCGGCGGTAGAGCAGGGCAAGCGCGTGCTTTTGGCCAACAAGGAAGTGCTCGTCACCGCCGGCGCCTTGTTCATGGAAGCCGTGCGGCGCCATGGCGCCACCTTGCTGCCCGTCGATAGCGAGCACAACGCCATTTTCCAATCCTTGCCAGCCGGTTTTCGCCCCGGGCTTGAAGACAGCGGCGTGCGGCGCATCCTACTCACCGCTTCGGGCGGTCCATTCCGTAATCTGTCTGCGACGGAGCTCGAGCAGGTCACGCCGGAACAGGCTTGCGCGCATCCCAATTGGGTCATGGGACGCAAGATTTCGGTGGATTCCGCTTCGATGATGAACAAGGGGCTAGAGCTCATCGAGGCGCATTGGCTGTTTGGCGTGCCGGGTGCGCGCATCCAAGTCGTGGTGCATCCCCAGAGCGTGATTCATTCCCTGGTCGAATATGTCGACGGTTCGCTACTCGCGCAGCTCGGCAACCCCGATATGCGCACGCCCATCGCACATGCCTTGGCTTACCCAGAGCGCATCGAGGCGGGCGTGGCGCCGCTCGATCTGTTCCAGGTCGCGCGGCTCGACTTTCAGGCGCCGGACCTAGCGCGCTTTCCTTGTCTGGGCTTGGCGTATGAAGCTCTGGCAGCAGGCGGCACGGCGCCGGCGATTCTGAATGCCGCCAACGAAGTAGCGGTCGCAGCCTTTCTCGAGCGCCGCCTATCTTTTCCAGCTATCCCCCGGCTGGTGCGCTCGGTCTTGGAGGCCGTGCCGGCTGGAACTGCCGACACCCTGGCGCACGTCGAAGCCGCCGATGCCCAGGCCCGCGCCGCGGCGCACCGACTCTTGCCGCGCCATACGAGCCCGTGAGCGAGCTGCCATTCTACCTGGGCGCCTTCGTCCTCGTGCTCGGGGTGCTCATCGTCGTACACGAGTACGGGCATTTCGCTGCGGCACGTCTATGCGGCGTCAAAGTGCTGCGCTTTTCCGTCGGCTTTGGCCCGGTAGTTTGGAGCCGCCGCTTCGGTGCCGACCAGACCGAATGGTCGATTGGACTCTTGCCCCTGGGCGGCTACGTGCGGATGCTCGACGAGCGGGAAGAGGAGGTGCCGGCGCACGAACGCGACCGCGCCTTCAACCGCCAAAGCGTCGGACGGCGCAGCCTCATCGTCGCCGCTGGGCCGGCCGCCAATTTCCTTCTCGCCATCTTGATCTACTGGGCGCTGTTCTGGCAGGGCAGCGAGGAGTTGCTCCCCGTGCTCGGCGAGCCGGCCGCGGAATCGCCGGCTGCGTATGCCGGCGTCAGTCGCGGCGACCGGGTGTTGAGTGTAGACGGCGAAACGGTGCAAACCTGGCAAGACTTTCAATGGCGCTTACTACACGACGCTGCCCGCAAGACCGAGGTGGAATTGGAACTGGCACACCCCGGCGGCAGCCGCTCGATTCGCCGGCTGTCACTTGCCGCGCTCGCCGAGCAAGGCTGGCAGGGCGATGCCTTCGAGCATTTGGGCCTTCGTTTTTACCGCCCGCGCATCCCGGCTGTGGTCGGCCAAGTTCAACCCGGCAGCCCTGCCGAGCAGGCCGGCCTCGCGCCGGGCGACCACATCCTCGGCATCGACGGTCAGGCGGTGGCGTCTTGGGCCGATGTCGTGGACACCATCCGCCGCGCTCCGGGCCAGACCTTGGCCCTGGACGTGCAGCGAGGCCCGGCGCGGCTCACGCTATCGATCACCAGCGCCAGCGTCGAGGAGCGCGGCGTGCGCATCGGCCGCATCGGCGCCTCCGTCGCTGAGGCGAGCCTGGCGGATGAGCCCGAGCTCAAGGGCTTCGTCCGCTATGGCGGGTTCGAAGCCGGTTGGCGCGCCGTGCGCGAGACCTGGGAT
>JAOAIO010000016.1:9958-38819 GCA_026414665.1 Azovibrio sp.
GATGTGTATAAGAGACAGGACCTGGGATAAGTCGCGGTTTAGCCTTGTCATGTTCGGCAAGATGCTCAGCGGCGAAGCCTCGTGGAAAAATCTCGCCGGCCCGGTGACGATCGCCGACTACGCTGGCCAGTCGGCGAAACTCGGCATCGATTACTATCTCAAGTTCATGGCGTTGGTCAGCATCAGTCTGGGCGTTCTCAACCTCTTGCCCATTCCGGTATTGGACGGTGGGCATTTGATGTATCATATTCTCGAAGTCATCAAGGGTGGCCCCCTGTCCGAACGGACCATGGCGTGGGGGCAGCAGATCGGTTTGGCGCTGCTCTTCACCTTGATGGCTTTCGCGTTTTTCAACGATTTGAGTCGCCTGCTGGGTCCCCTCTTCAACGGCTGAGTGCATGAATAGAAAAATCTGCGCGGTTCTGGTAGCAAGCCTCGTCTCGTCCGCGGCCCTTGCTTTCGAGCCTTTCACCATCCGCGACATCCGGGTCGAGGGGATACAGCGCACCGAGGCTGGAACGGTATTCTCCTACTTGCCGGTTCGGGTCGGCGACACCCTCACTGACGAAAAAGCGGCGCAGGCCATCAAGGCCTTATTCGCCACCGGCTTCTTCAAAGATGTGCGAGTCGAGATCGAAGGCGACGTGCTGGTCGTGGTGCTGCAAGAGCGCCCGGCCATCGCCAAGATCGATTTCATCGGCATGAAGGAGTTTGAAAAGGACGCGATCCTCAAGGCCATGAAAGACATGGGCCTGGCCGAAACCCAGATCTTCGACCGGGCACTGCTCGACCGTGCCGAACAAGAACTCAAGCGCCAATATTTGGCCAAGGGTAAGTACGGCGTGCGCATCACCACCACCGTCACCCCCTTGGAGCGCAACCGCGTCGGGATCAACTTCAATATCGATGAAGGCGAGGCGGCCAAGATCCGCGCCATCAACATCGTCGGCGCCAAAGCTTTCCGGGAAAAGGATCTGCTCGATCTGTTCGAGCTCACCACCCCGGGCTGGCTAACCTGGTATACCAAGAACGACCAGTATTCGCGCCAGAAGCTCTCGGCCGACCTGGAAAAGCTGCGCTCCTACTACATGAACCGCGGCTACCTCGAATTCGCGGTCGACTCCACCCAGGTGAGCATCACGCCGGACAAGCAGGACATTTACATCACCATCAACATCAGCGAGGGCGAGCGCTATCAGATTTCTTCGATCCAGCTTGCCGGCGACTTGATCTTGCCTGAAGAAGAGCTACGCAAGCTCGTGCAGATCAAGCCTGGCCAGGTATTCTCGCGTGAAGCGCTGAACGAGACGACGAAGCGCATCACCGATCGCCTAAGCGATCAGGGCTATGCGTTTGCCAACGTCAATGCCTCGCCCGAGCTCGACAAGGAAAAAAAGCAGGTGGCCTTCACCATCTTCGTCGATCCCGGCAAGCGGGTCTACGTGCGGCGCATCAACGTCACCGGCAACACCCGCACCCGGGACGAGGTGATCCGCCGCGAGATGCGGCAGATGGAAGGCGGTTGGTACAATGCCGAGCAGGTAACGCTCTCTCGGCAGCGCGTCGATAAGCTTGGCTATTTTTCCGATGTGACCGTGGAAACCCCGCCAGTTCCCGGCACGGCCGATCAAGTCGATGTGAACATCAATGTCACCGAGAAGCCGACCGGCAACATCATGCTCGGCGCGGGCTTCTCCCAATCCGAAAAGGTGATGCTCTCAGGCTCGATCTCCCAGAACAACATCTTTGGTAGCGGCAAGCATCTATCCTTGGGGCTGAACACCAGCAAGATCAACCGCAACCTGTCGCTGTCCTACACCGACCCTTATTTCACCATCGACGGGATCAGCCAGGGCTTCGACCTGTACCACCGTACCGTCAATCCCACCACCCTCGATGTCGGTGACTACAAGACCACCTCGACCGGGGCCGGCATTCGCTTTGGCTTCCCAATTTCCGAACGGGAATCGATCGGGGTCGGGCTCACGCTCGACCACACCAAGATCGAGGTGTATGAGAACAGCCCGCAGCGCTACATCGACTTCGTCAATAAATATGGCGGCTCCAACCTGACCATTCCGTTTACCGCCAACTGGACGAGCGACGGCAAGGATAGCTACATCATGCCGACGCGCGGCGTGTATCAGCGTGCCGGCCTCGAATTTGCTCTGCCGGGCGGCGATTTGAAGTATTGGAAGCTCAACTACCAGTACCAGCGCTTCATCCCCTTGTCCAAGACCTTCACCTTGATGCTGAACGGCGATGTCGGCATCGGCGATGGCTATGGCGGCCAGGACGGTCTACCGTTCTATAAAAACTACTACGTCGGCGGCATCAATTCGGTGCGTGGCTATGCCGCCGCCAGCTTAGGGCCGGTCGACCCGCGCTATCCCGATCAGCGCCTGGGCGGCAACCGCAAGATCGTCGGCAATGCCGAATTGCTCTGGGGCCTGCCAGGCTATGACAAGTCCTTGCGCCTGGGCTGGTTCGTCGACGTCGGCCAGACCTTTGGCAAGGGGCAGAAGATCAAATCGAACGAGTTTCGTGCTTCGACGGGCCTATCCCTTGCCTGGGTATCCCCGGTCGGCCCCCTCAAATTCAGCATTGCCGCCCCGCTTAACGACAAACCCGGTGACGATACTGAAACCTTCCAGTTCCAACTGGGTTCCACTTTCTGATGCAGGAGAACTATGTTGAAAACCCCATCCGTTCTTGCCGCCAGCGTTTGCGCGGCTATCGCTGCTTTCTCCGCCCCGCTGGCCCAGGCGGCCGAGCTCAAAATCGGCTACGTCGACACCCAGCGTATCTTCCGTAACGCCCCCTCGGCGATCAAGGCCGCCAAGGAAATCGAGGCCGAATTCTCGAAGCGCGACCAGGAGCTGCAACGCATGGCCAAGCAGCTGCAAGGGATGCAGGAGAACCTGGAAAAAAATTCGGTGACGATGTCCGAATCCGAGCGCCGCAGCAAGGAGCGCGAGTTCGCTGAGCTCTCGCGCGAGTTCCAGCGTAAGCAACGCGAGTTCCGCGAGGATCTCAACCTGCGCCAGAACGAGGCCAATGCCGCCATCATCGAGAAGGCGAACCGGGCCATCAAGCAAATCGCCGACAGCCAAAAATACGACCTCATCTTGCAGGACGTAGTTTGGGTGAGCCCGCGCCTGGATATCACCGATCAAGTGGTCAAGGCCCTGTCGGATACGAAGTGATGCACCCGGACGCGAGCGGAGCGGCTTACACGCTCGCGGCCATCGTGGACCGCCTGGGCGGTGAGCTGCGCGGCGATGGTCGCCTGCGCATCACCCAGGTGGCTACTTTGCAAGGTGCCACGGCAGGGCAAATTGCCTTTCTCGCCAATCCCAAATACCGCAAGCACCTGGCCAAGACCCGTGCCAGCGCCGTGATCTTGCCGCCGGAACTGGCCGACGCCGCGCCCAGCGCAGCGATTCTGACGCCCAAGCCCTATCTTTACTACGCTCGGGTAGCGGCGCTGCTCAATCCCCGAGCGCGGGCCGAGCCCGGCATTCATCCGAGTGCCGTTTGCGCCGCCACGATCCCTGCGTCTTGCCATGTCGGCCCCGGGGCCCAAGTCGGCCCCGACGTGCGGCTTGGCGAGCGGGTCGAGATTCATGCCCAAGCGGTGGTCGGCGCCGGGGTGAGCATCGGCGCCGACAGCATCATCCATGCCGGCGCCGTGATCTATCCGGGCTGTCAGATCGGCGAGCGCGCCATCATCCATAGTGGCGCGGTGATCGGCGCCGACGGCTTCGGCTTTGCCCCGGAGGGCGGCGCTTGGGTGAAAATTCCCCAGATCGGTCGGGTAGTGCTCGGCAACGATGTCGAGATCGGCGCCAACACCTGCATCGACCGGGGCGCCCTCGAGGATACGCTGATCGGCGATGGCTGCAAGCTCGACAACCAAATCCAGATCGGCCACAACTGCGTGATTGGTCCGCATACGGTGATTGCCGGCTGTGTCGGCATCGCCGGCAGCACCCGGATCGGCGCGCACTGCGCCATCGGTGGAGCGGCCATGATTCTCGGCCATTTGCACATTGCACCGGGCACCGAGATTTCCCCAGGCACGATGGTCATGAAAAGCATCCCCCAAGGTGGCAAATACACGGCGCTCTATCCGCTCGATACACATGAGCACTGGTTGCGCAATGCCGCGCAGCTCAGGCATTTGGATCGTCTCGTCGAGCGCATTGCCGAACTTGAGAAAAAACTTAAAGAATTAGAGACAAAGGTCTGAATAAAATGGATATTCATCAAATTCTCGAACATCTGCCGCATCGCTACCCGTTCTTGCTGGTAGACCGTGTCGTCGCGCTCGAAGCCGGTAAATCCATTCATGCCTACAAGAACGTCACCATCAACGAGCCGTTTTTCCAAGGGCATTTTCCGCATCACCCGGTCATGCCCGGAGTGCTCATCATGGAGGCGCTGGCCCAAGCCGCCGGCATTTTGTCTTTCAAGACCATGGGCGAGAAGCCCAGCGACGATTCGGTTTTTTATTTCGTCGGCATCGATGCGGCGCGATTCAAGAAACCGGTAATGCCCGGCGATCAACTGCATTTGCACGTGAGCATCGAACGGCAAATGCGCGGCATCTGGAAATACAAAGCCGAGGCCCGGGTAGACGGCGAGATGGTCGCCGAGGCCAATCTGATGTGCGCCAAACGGGATATCGCCAAGTGAGCTGCAAGATTCACCCTACGGCCCAGGTTCATCCTGGCGCCAAGATCGGCGAGGGGGTCGAAATCGGCGCCTATAGCATCATCGGCGAGCACGTCGAGATCGGTGACCATACTGTGATCGGCCCGCACGTGGTCATCCACGGCCACACGCGCATCGGCCGGGAGAACCGCATTTTCCAATTCGCTTCGCTCGGCGAGGTGCCACAGGACAAGAAGTACGCCGGCGAGCCGACCCGCCTGGAAATTGGCGACCGCAACACCATCCGCGAATTCTGCACCTTCAACCTGGGAACAGTGCAGGATGCCGGCGTGACCCGCATCGGCAACGACAATTGGATCATGGCCTACGTGCACATCGCGCACGACTGTCAAGTCGGCAACCATACCACGTTCGCCAACAATGCCCAGCTTGCCGGGCATGTGCATGTCGACGACTGGGCCATTCTCGGTGGCTATACCGGCGTGCATCAGTTCTGCCGTATCGGCGCGCATGTCATGACCGCGGTCGGCACCGTCGTGCTCCAGGATGTGCCACCGTATCTGATGGCGGCCGGCAACACTGCCTCACCCTATGGCATCAACGTCGAGGGGCTCAAGCGTCGCGGCTTTAGTGCCGATGCGATTACCGCCTTGAAGCGGGCTTACCGCACCCTCTACAAATCCGGACTGATGCTCGACGAGGCCAAGGCCAAGCTCGCCGAAGCCGCGCGAGAACAGCCCGACGTGCAGTTGTTCGTGGATTTCCTCGCCGTTTCCAAGCGCGGCATCATCCGATGAAAGCCTCGCCCCGCATCGCCATCGTGGCGGGCGAGGCTTCGGGAGACCAGCTTGCCAGCCATCTGATTGCCGCGCTCAAAGCGCGTTTGCCCGGCGCCCGCTTTTTCGGCATCGGCGGCCCGAAGATGCAGTCCCATGGCTTCGAGGCTTGGTGGCCGATGGAAAAGCTCGCGGTCATGGGGTACGTCGAGGTGCTCAAGCGCTACCGCGAAATCGCTGCTATCCGCCGCGCCCTCAAGGCGCGCCTCTTGCAAGATCAGCCGGACATCTTCATCGGCGTAGACGCGCCGGACTTCAACCTCGGCCTGGAGGCGGACTTGAAGGCCAGGGGCATCACCACCTTGCACTACGTCAGCCCGTCGATCTGGGCCTGGCGCGGCGAGCGCATCCACAAAATCGCCCGCGCAGTGCACCGCGTGCTCGCCTTGTTCCCAATGGAGCCGCCCTTATACGAAAAGGCGGGGGTACCGGTTACCTATGTCGGCCATCCGTTAGCCGATCAAATCCCGCTTCACACCGACAAGCGAGCCGTCCGCGCCAAGCTCAATCTGCCCTTGGAGGGGCCAATCTACGCGCTCTTGCCGGGCAGCCGTCAATCGGAGCTCGAATACCTGGCCGACACTTTCGTCGAAACCGCCCGGCGCATTCATGCCGAGCAGCCCCAGGCCGTGTTTCTGGTGCCCTTGGCCACCCGCGAGACTCGGCTTCGGTTCGAGACGGCGATTTATCGCTGCCAAGTTGCGCATCTGCCTTTCAGGCTTTTGTTCGGGCACGCCCAGGACGCCATGGGGGCCGCCGACGTGGTGCTCGTCGCAAGCGGTACCGCGACGCTGGAGGCGGCGCTGGTGAAACGCCCCATGGTCATCACCTATAAGCTCGCCCGAGCTTCCTATCGCATCATGAAGCGCAAGGCCTATCTGCCCTACGTCGGACTCCCCAATGTGCTGGCGGGACGTTTCCTCGTGCCCGAACTGTTGCAAGAGGATGCTACGCCAGACAACTTGGCCCAGGCCCTCATGAATCTGGAAGGGGATAAGCGCATCGCCGCGCATCTCGAAAAAGCCTTCACCGCCCTCCATTTGCAATTGCGCCAGAACACCGCCGAGAAGGCGGCGGCTGCCGTCATCGCATGTCTGCCGACCTGATGTGCCTGCCCGCCGATGTCTGCGGCATTGACGAAGCCGGGCGCGGCCCCTTGGCCGGCCCAGTCGTCGCCGCCGCGGTCATCCTCGACCCCAATGCCCCCATCGTCGGCCTCGATGACTCCAAGAAGCTATCGGCCAAACGCCGCGCCCTGCTGGCCGCCGAGATCCGCGCCCGCGCCCGGGCTTGGTGCGTGGCCGAGGCCAGCGTGGCCGAAATCGACCAGCTCAACATCCTTGCCGCCACCTTGCTCGCCATGCAGCGCGCCGTAGCCGGCTTGTCGGTTTCTCCGGCCCGGGCCGTAGTCGATGGCAACCGCTGCCCTCGGCTCGACATTCCCGTCGAGGCCGTAGTCCAGGGCGATGCCAAGATCGCGGCCATCGCGGCGGCTTCGATCCTCGCCAAGACCGTCCGCGATGCCAGCATGATCGAGCTGCACCAGCATTACCCGGCGTATGGTTTCGATCGCCACATGGGCTACCCCACGGCCGCCCATCTGGCGGCTCTGCGGGCGCACGGGCCTTGTCCGGCGCACCGCCGCAGCTTCGCGCCAGTAGCCCAGTTGCGCCTGCTCTGAACATGCGGCAGATCAGCTCACGCGATAACCCAGCTTTCAAGGCTTGGAAGCGGCTGTCCCAATCCAGCCGCGAGCGCCGCCAAGCCGGGCAGACCTTGCTCGAAGGCATGCACCTGCTGACCGCCTGGCAAGCCCGCCACGGTCTACCTGTCCAAGTGCTAGTCGGTGAGGCAGCACGGCAGCGGCCAGAAATCGCGGCCTGGCTCGCCGCGCACCCCGATGCGCCGGTGACACGGCTGCCGGATGCCATGCTCGCCGAGCTCGCGGATACGGAAACGCCCGCCGGCATCCTCGCCCTGGTACAGCTACCGGCGCCTGGTGCGCCCCCTGCGCCGGACCAGGATGCGGTGTTGCTCGATGGCATCCAAGACCCCGGCAATCTCGGCACCTTGTTACGCAGCGCCGCGGCCGCTGGCTTTACGCAGGTGTTGCTGGCCCCGGATTGCGTCAGCCCTTGGTCGCCCAAGGTGCTACGTGCTGGGCAAGGCGCTCACTTCGTCCTCGACATTCACGAGCACCAAGATCTCGCCGCTTTTCTCATGGATTACCGCGGCAGCTCGCTCGCCACCGCCCTGGACGGCGCCGTCTGCCTCTACCAGGCACGCTGGCAAGGCCCCGTGGCATGGGTGTTCGGTTCGGAAGGGCAGGGCGTGCGCCCGAACGTCCTAGCCCGCGCCAGGCAGCGCGTCGTCATTCCCATGCCCGGGCCGGTCGAGTCCCTGAATGTCGGCGCCGCGGCCGCGATTTGCCTGTTCGAGACCGTGCGCCGCCGCCTCGCTTGAGTGGCTCGAGCCCGCGCCGGCCTCAACGCAGCTTTAGCTCCTCTAGCACCGTCGTGGCGATCTCCTCGATGGATTTACTCGAAGAATCGAGCCAGCGAATGCCTTCGCGCCGCATCATCTTTTCGGCTTCTTCGACTTCGTGGCGGCAGTTGGCGAGCGCGGCATAGCGACTGTTGGGGCGCCGTTCCGCACGGATCTGAGCAAGCCGTTCGGGTTGGATGGTGAGTCCGAACAGCTTGCTGCGGTGCTTTTCCAGGCTGCCAGGTAGCTTGCCGCGCTCGAAATCTTCGGGAATCAAAGGAAAGTTCGCGGCCTTCAAGCCGAACTGCATGGCAAGATAGAGCGAGGTCGGGGTCTTGCCGCAGCGCGACACCCCGACTAGCACCACATCCGCATCTTCCAGATCACGGTCCGTGATGCCGTCGTCGTGGGCCAGGGTGTAATTGATGGCTTCGATGCGCGCCTTGTAGTCGGAACTGTCGATCGAGCCGTGCGTCCGGCCCACGGTGTGACTCGACTTGACTCCCAGCTCGGTCTCCAAAGGCGAGAGAAAGGTCTCGAAATAAGAAATCGAAAACGCATCGGCGAGGTGAACGATCTCGGCGATACGCGGGTTGATGAGCGTGGTAAACACGATCGGGCGGATGCCGTCCGCCTCGCTCCTGGCATTGATGCGCGCCACTACTTCGCGCGCTTTCTCCTCGTTATCGACGAAAGGAATGCGAATCTGGGTGAATTTCACCCCCTCGAACTGGGAGAGCAGGCTATGTCCTAGGGCTTCGACGGTGATGCCAGTGCCGTCGGAGATGAAGAATACGGTACGGGAAAGCGGATGCATGGCAACACCTAGCGGGGCTTGAGGGGCCATTCTATCCCAGCAGCGGCCGGTGCATGTAAAGCGCGGCTGGGCCGTAGCCGGATAAGGATTTACGCGCCCGTGCGGGTACGAAACCGAGGCGCTGCCAAAAGTCCGAGGCTGAGCCGACGGCAACCAGGGTCATCCAGCCTAGTCCCTGCTGTCGTCCCCACGCCTGGGCTTGCCGCATCAGGTGACGCGCCAATCCCAAGCCGCGCGCTTCGGGGCGCACCGCCATATCGTGCAAATGCAGCGCGTCGGCGGCAGCAACCGGAGCCCCAGGGTCGTGCAACGGTGGTGGCAGACAATGCCGGGCAGGCTGCGCGAAAAGATAGGCAAGTAGACCAGAGGCGCCTTCCACCACCCAATTCGATGCTGGGAAAGCGCGCAGCTTGCCAGCAAAGACATCGGCGGTTTCGTGTAGGGCAGGGGGATAGGCCTGCGCCTGGATGGCCAAGACCTGTTCCAGGTCCGCCGGCGCCATGCGCCGCAGGGAAAAATGAGGAGAATCCAGCATGGCGCCTATTCTACGGTTTAATATAACGTTATCGAAATTCTCACGCGACACAATCCCAATGCCAGATACGCGCCCGAGAGCCTCGCCCGAGAGCCTCGCCAGCGCCGCCAATGCACGCGGCCGCGGCCGGCCGCGGGTGCGTTATGCCGACAGGAACGAGCAGGTGCGGCAGAACATGCGCTTGTATCGCGCCCGTCGTACGGCCGAGCAGGCGGCATTGCAGCGTGCCTTGGAGCAACTGCTCTTGGCCGTGGAAAGCCGCGATATGCGCCGCGCTTTCGCGGCGGCGGCGGCCGTTGCGGGCATCTGGAAGGAAAGCCCGCAGCGCGCTCGGCTCAATCGCCAGCGCCCGGCCCCGTCGCGCTAGCCCTGCACTTCCACCTTGCAACGCACGCCGCCATGAGCCAGACCGCCAACCCTCCCCGTTCTACCTGGAGCAACCGCTGGGCCTTCATCCTCGTCACCATCGGATCGGCGGTGGGGCTCGGCAATATCTGGAAATTTCCTTACATGGCCGGCTCCCAAGGGGGTAGCGCCTTTGTTCTGGTGTATCTGCTCTGCGTGCTCTTGATCGGCCTACCCTTGCTCATGGCGGAGATCTTGATCGGCCGGCGTGGCAAGGGCAATCCGGTCTCGGCCATGGTGCATGTGGCCGAAGAAGGAGGGCAGCATGGCGCCTGGGCCGTGGTGGGCTGGCTTGGCGTGGTCGGCGCCTTGCTCATTCTGTCCTTTTACAGCGTCGTCGCAGGCTGGATCGTCGATTATCTGTTCCTGTCTTTATCCGGGCTCTCGCTTCCCGATGCTGAAAGCGCCACCAACCGTTTCGCGGCTTTGCTCGCCGATCCGCTACGCATGATGCTCTGGCATACGCTGTTTTTGGCGTTGACGGTCGGGGTGGTGGCGCGCGGCGTGATTGCCGGCATCGAACGGGCCAACCGCATCATGATGCCGGGGCTGTTCCTGATTCTGGTGCTGCTCACGCTCTGGGGCGGCATAGCCGGCGACATGGCGTCGGCCTGGCACTTCATGTTCGACTTCAAGCCCGAGGCTCTCACCCCGGGCGTCATACTGGCGGCCGTCGGACATGCCTTCTTCTCTTTGAGCCTAGGCATGGGCGCCATCATGGCCTATGGCTCCTATCTTGATCGCCAATCGAGCATCGCCGGCACCAGTCTCTGGATTGCCTTCGCCGGCACCGTAGTCGGCCTCTTAGCCGGACTCGCGATTTTCTCGCTCACTTTCGGCCATGGCCTTGAGCCCGCCTCGGGCCCGGGCCTCATCCTGCAGACCCTACCGCTGGCCTTCACACACATGCCGGGCGGGCAGCTATTTGCCATCTTCTTTTTCCTGCTCGTTCTCTTCGCTGCCTGGACTTCGGCGATTTCCTTGGTCGAGCCGTTCGTGGCCTGGCTCACCGAGCGGCTCGGCATACGCCGCCCACAAGCTGCTTGGGGCACCGGCTTCGGGGTCTGGCTGTTGGGTCTGGGAGTGTGCCTGTCGTTCAACGATTGGGCGGCTTACACCTTGTTCGGCTTGAACCTATTCGAGCTGCTTGATTTCCTCACCAGTCGCATCATGATGCCGCTTTCCGGTCTGGCCATCGCGCTGTTCGTGGGCTGGTCCATGCGCCGGGCGCGGGTCATGGAAGAGATGCAGTTGCCCGAGGCGCCTTTCAATCTCTGGTATCGCGCGCTGCGCTACCTGGCCCCGGTGGGCATTCTGCTCGTGTTCTTGCATGTGCTCGGCGGGTTGAGCTAGACATGGAGCAGCGCAAGCCTCCTGTGCCGGACTGCCCCTGCGCGAGCGGCCGTGCTTACGCAACTTGCTGCGCGCCCCTCCACCAAGGCGCGCCAGCGGCCTCGCCCGAGGCCTTGATGCGCTCCCGCTATGCGGCTTATGTCCTAAAGCGCACATCCTATCTCCTCGCCACCTGGGATCGCAGCCCCCGCCCAGCTTGTCTAGCATGGGATGAGATGCCGGATCAGTGGCTGGGATTGCAGATCCTCGCTGCGCCCGCCGCGCTCGCAGATGTGGGTGAGGTGGAATTCGTGGCGCGTTACCGGAAAAACGGTCGGGCCGGCCGCCTGCACGAGCGTAGCCGTTTCGTGCGCCGTGCCGGGCGATGGTACTACCTGGATGGCAGTTTCCTTTCCGCATGAGCATGGACAAGCGCGCTGCGCCGCCGGCCGCCGCCAGCCCTTGAGATAGGTTGGCGTTGCGGCTATCGTAGCGGCTTTTTGCAATCGCCTTGGCAGCTAAGGAGCTTGCTTCCCGGCATGGCGCGACGGGCCCCATCAACATCCCATGAGCAAATTCTTCAAACGCTTCCTGCCCGACCCGGAGCGCCTCGGCAATACTTGGGGCCTGCGCTGGCTGGGGCCAGCCTTAAAGCATCCTCGCCTCTGGCACGTTTCCCGGCGTGGCATCGCCGTCGGCCTAGCCCTGGGCATTTTCTTTGGGTTGCTCATCCCAGTCGCCCAGATTCCCTTTTCCGCCACCTTCGCGGTGCTATTGCGGGCCAATGTGCCAACGGCGGTCGCCAGCACGCTGGTGACCAACCCTGTGACTTTTGGGCCCATCTACTATCTCGCCTATCGGGTCGGCGCCGCCATCCTCGGCGAGGATTTGGAACCACCGCCAGCGGCTGATAGCACGGCACCCGCCGAGGAGGACAGCGCTTCCTTGGCCGAGGTTTGGGACAAGATCACCGGGGTTGGCAAACCGTTGGTGCTAGGCTTGGCGATTTTCGCGGTGATCGGCGGGTTAGGAGCGTATCTGCTTGTGAGCTGGATCTGGCGTCTACGCATCTGGTGGGCGTGGCGGCAGCGCTCGCGCCGCCGCCGGAGTTTGTCATGAACTTGCCTGCCGTAGCGCACTGGCCGCCCCGTCTCTTGGCCTTGTGTTGGGCGCGGCCGGGCTTGAACGAGGGGGACAGTGCTTGAATTCGCTCGATGACGCCTTCTTCATGCGCGAAGCCTTGTCACAGGCCGAGGCCGCCGCTTGCCTGGGCGAAGTGCCGGTGGGCGCGGTAGTGGTGCGCGCAGGCGAAATCGTTGGCCGGGGCTTCAATTCACCGATTGGCGACCATGACCCTACCGCCCATGCCGAAGTAATGGCCTTGCGTGACGCGGCACGCCGACTCGGCAACTACCGGCTGCCGGACTGCGAATTGTTCGTGACGCTCGAACCATGCGCGATGTGCGCTGGCGCCATCCTACATGCACGCATCGCCCGCGTGGTGTACGGCGCCCGAGATTGGAAGACGGGCGTGCATGGCAGCATCCTCGATCTGTTTGCCGAAACCCGCCTCAACCACCATACGCGCATAGAAGGGGGGGTGTTGGCCGAGGCGTGCGGCCGGCTGCTCTCGGATTTCTTCGCCGCACGGCGGCGCCAGGCGCGATGAGCCGAGATCTGCGCCTCGTAGTCTCGCTGCCGCTCCAGACGCTGGAAGTGCTCGACGCGGCCGGCCAGGCCGTGCGCCGCTATCCGGTTTCCACGGCAGCCAAAGGCGCCGGCGAAGCGCAAGGCAGTTTCCAGACACCGCGCGGCCGGCATTTGGTGCGCGCCAAGATCGGCGCCGGCTGTCCGCTCGGCACGGTGTTTTCCGGCCGCCGCCCGACCGGCGAGATTTGGACCCCGGAGCTCGATGCCGCATATCCCGGCCGCGACTGGATTCTCACCCGCATCCTCTGGCTATCCGGCTGCGAGCCGGGCTTCAACCGGCTTGGCGCGGTAGATACCATGCGGCGCTATATCTACATCCACGGCACAGCCGACAGCGCTCGGCTCGGCGAACCCGTGTCGCACGGCTGCATCCGCATGGGCAACCATGACATCGTCGACCTCTTTGATCTGGTGCCGGTTTATACCCCCGTCGACATCATCGCCATCTGATTGCCGCCCAAAGGCTCGCCTCGGGCGGCAAAGCGGCGCTCGACCATGCGCAGCCGCCGCCCGCGGTCGCGGTACAGCACGGTAGATGCGCGGGTGCCGTAATGTTCCGAAACCACGAAGATGCTCGACAACATGCGCTCGGCGGCTAAAGGCAAGCCGGTATCGGGCAGTGTTGCATCGTCTGCCAGCGTGCGGTCGGCAAGCACGGCGAACATGGCTTGCGTCTTTGGCAGCTGGGCGAGGGCCTCGATGAAACCAGCACGTGCCTTGACGAGCTTGGGCCAAGGAGTGTCGATTTGATGATTGGATAAGCCGTAAATGCCGGCAGCCAGTACGCGCGGCGTGGTCGCGCCACGGTTGCTCACATAGACGAGCGTTGTCTCGCTGCCTAAGAGCAAATTGAAACCAGCATATTCATGCTGGCAAATAGATCGCGCAAATTCAATCGGTTGAACATTTTTGTTCAAGTAATTTCTCACCAAATCGCCGCGCGAGCGCAGTGCGTCTTTCGAGGCGTTCGCCTCGCGTACATTGGTGACGGCGGCAAAGCGCCCGTCGCGGTGGCACGCCAGCCAGCTGCCGCCGGCTTCGAGGTCGCGGCCGCCGAGAATATCTGGCGCATCGGGCCAAAACGCTAGGGGCAGGGTGGGGCGATCGTAGCGTTCATCTCGATTGGCAGCCAGCACCAAGGGATACTCCGGGTGCGTCTGCCAGGCGATCAGGATCAGGCACACACTGATCAGGGATGCACGGCTACTGCTTCGAGGCGCTCGCCGCCAGGCCCACCTTGGCGCAGATCGGCGGCGGCGCTGGCCAGCACCACGGCGAGCGCGACGTAGCCGCCAGCCGGGTCGGGGGCGCAGCAGATCACCTTGCCGGCGCTTTGATCCGGGCTTGCCGGCGAATGCAGCTCCTCGCCCGGCACCAGGGGTTGGGCGCTCTTGAGCCGGTAGAGATGGCGCTTGACCTTGCCCAGGTATTGGGTGCGCGCCACGACCTCCTGGCCTGGGTAGCAGCCTTTGTGGAAGCTGACGCCGCCTAGCTTTTCCAAGTCCGCCATTTGGGGCACGAATTCTTCGCGGGTGGCGGCGGTAATCCAGGGCCAGGCCTCCTGGACATCGAGCCACTCCCAGGCAGGTAGTCCAGCTGGCTGGGCGTGCGCGGCAAGCCGCGGCCAGATGTCGGCGATCCGGGTTTGCGGGGCAACGACGAGGTAACGCGCTGGAGAAAGCCGAATGACGCTAACTCCGTCTTGTTCTGCCACTTGCAACGGCGCCTCAGGCACGGGCAGATGCGCGGCGGCGAGCGCTTCGGGCGCCGCCTTGCCGGCCACGCCCACGAGCGCCGATGCGGCGCTGCCATCCACGAGCCGCACTTGCGCGCGCAGCACGAACATTTGCAAGCGCTTTAGCATCGCAGCTTGCAGATCGGCGGCCAGGATCAGGCGATAGCCATCAACCAGCGGCTGGACGATGAAGTTAGCGAGCATGCGCCCCTTAGCCGAGCACCAGGCCGAAAGCTGGGCTTGGCCTGCCTTGAGGTGGTTGAGGTCGTTGGTGAACTGGCCGTGCAGGAAGCTGCGGGCATCCGCCCCGTTCGCCTCGATGCAGGCAAGCTGCAGCAAGGGCACGACCACGGTGGCATTGGCAGCGGCGGCAAGCTCTGCCGCGGGCGCGCCGAAATGCAAGAGACGCTGTGTATCAGGACTGAAGGTAGCGCCCGGATGGGCGGCGATGATTTGACGGAACTGGGGTTGGGAATGCATCGATGTCTCGCCGGAAGAAGGGGGTGAGCTGGGTTTCGGCTATTATAGCGCCCGTTCCTCATGGGGCCGGACGGCCTTTTCCTGCTTTTGACCTACGCGGCGCGTGAAGTTTCTTGTACGTTTCCTCCTCTTCTCGGCATGCATGGCAGCGCTTGCCATCGGCGGCTTTTACGCCTGGCTCGATCGGCCCTTGGCGCTGCCGGCCGCTACGGTCGAGTTCCGGGTCCCGAACGGCACCGGCTTGCGCGGCGTGGTGCGCAGTCTGGAACAAGCCGGGGTCGCAGTGCAAGGCGACTTGCTCGTGCTCGCCGCCCGCTTAGCCGGCAAGGAGGGCGCGATTCGCGCCGGCACTTACGGCATCGCCACCGGCATCACGCCGCGGGAATTGCTCGACACGCTGGTGCAAGGCAAAGTGCTGCAAGTCGAAGTGCGCTTGATCGAAGGCTGGACTTTCCGCCAATGGCGCCAGCAGCTCGCCGCGCAGACGGGCCTCGAGCAAGTGACGGCGAATCTGAGCGAGGCCGAATTGATGCAGCGTCTCGGCTTTCCCGGCATAGCCCCGGAGGGCATGTTCTTTCCCGATACCTATCGCGTGGACAAATATTCGACCGATCTCGAACTCCTGGCGCGCGCAGCCCAGGCCATGCAGCGCCATCTGGCGCGGGAGTGGGAAGGTCGCGCCCCAGGACTACCCTACAAGACTCCCTACGAGGCGCTGATCATGGCTTCCATCGTGGAAAAAGAGACTGGACTCGCCGCCGACCGCGCCATGGTCGCCGGGGTGTTTGTGAACCGCTTGCGCTTGGGGATGCGCTTACAGACCGATCCTACGGTGATCTACGGCCTAGGCGAGCGCTTCGATGGCAATCTGCGCAAGGTCGATCTCCAAACCGATACCCCCTACAACACCTATACTCGCGCGGGCCTGCCGCCTACGCCGATTGCCATGCCCGGCCTGGCCGCATTGCAAGCGGCTTTGCATCCAGCGCCAACGGCGGCCTTGTATTTCGTGGCCAAGGGAGACGGCAGCAGCCATTTCTCCCACAGCCTGGATGAGCACAATCAGGCGGTCAATCGCTATCAACGCCGCGGCCGCTGAATGCAGGAGAAAACCTTGAAAGGTAAGTTCATCACCCTCGAAGGCATTGACGGCGCCGGCAAGAGCAGCCATGTGGACTGGCTCGTAGCATTCCTGCGCGAGCAGGGCAGGGAGGTGGTGGCGACACGCGAGCCGGGCGGCACGCCGCTCGGCGAGAAGCTCAGGGAATGGCTACTGTCCGAATCCATGCATCTGGAAACCGAGACGCTGCTGATGTTCGCCGCCCGCCGCGAGCATCTGGCTCAGGTCATCGAACCGGCGCTCGCGCGTGGCGCTTGGGTGGTGTGCGACCGTTTCACCGATGCCCCCCATGCCTATCAAGGCGGGGGTAGAGGCTTGGACCGCCACAAGCTGGGCGTGCTCGAACAGTGGGTGCATGGCGAGCTCCAGCCCGATCTCACCTTACTCTTCGATGTGCCATGCGAAGTGGCGCGGCGCCGCATTGCCCTAACGCAGCGACACCTCGACCGTTTCGAACAAGAGCAAGCCGCTTTTCATGATCGGGTGCGGCGCGCCTATCTCGATCGAGCCGCGCATTATCCCCAGCGCTTTCGCATCATCGATGGCGAACGATCCGTGGCGGACATTCGCCAGGAGCTCGCCCGCATCTTACAGTCCTGCGCGTCATGAACGTAGTCTCGCTCTACGCATCTGCTTGGCAGCGCTTGCAACAATGGCGCCCCAAGCTGCCGCACGCCCTCCTTTTGACCGGAGCGCGCGGCTTGGGAAAGCGCGAGCTGGCTTATGCCTTCGCCGCCGGCCTGCTTTGCGAGCAGCCGCGCCCCGACGGGCTAGCGTGCCAGGCGTGCCTGGCTTGCCGTTGGTTCTCTCAAGGGCATCATCCCGATTTTCGTTTACTCGAGCCTGAAGCGCACAAGCTCGACGCGGAAGGCGAGGGCAGCGGCTCTGACAAAGGCGCAGACAAAGCCAAGCGCAGCGGTCAGCAGATCACGATCGAACAGGTGCGCGAGCTCGACGCGTATTTGAGCGTCGGCACTCACCGCCAGGGCTTACGCATCATCTGCATCACCCCGGCGGAGTGCCTGAACCGGAGCGCCGCCAATGCGCTTTTGAAGATGCTCGAAGAGCCACCCGCCGGCACCTTGTTCTTACTCTTAACGAGCGAGCCGATGCGCCTTTTGCCGACTTTGCGCAGCCGCTGCCAGACACTCGGCTTATCGCCTCCTGCGGCGGAGCTGGCTGTCCAGGTACTCGAACGAGCCGGGGTTCAGGATGCCCAAACCTGGCTGGCGCTGGCCGGAGGAGCGCCAGTGCTGGCGCGCGAACTCGCGCTCGAAGGCGGGGACGAGTGGCTCGATGCGCTACTAGAGAGTCTAGCGCTCGGCCCCAGGCTCGAAGTCATGGCGACAGCCGCCGCCCTCGAAAAACGCTTGAAGGCGGTCAAAGGCGCCAACCCCCTCCCACGGCTCGTGGACTGGGGCCAGAAATGGCTGGTCGATCTCGGTCTAGTGGGCGCGGGTGGCGCCGTCCGCTTCTATCTTGGCCGCCGCGCCACGCTCACGAGCCTGGCCAAGCGCACTTCGTTGCCCAAGACTGTCCGTTTTTATCGCTATCTGGTTAAACTTCGCCAAGATAGCGAACATCCGCTCAACATGCGCTTGTTCCTCGAACAGTTCCTCTTTCATTACCGCGCCTTGTTCGTCGAGTGAAACCATGACCGAACCCACCAAAGCCGCTACGCCGCGTCCGAGCGTGCTGTCGCTCAACATCAACTCCAAATCCGCGCTTTATGCCGCGTTCATGCCCATGCTCAAGCATGGCGGCATCTTCATCCCTACGACACGCAGCTATAACCTGGGGGATGAGGTTTTCATGCTGCTATCGCTCATGGATGACCCCGCCAAGCTGCCAATCGCCGGCAAAGTGGTTTGGGTCACTCCGGCAGGAGCGCAAAACAACCGCGCGCAAGGAATCGGCATCCATTTCAATGCCGACGAAAGCGGCCAGGAAGCCAAGCGCAAGATCGAAGGGCTCTTAGCCGGCGTCCTCAATTCCACTCGGCCAACCCACACGCTCTGATGTCGCCCGTGCTCATCGACTCGCACTGCCATCTGGATTTCCCAGGACTGGCCGAACACCTTCCCGAGGTGCTCACGGCCATGCAAGACCATGGCGTCGCCGGCGCTCTGTGCATCGGCGTGAATCTGGAAGACTTTCCGCGGGTGCTGAACTTGGCTACGCAACATCGGCACCTTTTCGCCAGCGTCGGACTGCATCCCGAGTACACCGATGCCGCCGAGCCGACACTCGACGACCTCGTGCGCCAGGCCGCGCATCCGAAAGTAATCGCCATCGGCGAGACCGGACTCGACTATTACTGGCACAAAAACCGGCCGGAATGGCAGCGCCAGCGCTTTCGCACCCACATCCGCGCCGCCATTGCCGTAGGCAAGCCCCTCATCATCCACACTCGGGATGCCGCTGACGATACCTTAGCCATCTTGGAAGAGGAGGGGGCGGAGCGGGTAGGGGGCATCATGCACTGCTTTACCGAAGCTTGGCCAGTCGCCGCACGCGCGCTGGCGCTGGGCTTTCATATCTCTTTTTCCGGCATCGTCACCTTTCGCAACGCGCAGCAGGTCAAGGAAGTCGCCAGCCGGGTACCGCTCGAGCGTCTGCTCGTGGAAACCGACGCCCCTTATCTCGCCCCCGTACCGTACCGTGGCAAGACCAATCAACCCGCCTACGTCCGCCACGTTGCAGAAGCCATCGCCCACCTACGCGGTCTACCGCTTAACACCGTAGCCCAGGCTACGACCGACAATTTTTTTGCGCTTTTCCCCAGCGCCCAGGAGTTTTTCGCCACATGAACGCCATCCCCAAGCGCTGCCGCATCTTGCTGGCAAGCAGCATGATCGCTATATCGACCCTTGGCTTCGCCTCGTCTTATGACGACATGATGAATGCCGTCAAACTGGGCGACAAAAGCGTCGTACTACAACTCTTGCGGCGCGGCATGGATGTGAACACCACCGACAGCGAAGGCAATACTCTGCTCATGCTCGCAGCCCGCGAGGGCAATCTCGAACTGGTCAACTTGCTGCTCGAACAACGCGCGCGTGTCAATGCCCGCAACCGGCACGGGGATTCGGCGCTGCGCATCGCCGCGTATCAGGGGGCATTGCCCATCGTCCGACGACTCGTCGAGGCTGGCGCCCAGGTCAATATGGAAGGCTGGACCCCCTTGATCTACGCCGCTTTCAACGGCCATCTCGATACCGCTCGCTTTCTACTTGAAAAAGGCGCGGACGTGAATGCGGCGAGCGAAAGCGGCATGACCGCCCTGATGGCCGCGGCTCGAGGAGGATACATCGACATCCTGCAGCTCCTGCTCGATGCTGGCGCCCAGCTCAACAGCGCGAACGCAAACGGCGAAACCGCGCTCGATTGGGCGATCAAAACCAACAACACCGATGCCGCCGCCTACTTGAAGCGTAAAGGCGCGCTTCCTGGCAAAGCGATGCAGGTGCGGATCGAATAAGCCCGCAGCCCAGCCATGCACCCGCCGAACCGCATGTGGCATGTGGCGCCACAGCATGATGCATGGTGTTGTCGCCCTACAAAATTTCCCATAATTTCTATTATGTAAAATAACGGCGATGCGATGTCAAAAAGCAGCAAGCCATCCGCTATGCGGTCTCGCGCGGTGCCTCGCGCAATGGATTGCTGTGCGCCACCTTAGTTGAGCTTGTCCGGATCGACCGCGATTGGCAGTGGCACAACCTCGATCCCCTCGTCGCGCAATTCGAGAAATTCTTCGCGTGTCGCCTGTCCCCGGATGGCGCGTGCCGGAGCTTCGGCGTAATGAATCCGGCGCGCATCTTCGGCAAAGCGACGCCCGACATCCTCGCTATTTGCACGGATGACTTCACCAAGGCGGCGCAACCAATCGACGGGATCCTGCGGCGGCGGCCCAGCATGCGCTTGCGCCGCGTCACCTTGACGCGGCGTCACCAAATGACTAACCGAGGGCACGCGCCTGATCACCCGGGAGTCGCAATACGGGCAACGCACCAGCCCCTGAGTTTGTTGTGTCTCGAAATCGGCATGGGAAGCGAACCAGCCTTCAAAACGATGCTCCGCATCACAACTCAAATCAAAGATAATCATCGCTTACTCGTTGTTTTACCGCCGCACACATGCAGCCCTGTTCTGACGTCAGCCGTCGCCTACTGCTACTTGTCGTTACCGCCGGCCTGGCGCTGGGCATCGCCCTGGTGTTGCGCTATGGCTTGATCGAAGCGGAAGGCTGGGCCACGCGCTGCGCGCAAGAAGCAAACGTCCGTTGTCTCTCGCGTCACTGGGTCATCGCCCTCTTCGAGCACAACCGCCTGGGCTACTTGAGCCTCGCTGCCGCTCTCCTTGCGCTGCTTGCACCTTTACGCGGCTTGGCCTGGCTGGCCTGGAGCGTAGGACTGATGGGATTGGTGCTTTATTGCCCCGACAGTGCCGCCCCCGCCACTCTTCTTGCGCTCCTGATATTGGCCAGGACAGGCGCGCCGAGCAAGAGACAGAGCCCGGCCCAGGCCTGAGCCTCGGGATTGCCAGGCTCTTGCAGCCAGCGTGCTGCGCCGCAGACGATGAGCACGACGGCGAGTATACCTTCCTCTCGCCCCTCCTCCTGACGCCATGCCGATTGGGCGAGTAACGTAGGCAGCGGCAACAGGTAAAGCCAGAAAGGGAAATCGCGGTAGCGCGGGTCGGCCAGCAGCAAGACAGCGGCGGTGGCGGCAGCGAACAGCAGAGCCAGGCGAATGCCGGCTTGCAGGCCGGCTAGCCAATCTCCGGCCTGATACGCGGCATAGGCGCCAGTGTGGCGCCTCGACATCCAGACGGGCGCCAGGGTGAGCGCCGCACCGAGCAGGGCGACACTGCCCAAGACGCTCCACTCCCAAAGATTCCGGTAGGCGGCCATGCCATGCTCCCAGGCTAAGTAGAGCGTCAAACCCAGCCAGAAACCAGCAGCCAAGGCTCCGGCAAGGCCGGTACGGCACGTAGCACGGCCTCGCCCCAAGATCAACCCCGCGGCTACGACCAAGACGCCGAAGCCGGCGACAAGCAGCGGCGGCCCGAGGGTGTCGCGTTCGGATACCGCGCCAACGAATGAAAAACGCGGCTTCAAGTGCGCATCGAGCAAGCCCCAGTGTCCACCCACAGTGCCTTCGAGCTGGCGCTTCCAAGGCTGATCAATGGCCTCGATGATATTGTAATCCCAGCCTTTGACGCGCGCTTTTTCAACAAAGCCACGGATGTACCGCGCCTGCTCCACCTTTCCCGGCCGCGCCGCCTCGCGCTGGCGGCCACGACTCGGCCAGCCGGTTTCGCCGATCAAAATAGGCTTGCCGAAATGTTGCTGCAGCCGCGCATGAATCTTGTCTACATGCGCGACAGCTGCTTCCACCGCAACAGGCTCGTCTTCCCAATACGGCAAGATGTGAACGGTGAGGAAATCGACGCTATCGGCTAGATTTGGGTGACGCAGCCAGAATTCCCAGACATCCGCGTAAGTCACCGGTACCGGCGCGCGTTGGCGAGCTTCTTCGAGTAGGGCCTTGAGCGCGCCTTCCGGCTGCTCGCGGCGCAGCAGCACCTCGTTACCGACGATCAAGCCTCGCACCACGTCTGGATAACGCTCGGCGAGATCGAGCGCAGTCTCCAGCTCGCGCCGGTTATGCTGTGCGTCATGTCCGACCCAGGCGCCGAGCCAAACCCGAAGGCCAAGCTCACGGGCCACATCTGGAACTTGCTCCAAGCCCTGATGCACCGCATAGGTGCGCACGCATCGCGTCAGAGGCGCAAGCACTACCAGATCGGCAACGATCTCTGCGCGGGAAATGGAAGCCGTCGGATCGAAAGGGGTCCTCCCGTCACGATGGTAAGGAGCGTAAGACAGGCAACTGAGCCTTTCACCCGCCTGTAGTTTCAAGTCGGGCAGCCCCACCGGGCGCGTCTGGAGCAGGAGCAGCAGCAATACGACCAGGCTCGCGCCCAAGTGTAGCAACAGGAACAGGCGGTTGAAACGGAGCACAACAGCGTCAAGGGGCATGAGGCAACTTTGGGCAAACACCCGGCCAGGCATGGGCGCGCATTCTACCTTGACTCCCCTGCTCGCTTAGACGAATTTACGGCACGTCCAGCGGCGCTGTACAATCCGCATCCCGCCTTCTGCCCGGGTGATGAAATCGGTAACCATAGCGGACTTAAAATCCGCCGGCGCAAGCCTTACGGGTTCGAGTCCCGTCCCGGGCACCAAGGCTCCCTAGTCCTCCACATAACTGACGCCCTCCCCTTAAGCCATGCTCGACAAAGCCTCGAGCAATTGCGTATCGCCACCGGCGGTCTCCGGCAGGCGGCCATCCTGGCTCTCGATGCGCACTTTATAGCCCGATTGGCGCAGTAACCCCGCCCAGTATCGAGCCTGTTCGATATCGTCGAACCAAGGTCCTGGCTCGGTCACGTAACGGCCTCGGTGATCGATGCAGGTGGAGACGACGCGGTACATGGTCGAAGGTGCGAAAACAGCGGCGAGTGCACAGACAATCTAAGGGCATCTTGGTTCGCTTCAAGTCCCTTCTCGCACGCATTTACCGTAAATAGGCACTGCTTTTGCTTCTTGCCTTCGGGCCGAGCCGCAGCCCCGCCCCGGCAGCCCACAGCTCGGTTCGCAATCAGATCCACGGCAAGCAAGGAGGATTCCGAATGCTCAACCATCATGGAATCGTGCAATGGTCCGAGGCTTATTCGCTCGGGCTCGAAGCGATCGATGCGCAGCACATGACGCTCATCGAAGTGATGAACGATCTGTGGCACGCCATCACCACCAATGCACCGCTAGAGGTCAGCCAGCACCTGCTCGAACGCCTCGAATACTATACCGTGGCCCATTTTGGTGCCGAAGAAAGCATGATGCGCTCGCTCGATTACCCCGATTTCGCGGCCCACAAACTGGCACATGCCAAATTCGTGCATCGCATTCAGTCCGAAAGGCAGCACGTGCTGCAAGGCAAGAAGATGAGCTTGGACATTTTGCATTTTTTGCGCGACTGGCTCGTCAATCATATCCAAGTCAGCGACAAAGCCTATGCCAGATTCTGCGCCGAGAAGCAGCAGCCGAGCAGCTTCTTCAGCCGTTTTTTCGCCCGCCTGCGCAGTTCGGACGGCGCGACGCGGGAAACCTGAAGAGCTGCGGGATAACGGTTAGAGACCAAGGGAAAGCCGCTTGACTTTCCCTTTGGCGTGGAGCGGCAGAAGAGTCTCGAACTCTCGACCTCAACCTTGGCAAGGTTGCGCTCTACCAACTGAGCTACTGCCGCGTCAAACGAGCGCGCATTATAGGGGAGGCAGGGCAAAAGTCAACGTTTTGCGCGGAGCCGTATAACGGGGCAGTCATTCCCCCGAGAGGGTCTGCCAAGCAGCGCGGCAATCGAGGAGCTGTTCGGCGGCTTGACGTCAGAAGCGAAGGCTGCGCCTCGCGCATGGCTTGTCCTGGTGCAGCAAGGCGCGCGCGAACTGGCGCAGAGCGACGGTGATCTTGGCGTACCCGGCAGTCGTCTTCTCGAAGTGTGTGGCATCAGGAATCCTCATGCCTCCCCGGTTCAGCAAGATGTGCCGGCTCGCCTGGCGATTTCTGGCCAGGCTTTGTGCAGGTAGTAGCCCATCGACCAGAGGGTGAGCAAGGCCGCCAACCAGATCAAGAAATTGCCGACTTGGAGAGAATTCCAGCCGAACAGCGGGTCGCGGTACAAGAGCAGACTGATGGCCAGCATTTGCGCTGTCGTCTTGATCTTGCCGAGCATGGAAACGGCGACATTCTTGGCGGCGCCGATCTTTGCCATCCATTCGCGCAGGGCGGAGATGGTGATTTCACGGCCGATGATGATGCTGGCCACGACGGCGTTGGTGCGCTCTAGCTCCACCAGGATGATGAGCGCGACGGCCACGATCAGCTTGTCGGCAACCGGGTCGAGAAACGCGCCGAAGGCGGAGGTTTGGTTCAGCTTTCGCGCGAGATAACCATCCAGCCAATCGGTGAAGGCCGCGCCCATGAAGAGCAAGGTGGCGAATAAATTCCGCTCCGTCCCGGAGAACCAGCCCTGGGGCAAGTAATAGAGCAGGACGAGCAAGGGAATGACGAGGATGCGCAGCCAGGTCAGGAAGATGGGCAGGTTGAAAGGCATGAGCGGAATTCGGGTCTCCGGTTGTCAGTGCAGCGCTGCGTAAATGGTTTCGGCCAAAGCCGGACTAATACCCGGGACTTGCGCCAGTTGCTCGACCGATGCGGCCGCCACCCCGGATAGACCACCAAAGTGAGTCACGAGTGCCTTGCGTCGGGCCGGCCCGATGCCCGGAATGTCTTCGAGCCTCGAAGTGTTGCGCGCCTTGCCGCGCCGGGCCCGGTGTCCCATGAGGGCAAAGCGATGCGCTTCGTCACGGATTTCCACGACCAGGTGTAGCGCCGGGCTGTCGGCTCCCAATTGTAAAGCTTCGCGGCCATCGGCGAATACCAGGGTTTCGAGCCCGACTTTGCGCCCTTCCCCCTTGCTCACCCCAACGATAGGCAAATGCGCGAGCCCCAGCTCTGCGAGGGCCGCCGCCGCCATCGCCACCTGGCCCTTGCCGCCGTCGATGAGAATCAGGTCCGGCGCCACGCCTTCGCCTTCGGCCAGCTTGTCGTAACGCCGGCTCACCGCCTGGCGGATGGCGGCATAGTCATCCCCCGGCTCGATATCGCGGATATTGAAGCGGCGATAGTCGGCGCGTTTCATGCCGTGCCCTTGGTAGACCACGCAGGAGGCCACCGGCGCTTCGCCCCGGGTATGGCTGATATCGAAACATTCGATGCGCTCCAAGGGCTCGCTTAACCCGAGCGCTTGCCGCAAAGCTTCGAGGCGCTGCGCCTGCTGGGCGCTGGCTTGGTTGCGCGCCGCGATGGCGAGACGGGCATTCTGCAACGCCATGTCCACCCAGGCTTTGTGCAGCACGGCACGCGCTTCGGCGATAGGAACAGGCCGTCCGGCCGCGGCGGTGAGGCTGGCGGCGCTTTCCTCTAGGTCGTCCGGGAGCGGCGAAACCAGCACGCGAGCGGGCGCCGGGTGTATGGCATAGTGCTGCGCCATGAACGCGGCCACGGCCTCTGCCGGACTGGAATCGTCGCCTTGCACGGGAAACTGCGGGCGATCCCCCAGATGCCGGCCGCCGCGTACCATAGCCAGGTTTACGCACAGCTGTCCGGCGGCGCGCACGGCCACCACCACATCCACATCTTCGCCTTTATGGCTTTCGATGCATTGTTTTTCCTGCACCTGGCGCAAGGTTTGGATCTGGTCACGATATACGGCGGCCTGCTCGAAGGCGAGATGCGCCGCAGCCTGCTCCATGGCATGCGTGAGACGCTGCACGGCATCGTTCTGACGCCCGAGCAGAAACCAAGTGGCGAGCTGCACATCCCGGGCATAATCCTCGGCACGCACCAGTCCGGCTACGCACGGGCCACTGCAGCGCTTGATCTGGTAGAGCAGGCAGGGCCGGGAGCGGTTGGCGAAAACGGAGTCCTCGCAGGTCCTTAAGCGAAACATCTTCTGCAGCAGCTGCAAGCTCTCGCGCACTGCCGCCGCCGAAGGATAGGGGCCGAAATAGTCGGCTTTGCGGTCCGGGTTGCCGCGAAAGAAGCCTAAGCGCGGAAACGCATCCCGTGTAATGACGATGTAAGGATAGGATTTGTCGTCTCGGAACAGGATGTTGTAGCGCGGCGCCAGGGTCTTGATCAGATTGTTTTCCAGCAATAGCGCTTCCGCTTCGGAGCGCGTCACAGTCGTTTCGATGCGCGCCACCTGGCTCACCATGAGCGCGATGCGCGGGCTAGCCAGGTTTTTTTGAAAATAGGAAGAAACCCGTTTTTTCAAGTTCTTGGCCTTACCCACGTAAAGCACCACGCCGGTTTCCGAGAACATGCGATATACGCCCGGCAAATCCGGCAGGGTCAGCAAGAAGGCCTTGTGATCGAAACTCATGCCATCAAGAAGTGAGGAAATACCTGGGATCAAGCCGCGCGGCTCGGCCAGCGCTTGCGGCGATGTTACCATGCCGCTCCATGTCAGCCGCCTTAGCCCCTACCCCGCCCCAGCCGCGCTGGGACATTTTTTGTCGCGTCATCGATAACTTCGGCGATGCCGGCATATGCTGGCGGCTTGCGCGCCAACTCGCCAACGAGCACGGTATCGCGGTGCGTTTGTGGATCGATGCGCCCGAGGTCCTCGCGGCCTTGCTTCCAGGCTTGGCGCCGCCCTTTGCCGGTCAGGACTGCGAAGGGGTCCGCATCGAGCACTGGAGTGAGCCTTTGGCATTCGACCAAGTCGCCGATGTGGTAATCGAGGCTTTTGCCTGCGACCCGCCCGAGTCTTATCTCGTGGCGATGGCCCACCGGCCTCGACCGCCCTGCTGGGTCAATCTCGAATACCTAAGCGCGGAAGCCTGGGTAGCCGGTTGTCACGGCGCCGCGTCTCCCCATCCCCGCCTGCCCTTGACCAAGTTCTTTTTCTTTCCGGGCTTTACAGAGAGCACAGGCGGCTTGTTACGGGAAAAAGATCTACTCGCCCGGCGCGATGCTTTTCTCGCTTCTGGCGCGGCAACCGGCTTCCTGAACGAACTAGGGTTAGCCAACGAGCCGGACACCCTGCGCATCAGCCTGTTCTGTTACGACAGCGCGCCGCTAGACGAGCTACTGACAGTCTGGAGAAGACAGTCCGCCCCCCTCCTCTGCCTTGTGCCACCCGGCAAGCCGATGGCCCGTATGCAGCGCCTACTGGGCGGCAATGGTCCCTGGAACTTAGGCCCAGCGCGCATCGTTCCCATCCCTTTTCTCCCGCAAGCCCGCTTCGATGCCCTGCTCTGGTCTTGCGACCTCAATTTCGTGCGCGGCGAAGACTCCTTCGTCCGGGCGCAGTGGGCTGGCAAACCGCTGGTTTGGCATATCTACCCCCAGACAGACAGCGCCCACGCCGCGAAACTGGAAGCTTTCCTGGCACGCTATGGCGCGCCGCCCCCCATGGCCGACCTGTGGCGCGCCTGGAACGGCCTGGGCGGCCGCCTGGGAGAGGCCTGGCAGGCTTCTCAGGCCATCCTACCCGAGCTGCGCGCTCACGCTGCCATCTGGTGCGAGCAGCTCGCCCGCCAACCCGATCTCGCCGAAGCCCTCGTCAAGTTCTGCGCAGCACGGGTATAATCGCGTGTTTCGTTCTAGCCCAATGCTCTGAAAGATCATGAAAACCGCTCAGGAACTCCGCTCCGGCAACGTCATCATGGTGGGGAACGACCCGCTGGTGGTGCAGAAAGCCGAATACAACAAGTCTGGCCGCAATGCCGCCGTGGTCAAGATGAAGCTCAAGAACCTGCTCACCGGCGCCGCTTCCGAATCCGTCTACAAAGCAGACGACAAGTTCGAAGTGGTCGTGCTGGAACGCAAGGAAGTCACTTACTCCTACTTTGCCGACCCCATGTACGTATTCATGGACGCCGAGTACAACCAGTACGAGGTGGAAGCCGAGAACATGACCGACGCGCTCAAGTACCTCGAAGACGGCATGGCCTGCGAAGTGGTGTTCTACAACGACAAAGCCATCTCGGTGGAATTGCCCAATTCCGTGGTGCGTGAAGTGACCTACACCGAGCCCGCCGTCAAGGGCGACACTTCCGGCAAGGTCATGAAGCCGGCCAAAATCAGCACCGGCTTCGAGCTGATGGTGCCCGCCTTCGTGGAGATCGGCGACAAGATCGAAATCGATACGCGTACCGACGAGTACCGTAACCGGGTCAAGTAATTTTCGGCTTATGCCAAGACGCACGGGCAGCCTCGGCTGCCCGTTCTTTTTAGGCCGCCAAGGCCGTATCAGCCCTCCTCGAGCGCGGCAAGCGCGGCCACCGCCGCCCGATATTCCGGTTCGGCTTGCAGCGCCGCCCAGCTTGGCGCGGGAGTTTGCGGCATGAGCTGGGCAACGCGCGCAGCGCGGCGCGGGTCCGGCAGGCACTGCCAGCGCGCCAGAACCGCATCCGCTGCATCCGGCGCATTACAGACCAACAGCATGTCGCAGCCGGCTGCGTAGGCAGCTTCTACCCGCGCCAGGGCATCGCCCACGATGCTAGCGCCTTGCATGGACAAGTCATCGCTGAAAACGACCCCGGAAAACCTTATGTCGTTTCTCAAATACCCATGCCATTTCATTGAGAAACAAGATGTTTTGTCGTCCACTTCAGGGTAGATCACATGCGCCGGCATGACCGCATCGAGCGCTAGCGCCCGATACGGACGCATGTCCTCTTGCAGTGCTTCCAGGCTACGCGTATCGACGGGAATGGCGAGATGAGAATCCGCCTCGACCCAGCCATGCCCGGGGAAATGCTTGCCACAGCAAGCCATGCCCGCAGCCTTGAGGCCGTCGATCAGCGCTCCGGCAAGCGCGATCACGGCCTCCGGCCGGCGGTGAAAAGCGCGGTTGCCGATGACACCGGAACGGCCGTAGTCCAAATCCAGGTCTGGCGTAAAGGAAAAATCCACCCCCCGAGCGCGTAGTTCGGCGGCCAGGACATAGCCGGTCTGATACGCCAGGCGACGAGCGCCATCTGGATCTCGATCCCAAATCTGGCCGAGCCGGGCCATGGCTGGCAGGCGGGTGAAACCCTGCCGGAAACGCTGTACCCGGCCACCTTCGTGATCCACGGCGATCAGGAGCGGCGG
>JAOAIO010000017.1 GCA_026414665.1 Azovibrio sp.
GCATCAAGTCCTGCACCAGCACCGGCATACTTTCCCGCGGCGTCACCCCACCCGACAGCAGCTGCAAGGGCAAAATGGTGAGGATGATGAGGAGCCCCAGCTGCGGCATGGAGCGCGCCACGGTGCCAAGAAAAATGCCGATGGAAGCGGCCGCGAACAAATAGACCGCCGCGGCGCCGAGAAAAAGCGGCACGGAACCCGCGATCGGCACGGCGAGCACCCCCTGGATCACCACGGTGAGCGCGAAACTCGCCCCGCACAGCACGGCCAGCCCGTTCGCCCAAATCTTGGCGAGCATGATTTCGAGCGGCTGCAAGGGCATCACCAGCAAATGTTCGAGCGTGCCATGCTCGCGCTCGCGGATGAAGGCCGCGCCCACGAGAATGATGGTGAGCATGGTCAGGTTGTTGATGACCTCCATCACCCCACCGAACCAAAACCCCTTGAGATTGGGATTAAAGCGCGCCCGCGTCACGAGCTGTACCGGCGGGCTCCCTACCCCCTCGCGCCGCCCAGTGAGAAATACGTTGATCTCGCCTTGCACGATCTGGCTAATGTAGCTGCTACCGATGAAGGCCTGACTCATCACCGTGGCATCGACATTGAGCTGTAACTCGGGCTGACGGCCAGCGGCCAAGTCACGCTGAAAATGCGCGGGTATGACGAGCACGAAGGAATAGCGTCCCTGATCCAAAGCCGGGTCCACTTGCGCGAACGCGATGTACTCGGGCTTTTTGAAGTAAGGCGGATACAGGGCGGCGGCGATGCGCCGCGACAGCGGCGAATCATCCGCATCGACGATGGCCACGGCCGCATGGTTGAGTTCCTGCGACACTCCTGTGGCCGCCTCGTAGATGGCGCCCGAAAAGGCCCAAACCATCAGCGCGAGCAGCACCTTGTCCGCCGCCAGGGAGCGCAGTTCCTTCAAGCCCAGCCGGTAGATGTTGACGAGAGAGCGCCAGCCGCGATCCACGCTCAATCCTCCTGCTTTTTCAGCAACACCGCGCACAACAGCCAAAGCACGGGCGTAAAGGCCGCTAGGGCGAGCAGCTGCGGCACCAGGTCGGACAACGCTAACGCCTTGGTGAATACGCCGCGGCTGATGACGAGAAAATAGCTAGCCGGATAACACTGGCCAATCCAATATCCCAAGCCTTCCAAAGCGCTCACCGGAGTGGTCAGACCGGAAAACTGCACCGTGGGCAGCATGGTGAGAATGGCGGTGCCAAACAAGGCGGCGATTTGCGTGCGGGTGAAAGTGGACATGAGCAGTCCCAGCCCAGTGGTAGCCAGCACGTACAGCAAGCCGCCGAGTGCCAAGGCGAGCAGACTGCCTTTGAGCGGCACGCCGAAAATCCAACGCGCCTGCAGCACTAGAAGGAAGAAGCTAAGCAACGACAACAGCACATACGGCAGCTGCTTACCGAGCAGGAATTCCAGGCGCGTCACCGGAGTCACATAAAGATTGGTAATCGAGCCCAGCTCTTTCTCCCGCACCACGCCCAAAGCCGTCAGGATGGCGGGGATGAACACCAACAACAGCGGGATCACCGCCGGCACCATGGCGTAGATACTCTTGAAATCCTGGTTATAGCGGTAGCGCACCTCGAATCTGACGGCTGCCGCCGGACTCTGCCCCGTCGCCGCACGCTGCAATTCAGCCAGGTAGTGTTGGTGCATTCCCTGAACATAGCCGCGCATGGTTTCGCCGCGGTAAGGCATGGCGCCATCAACCCAAGCGCCCACCTGAGGCTGGCGGCCAGCGCGCAGATCACGACCAAACCCAGGGGGAATTTCGAGCGCCAAGGCCAGCTCGCCTTTACGCATGCGCCGATCCAGATCGGCAAATCCCGTAAGAGGCGGCTGCGCGATGAAGTAGCGCGAACCCGACAAGTTCTGCACGTAGGCGCGGCTCTCCGGGCTATCGTCCCGGTCCAGCACGGCAAAGCGCAAGCCCTCGACATCCAGGGAAATGCCGTAGCCCAGGACGAACATCAAGAGTACCGAGCCCAAGAGCGCAAAGGCCAGACGGATCGGGTCGCGGTAGAGTTCCAGAGTCTCGCGGTAGGCATAGCCGAGCAGGCGCCCAAGCGCGAACCCCGACGGGCGCCCAGGCTGGGCCGGCGCGGCCGCATCGGATACGAGCGCATCGGCCAGCGCGGTCGACCGCGGGCGATCCGATGGCGCCATAGCCGCATCGGAAGCCGCCACGGCTTCTTCCAGATAAGCGATGAACGCCGCTTCCAGGTCGCCTTGACCGCGCGCCGCCGCCAGCGCCGCCGGCGTATCGCTGGCCAACACCCGGCCGGCGTGCATGAGGCTGATGCGGTCGCAGCGCTCGGCCTCGTTCATGAAGTGGGTGGAAATAAAAATGGTCACGCCCTGCTCGCGCGACAGCCGTACCAACAGCGCCCAGAATTGATCCCGCGCCACGGGGTCTACGCCCGAAGTCGGCTCATCCAAGATGAGCAAGCGCGGCTCATGCACCACGGCCACGGCCAAGGAAAGACGCTGCCGAATGCCGAGTGGCAGCGCCTCAGCGAGCGTGTCGGCATAGGTTTCGAGACCGAATTCGCGCATCAGCGCGGCGATGCGCGCCGGGCGCCGGGCCGCGGGTAGATGAAAGAGGCGCGCATGGAGATCGAGGTTCTGCGACACCGTGAGCTCGCCATAGAGGGAAAAAGACTGGCTCATGTAGCCGACCTGACGCCGGGTCTCCAGGTCCGAGGCATCCACGACATGACCAAAGAGACGCGCCTGCCCTTCGCTCGGCGGCAAGAGGCCGGTGAGCATCTTCATGGTGGTGGTCTTGCCACAGCCGTTGGAGCCGAGGAAACCGAAGATCTCACCCCGGCCGATGCGAAAACTGACCCGATCTACGGCCGTAAAGTCGCCAAAGCGCTGCGACAGCCCCTCCGCCTCGATCGCCCAATCTCCGTCGGCGGGCGCCGGCCGGGGTGGAATGACGAGGTCAGCGTGGCCGGCGCGCCGCGCTGGGGGCAAAAGGCGGATGAAAGCCTGTTCGAGGGAGTCGGCGCCCGTGCGCTGGCGTAGTTCCGCCGGCGTGCCGGTGCCCAACACCCGACCACCGTCCATGGCCACGAGCCAGTCGAAGGCATTGGCCTCTTCCATGTAAGCGGTGGCCACGAGCACGCTCATGCCGGGCTGGCGCTGGCGCAAATCGGCGATCAAGGCCCAGAACTGGCGGCGCGAGAGCGGGTCGACCCCCGTGGTGGGCTCATCCAGGATGAGCAGCTCTGGAGCGTGGATCAGGGCGCAGCACAAACCCAACTTCTGCTTCATGCCGCCAGAGAGCTTGGCTGCGGGACGATCCCTAAACGGCGCAAGACCCGTTCTAAGCAGCAGCTCATCGATACGCTGCAAACGCTCCGGCCGCGCCAGCCCGAACAGGCGGCCGAAGAAATCGACATTTTCGAACACCGATAGCGTCGGATAGAGATTGCGGCCCAGCCCCTGGGGCATGTAAGCAATGCGCGGCTGCACGGCCTGGCGCGCCCGCGCCAGGGCCATGTCGGCACCCAGCACTTCCACCCTGCCCTGCTGTAGCTTGCGGGCCCCGGCAACGAGGGCGAGCAAGGTGGACTTGCCCACGCCATCCGGCCCTACCAAACCGACCATGACGCCCCCCGGCAGCTCGAGGTCGATGCCATCCAAAGCCGCCACCCGGCCCATCTGGCCAGCACGCTTGGCCCCACCGTGGCCATAAAAGTGACTCACCCCCGCTAGGCGGGCGACGCAAGGGCGCTTGGCATCCATGCGCGACGTTTAAGGCAGACGCAGGAATTCCGGCCAGGGCTGGGCCGGGTCGAGGCTCACGTAAGCCATGCCCGGCACGCCACTGTTGAGGCGCCCGGCATGCCGAGCCAGCCAATCACGCTCGACCCGCACTTTGATGCGGAACATGAGCTTCTCACGCTCATTGCGGGTTTCCACCTCGCGCGGCGTGAATTGGGCCTTGGGCGCGACAAAGCTGACCTGAGCGGGAATGGGCTCGCCGGGCCAGGCATCGAGGACGATGCGTGCCGGACTGCCCGGGGAAACCCGGCCAGCCGCTGCGGTGGGCAGGAACACGGTCATATAAAAGTCGCTGGTATCGAGCAAGGTGAGCGCCTTGCCGCCAGCGGCAAGCACCTCGCCGGGCTCCGCCAGGCGGTACAACACCCGGCCGGCGATGGGCGCCTTGAGGGTGCTATCGGCCAAAGTGGCGCGCAGGCTTTCCACCTGGGCCTCGGCCGCGGCCACCTGGGCCTCGGCTTCCGCCACCCGAGTCCGCGCCGCGGCGAGCGCGGCCGCAGCAGCTTGCTGCGCGGCTTGATCTTGATCCAAACGCTGGCTCGAAACGAAGCCCTGGCGCACGAGCTGGCGGGTACGCGCCAACACCTGGGCCGCGAGCCGGGCATCGGCGGCCGCCTTGTTTACCCCGGCGCTGGCTTCACGCGCGGCCTCGCGGGCCTGGCGCACCTGGGCTTCCTGAGCCCTGAGCCGGGCGGCGAGATCCTCGGCGTCGAGCGTCGCCACCACCTGCCCGGCTTCGACCCAATCGCCCTCCTGTGGCACGAGCGTGAGCAAGCGGCCCGCCACTTTGCTTGCCACGTCCACTTCGGTTGCTTCAAGCCGGCCATTGCCGGCAACCATCCACTCGGGTAGCGGCGCTGGCCGCATGAGCCACCAAGCCGCCGCCAGCGCCGCCAATAGCACGGCGCCAAGTAGGAAAAGAATACGCTTTGACATGATGATGAACGGGCTCCCGTTTTGCTACGCCTGAAAAGGCGGCAAGGACGATGCCAAATGGCTGGACGACTGCGATTGGGCGCATCGCACAACCCACTTTGCAGCCAGGACGGCATTGCACGGGACCAGCTCCCGCGCCGAGACGCGCGAGCGGTCTGGCGCGTCGCGCGCCGTACGACTTGCCCTGCACCGGCTCGCAATGGTTTTTCTTAGCGCCCAATTATACGCCCCAGGCCATGGCCGACGGTTCGCGGCACAAGGTCTGGAGCTTTACCCAAGCCGCTTCGAGATGGCACTGGGCCGCGGCGCTCACGGGCGCGCCTAGCTCGAACGAGACGCCGCGCACGCAGAGCACGAAGGCCGCGGGCGCTGGCCGTCCCTGGAGTCTCTCATAGACGTGCAGCACGGCTGCCGGGCTCAACGCATGGGAGGTGTGGGTGAAATCCGCCGCCGCCCGCACGGCGGCGAAGTGAAACGGCGCCGGCGTCGCGCTGCCGGCATCGATGAACAGCGCCAGGGCGCGCGCCTCGAGATCGAGCGCGTGCTCCACTTGGAGCTGAAAATCCTCGACCAGCTCGAAGCGCACGCCTTGTGGCTCACCGGGCAGCCAAGCACGCAGGCGCTCTAGCAGCAGCGGCCCGATGGCATCATCGCCGCGGCTCGGATTGCCGGTCGCAAAGATGACGATGTCCGGACGCATCGCCCAACTCACGCGCCCTGGCCAAGGCCGGGGTAGAAGCGGCCATCACCATGCTTGGCGAGCCGGTCGAGACAGCGCCCCTCGGCATCGAGCAGTTCCACCTCCAAGGGCATCTTGCCCAGCGCGTGGGTGGCGCAAGACAAGCAAGGATCGAAAGCGCGAATGGCCACCTCGATGTGGTTCAGCAAGCCCTCGGTGATTTCCTTGCCGTGCAGGTAGCGCCGCGCCACGTGTCGCACCGCTTCGTTCATGGCCTGGTTGTTGTGCGTGGTGGAAACGATCAGGTTGCACAGGGTGACGAGATCGTTCTCATCCACCTGATAATGGTGGATGAGCGTGCCCCGGGGCGCCTCGATCACCCCTACCCCCTCCTGCTGGCGCGCGCCCTCGGTCATCAGGTCGTTGCCCAGGATATCGTCGTCGTGCAGCAGGTCCTTGATGACTTCGGCAGCGTGCAGCACCTCGATCATGCGCGTCCAGTGATATGCCAGCGGGGCGTGCATCGGCGTGCCGCCGGCATAATCGATAAACTCGCGCCGCTCGGCCTCGGCTAGCGGTGTGGGAATCCGGTCGCAGTTCTGCACCCGGGCGAGCGGCCCCACCTTGTACCAGCCCTGCTCCTTGCCCAGGGACTTGATGTAGGGGAACTTCATATAGCTCCAGGGCTTCACTTCCTCTTCGAGGATGGTGTTGTAGCCTTGGTAATCCACCCCGTCGAAGATGATGCCGCCGTTGTCGTCCCGAGCCCGGAGGCTACCGTGGTAGAAGTCCAAATCGCCATTGTGGCCGACGATGGACAGCATGTTGGAACGGAAGATGCCAAAGCTGTTGTACAGCGCCGGGTTGCTGGTGTGCAGCTCGCGAGCCAGATGCACGGCCTCGCGGCTCCAGGCGACGATGCGATAGATGTCGGCCAGGAGCGCATCGCGCTCGGCGCGGCTCAAGGACTTGTTCACCCCACCGGGAATGGCGCCGGTGCCATGCACGCGCTTACCCGCTGTGCAACGGATCACTTCCTGACCGAACTTACGTAGCAGCACGCCCTTCTTCGCGGTTTCCGGGTATTTCTCGGCCACACCGACGATATTGCGCTTGGCCACGTCGGAATCGAAGCCAAACAGCAGATCGGGCGACGACAGGTGGAAAAAATGCAAGGCGTGGGACTGGAGCATCTGGCCGTAGTGCATCAAGCGGCGCATCTTTTCCGCCGTAGGCGTCAGGTGCTTCACCCCGAGCACCCGGTCGAGCGCCTTGGCGGCAGCCAAGTGGTGGGACACGGGACAAATGCCGCACAGGCGCTGCACCATCACCGGCACTTCCCAGTAGGGCCGGCCTTGGATGAAACGCTCGAAGCCTCGGAATTCGACGATGTGCAAGCGCACCTGATGCACTTTGTTCTGCTCATCCAAAAGCAGCGTCACCTTGCCATGTCCTTCGACCCGGGACACGGGATCGATGGCGACACGGCGCAGCTTTTCCGGATGCGCGGCGGTTTCGAGATTAAAGCTCATGGTCGCCCCTTCAATCGTAGTGGATCAGGCCATGCCCGAGGCGCGGCTCGCGCCCGGCGAGTAAATCGGTGAGCACGCTCCAAATGGCATCGCCAGAAGGTGGACAGCCGGGAATGAATACATCCACTTTCACCACTTCGTGGATGGGATGCACCTGATTCAATGGCAGCGGCAGCTCCGGGTCGTTGGGGATCAAGCCATTACCCAGCCCCGGGCTGGACAGATAGACCTCGGAGAGAATGTCGGTGAGTGGCAGGTGATTACGCTGGGCCGGCAGACCGCCATTCACCGCGCAGGCGCCTAGGGCGATCAGCACCTTGCACTGGCGCCTAAATGTCTGCAACACATGCACATTCTCGGCATTGCACAGGCCGCCCTCGATGATGCCGATGTCGCACGCTCCCACTTCCTTGATGTCTGTGAGCGGCGAACGATCGAGCTCGACGTGCTCGACGAGCTCGAAAAGCCGCTCGTCGATATCGAGAAAAGACATATGGCAGCCGAAACAGCCGGCCAGCGAAGTGGTAGCCACCTTGAGTTTTTTCTTGGCCGCGACGTTCATCTCACCCCTCCTCCTGCCAGGTGGTCCGCGCCTGTCCGGAAATGGGCGCTTTGTCGTAGGTGCGCTGGCCGATCGGCACGGCAAAGCCACGGCGCTTTCTAAGGATGACCCCTACCGGGCAGACCTGCACTGCCTTGTCCTCCAGGGCCACGTTGGTATCGGCGAGCCGGCCCGAGGCGGCATTGACGATGAGATGCGAGCCGATGCCGCGCCCGGCCAGGGCAAAGACATTCTTCTTATCCACATCCCGGCTGGCGCGCACGCACAAGGAGCACAAAATGCAACGGTTGAAGTCGAGCAAAAGATCGGGGTGAGAAGCATCCACCGGTCGATCCGGGAAGAAATGATCGAAATGCGGCGACATCATGCCCAGCTCATAGGCCGTAGCCTGAAGCTGGCAGTCGCCGCTCTTCTCGCAGGAGGGGCAGAAATGGTTGCCTTCCACGAACAGCATCTGTACCAGGGTGCGCCGCTCGGCGTTCAGCTCCTCGGTGTTGCTTTCCACCTCGAGCCCCGGCGCCGCCTTGTAGGTGCAGGAGGCCGTGTGCCGGCCATTCACCTTGACGGTGCAGAGCTTGCAGGAGCCGTGCGGTTTGAATTCCGGGTGATAGCAAAGCCGCGGGATATAGACACCGGCGGCCATCGCGGCCTGGAGAATGGTCTGGCCGGGCGCAAAAGGAATCTCCCGGCCATCCAGGATAAAGGTGTCGCTCATTGGGTCTCTCCATGTTCAACGCCGAAATGGGCCAACGCGTCGTCGCGTCCGGTCATCTGGCGGGCCTGGGACAGGGCCCGGTCGAGATCGAAAGCCGGAGTGAAATCGCGGTGCACCAGACGCGCCTCGTAAGCCGGCCGGAACTTCTCGATGGTATCGAGCACCGGATTGCAAGCCGAGTGCCCCAGGCCGCAATGGCTCATGGCCTGCAAAATGTGATTGAGCCGCTCGATCTCCTGGAAGTCGTAGGGAGATCCGTGACCATTGTGGAGCTTATCCATCAGATTCTTGAGGAGCGAGGTGCCCACCCGGCAAGGGGTGCAGAAGCCGCAGCTCTCATGCGCGAAGAAATGCACGAAGTTGCGCGCCACCTCGAACATGTCCCGGCGCTTGTCGAACACCATGAAGGCCCCAGCGGTGGGAATATCCTCGAAGCAAATCTTGCGGCCGAACTCATGCGCGGCGATGGTGAAGCCGGAAGGGCCGCTCACCTGCACCGCCTGGGTATCCCGGGCGCCGCAAGCTTCCAGCACCTCGGCCACCGTCACGCCGAAGGGAAACTCGTAGATGCCGGGCCGCTCGCAGTCGCCGGAGACGGAAAGTAGCTTACTGCCCGCCGACTGGGCGGTGCCGATGTTCCTGTACCACTCGCCACCATGCAGGGCGATCAGGGCGGTGGCGGCAAAGGTCTCGACGTTGTTGACGATGGTGGGCTGATCGAGATAGCCGTTCGTCACCGGGAATGGCGGCCGATTGCGGGGGGTGCCGCGCTTGCCTTCGAGGGATTCGATCAAGGCCGACTCCTCGCCACAGACGTAGGCGCCCAGACCGACGTGGATCTTAATGTCGAAGTCCGCCCCGGGAATGCCAAGGATGTTGTGACCGAGCAGGTTGTCGCGCCGGCGCCGCGCCAGCACGCCCTCCAAATGTTCGAGCAGGTAGCGGTACTCGCCACGCAGATAAAGAAAACCCCGGCGCGCGCCGACGGCGTAGGCGGCGAGCGTCATGCCCTCGAACACCATGTCGGCATGGGAGGTGAGCAGCACCCGGTCCTTGAAGGTGCCGGGCTCCCCTTCATCGGCGTTGCAGACCACGATGCGGTCCTGGCCCGGTGCCAGGGGCGCGTTGCGGCACGCCTCCCATTTGAGTCCAGTGGTGAAGCCCGCCCGGCCCCGGCCACGCAGGTTGGCATGTTTTACTTCGTCGAGCATGGTAGCCGGTCCGACCAAGCCACGCGGCAGCCCCTCGCGCCAGGAACGCGGACTGGATGCCTGCACCCCTTGGGTCTCGACCCGGGCATGCAGGGCGCGTAGCGCCGACCCCGGCTCGAAGGCGCTAGCCAGCAAGATGTCGCGGCGGCGTACGTTGTCCTCTACCACGAACCACTCGGCCGGCCATTCGGCAACGGGCACCTGGTTGCGCACCTGCTCGGCCAAGGCCTCGATGCGCTCAGCGTTCATGCGCGTCAGCGCGCGCCCATTCACGAGCAGCGCCGGGCCTTGGTCGCACATGCCGGTGCAGGAGGTGGTATCGACGCTCACGAGACCATCCTCGGACATCTTGCCCGGCTCGATCCAGAGCAAGTTGCAAAGCTGCGCCAGCAGTGCCCGGTTGCCGAGCATACGATCGGTGATGTTGTCGGAGAACAAAATGCGGTAGCGCCCAACCGGCTCGAGGTAGAGAAAGGCATAAAAACTCGCCGCCCCGACGATTTTCGCGCGCGGCACCCCCAGCGCTTCTTCCAGGGCAGCGATGCTCGCGGGGCTGATCCAGCCCGCCTCTTCCTGCACTTCGCGCAAAATCTGCAAGAGATTGTGGGGACTACCGTCGTATTTGCGCAGGATGCGCTCAAGGCTCGCCGAAGTCATCGCCTCTCCTTCCCGAACAAGCTGAGATGAGGCAAGCATAGCCCGAGCGTGTGCCAGTTTCATGACCTGGATCAAACGCCGGCAGGTCACAATTCCTTCATATGCACGCGCAAAAACTTCGATAAGCTAGCGTCCGCGCCGCAATCGAGCGCAACCCAGGAAGCATTTTGCTGCGGCGCAAAAAAACTTATACTGTCGCCATCCATTCATAAAAAAGGGAGTCTCCCAGCATGTTCAACCTGCACGGCAAAAAAGGCCTGGTCGTCGGCGTTGCCAACAATCACAGCATCGCCTACGGCTGCGCCAAGGCCTTCGACCTCTGCGGCGCCGATCTGGCCATCACCTACCTGAACGCGAAATCCGAAGCCTACGTCCGCCCCTTAGCCGAAATCCTCGGCGCCGACATCATCGCGCCGCTCGACGTGGAAAAGGCGGATCAAATGGAGGCCCTGTTCAAGCAGATCGAAGAAAAATGGGGGCGGCTCGACTTTCTCGTGCATTCCATCGCCTTCGCCCCGAAAGAAGACCTGCACGGGCGCGTGACGGATTCGAGCCGCGAAGGCTTTCTGCGCGCCATGGACATCTCCTGCCATTCCTTCGTGCGCATGGCGCGCCTAGCGGAACCGCTAATGAAGGATGGCGGCTGCCTATTGACCATGAGCTACATGGGCGCCGACGAAGTGATCCAGAACTACGGCATCATGGGTCCGGTGAAGGCCGCGCTCCAATCCGTGTCGCGCTATCTGGCCGCCGAGCTGGGCCCCAAGGGCATCCGCGTGCACGCCATTTCCCCAGGGCCCCTCGCCACCCGCGCCGCCTCGGGCATCAAGGAATTCGACAAACTGATGGAAACCGCCATCGAGCGCGCGCCCTTGCATACCCTGGTGTCGATCGAGGACATCGGCGCCTTGTCCGCCTACCTGGTGAGCGATGTGGCCAAGAGTCTGACCGGCGGCACCATCTACATCGACGGCGGCTACCACATCGTCGGCTAATCCACACCAATCAGGGAGAGCCCCATGCACATCGACCAACAAGAACGCATGATCGTCAACCGCACCTTCGACGAAATCCAGGTGGGTGACAGTTCCTCGCTGACCCGCACCCTGCAAAGCGAGGACATCAAGCTGTTCGCCATCATGAGCGGCGACGTGAATCCGGCCGTGGTAGACCCGGAATTCGCCCACAGCGGCATCTTCCGGGAAGTGGTGGCGCACGGCATGTGGAGCGGCTCTCTCATCTCCACGGTGCTGGGCACCCAGTTTCCCGGGCCCGGCACCATCCTCATCGACCAGGCCCTGCACTTTGCCCGCCCCGTGCGCGTCGGCGACACGATCACCATCACCGTGACGGCGCGGCAAAAGTTCGAGCACAACAAGCATGTGTTGATGGATTGCGTGTGCACGAACCAGGATGGCCTCACCGTGGTCGAGGGCACCGCCGAAGTGCTCGCCCCCACCGAGAAGGTCGAGCGCCGCGCCGTGCACATGCCCGACGTGACCATCGACAATAAGGAAGAGCGCTTCAACCGGCTCATCTCGCGGGTCAAGGGCCTCGAAGCGATTCCTGTGGCCGTGGCTCATCCGTGCGACCGGGAATCGCTCAAAGGCCCGGTGATGGCCGCCCAGGAAGGCATCATCGAGCCCATTCTCGTCGGACCCGAATCCAAGATCCGCGCCGTGGCCGAAGAATTCGGCATCGACCTGACCGGCATTCGCATCGTCAATACCAAGCACAGTCATGAATCGGCGGCCCTGGCCGTGACCCTGGTGCGCACCGGCGATGCCGAAGCCCTGATGAAGGGCAGCCTGCATACCGACGAACTGATGGGCGAGGTCGTCTCGCGTGCCAGCGGCCTGCGCACGGCGCGGCGCATCAGCCATGTCTTTCTCATGGACGTGCCCACCTATCACCGCCCGCTGCTGATCACCGATGCGGCCATCAACATCGCGCCCAGCCTGGAAGAAAAGGTCGACATCATCCAAAACGCCATCGACCTGGCGCACATCATGGGCATCCCCGAGCCCAAGGTGGCGATTCTATCGGCCGTGGAAACCGTGAATCCCAAGATCGAGTCGACCTTACACGCCGCCGCCCTGTGCAAGATGGCGGACCGCGGCCAGATCAAGGGCGGCGTGCTGGATGGCCCGCTCGCCTTCGACAATGCCGTCTCGATCGAGGCCGCAATGACCAAGGGCATCAAGTCGCCAGTCGCCGGCCATGCGGAAATCCTCGTAGTGCCCGATCTCGAATCCGGCAACATGGTGGCCAAGCAGCTCGAATACCTGGCCAATGCCCTCACCGCCGGCGTCGTCCTAGGCGCTCGCGTGCCGATCATCCTCACCTCGCGCGCCGACACTGCCGAGACCCGCACCGCCTCCTGCGCCGTGGCCGCGCTGATCGCCCACGCCAATCGCAAGAAAGGCGCTTAAGCCATGAACAAGCAGGCCATTCTCACCATCAATGCCGGCTCGTCCTCGATCAAGTTCGCCGTCTTCTCCTTGACTCACCCGCTCGCCGACACGGCTCTGGTCTCAGGCCAGATCGATGGCATCGGCACCCCCGAAGCGCGCCTCTTAGCCAAGGATCACGCCCACATCAAGGTAGCGGACGAGGCGCTGCCGATGCCGAGCCCCGATCATCAGCAAGCCTTCGACTACCTGTTCCGCTGGTATGCCGAGCACAGCGCCGGGCGCGAGATCATCGCCGTCGGCCACCGCGTGGTGCATGGCGGTCAGCGCTATGCCAAGCCAATCCGCGTCGATGCGCCGACCCTAGAGCAGCTCGCGGCCCTCACCCCGCTCGCGCCGCTGCATCAGCCGCACAACCTGGCCGGCATCCAGGCCATCCAGGCGCTGATGCCGAACGTGCCGCAAGTCGCTTGCTTCGATACGGCGTTTCACCGGCACCAGCCCGAAGTCGCACAGCTCTTCGGCCTGCCCCGCCACATCACTGCCGAAGGCGTGCGCCGCTACGGCTTTCATGGCCTCTCCTACGAATACATCGCCCGAGTGCTGCCGCAGCATTCAGCGCGGGCCGAAGGCCGGGTGGTGATCTGCCATCTTGGCAACGGTTCGAGCATGGCGGCCATGGTGGGGCGAAAGGGCGTCGCCTCGACCATGGGCTTTACCGCCGTCGATGGTTTGATGATGGGCACCCGCACCGGCAACCTCGACCCGGGCGTGCTCCTCTACCTGATGGAAAACAAAGGCATGGGGGTGAAGGAACTGACCCGGCTGCTCTACAAGGAATCGGGTCTGCTGGGCGTCTCCGGCATCAGCCAAGACATGCGCACCCTGCTCGCTTCCGACAAGCCCGAAGCCGCCGAGGCAGTGGAACTCTATTGCTATCGCATCGTGCGCGAGCTCGGCTCCCTGGCTGCCGCGGCCGGCGGCCTGGATGCTTTGGTGTTTACCGGCGGCATCGGCGAGCACGCGGTGGAAATCCGTCGCCGCGTCGGCGCCCAAGCCGGCTGGCTGGGCGTCAAGATCGCGCCTGAGGCCAACGCCCGTCACGATATCCGCATCAGCGCCCCGGATAGCAGTGTGGACGTGCTCGTCATCCCCACCAACGAGGAGTGGATGATCGCGCACCATACCCAGACCCTGCTCAATCTATAAGCCGTGCGCGCCGCAGGAATGCGGCGGCGCGTTGATCCTAGCCTCGGCCCATCAGTCCAAGCCGTACCAGAGCCCGGCCAGCACCGCCACGGCCACGCTGGCCCACCCTAGCCGATCCACATAGCGGTGCAGCGCCGCTTCCATGCGCGCGCCGCCCCAGGCCATCAACCCCGCCACCAGGAAGAAGCGCAGGCCCCGGCCAACGCAGGAAGCCAGGATGAACGGCACAAGCGGCATCGACAAGGCCCCGGCGGCAAGCGTAAACACCTTATAGGGAATCGGCGAAAAGCCGGCGATGAACACCGCCCAAACGCCCCAACGCTCGAACCAGGCCACCGCGCTCTGGTAGGTTGCCCAATGACTCGTCTGTTGCAGCCACGGCAAGATTGAGTCGAGCGCGAAATGGCCGATGGCGTAGCCGAACAAGCCGCCCAGCACCGAGGTGAGCGTCGTGATGCCCGCGAAACGCCAAGCCTTGGCGGGCGAGGCCAGGCACATGGGCGCCAACATCACGTCGGGCGGCACCGGGAAGAACGAGGATTCGGCAAAGCTCATGCCGCCCAGGTACCAGGGCGCGCGCGGGTGCCGCGCCCATTGCAGGGCGCGGCGGTAAAGCGGTGAAAATATCTTCAAAGCAGCCTCACGCAGAAGGGACGACGCGCCAAGACACCCTGCCCGGCTGGCGCATGCGCAGAAGGCGGCGATGATAAGGCAAAGCCGCCGGCGCGGATACGGCCGCGGCGCGCCTATGTAGCCGCGCCGCGCCGCCGCGCTTGCAGCTTACGGTACAAGGTCCGGGGACTGACGCCGAGCTGCGCGGCGGCCTTGGCCACATCGCCCTGGCAGCGCGGCAATAGCCACTCCAGATAGCGCGCCTCGAGACCGGCGAGGTCGGTAGGCTCCGCCAGACAAAAAGCTGCGCCCGTCGCTACCGTAGTCGACGGCGACAGCCGGTACTCCTCGGCATCGAGACAATCGGCAAGGTCGATCTCATCCCCATCCGCCATCAGCGTGGCGCGCTCGATCAGATTGCGCAGCTCACGAATGTTGCCGGAATAACGACGATGCACCAGAGCATCCAAAGCAGCCGCGGTAAAGCGCCGGCCTTTGCGGCGATCCACGCGCTCGAGCAAAGACTGCGCGAGCAGGGGAATATCCTCGCGCCGCTCATGCAGCGCCGGGGTATGGATGGGAAAAGTGTTGATGCGGAAATACAGGTCACGGCGAAACTCGCCAGCCTCGACCATGGCCGGCAGGTTGCGGTGAGTGGCCGACACGAGGCGGAAATCCGCGGCCAGGCTATCCAAGCCACCAACCCGCCGGTACGTGCCCGTTTCCAAGAGACGCAACAGCTTGACTTGCAAGGCAGGCGGCAGCTCGCCGATTTCATCGAGAAACAGCGTGCCGCCGGCGGCAGCCTCGACAAGGCCAAGCTTGCGGTGGCTGGCGCCGGTAAACGCGCCCTTCTCGTAGCCGAATAGCTCACTCTCGAACAAGCTTTCGGTCAAGCCGGCGCAATCGACCGCCACGAAAGGGCCGGTACTGCGCTCGCTGGCCTCGTGGATGGCGCGCGCCACGAGCTCCTTGCCCGTGCCGGTCTCGCCGAGCAAGAGCACCGCGGCGCTCGAACCCGCGACACGCAACATGCGCTCGAGCATCCGCACGAAGGCAGGCGAACGCCCCACCAAGCCACGCGCCGCCGCCTTGCTGCTCGCCTGGCGCACGACGCGCATGGTCTCGACGAAGTAGCGCACCCGACCACGCTCATCGCGGATCGGCGTGAGCTCGACATCCACATGCTCCTCGCCCCGCGGGGTGTAGTGCAAATGCAACACCCGCTGCGGACTACCGCTTTCCTGGCAGCGACTGAGCGGACAAGACTCGCCGGCTTGGTCACAAGGCACATCGAAACGGTGCGACACGGCATAGCAGGTGCGCCCGAGCAGCGCCTGGCTAGCGCCGAACTCGCGCGCATACGCCTGATTGGCCGCGACGATGCGGTAATCGGCATCCATGACGATACGCGGCTCGGGCAAGCCATCGAGAAAAGAGACCAGTTCGGAGAGGGAATCGGCGCGCATGGCCCCCTCACGTCAAAAACGTCAAGCAATTTTGCCACATTTGACAAAGAGCAGACACGAACAGGCCATCCGGTATCGCCGAATAAGCAAAAAATCAAATGAATTCAAAGCAATAGAAAACAAACCCGAAGCTGGCACGGTGTTTGTACTAGGAGACTCGGAAGCAGAACCCTGACACCGACCGAGATGCAGCGACTCCCACCTCCCCGCAAGTCTTCTCTGGCCATCGAGCTGGCCGGGGTGATCGTACTCAAGCTGGCGCTCCTGACCGTCATCTGGTTCGCCTGCTTCGCCGATCAAGCCCGCCCCCCCGCGGAGATCGACGCCATCGCCCAGGGCCTGCTCGACAGGGTGACTGCTTCCCCCCCGCACCAACCCCCTCATTCACAAGAAGGAGCCCCCGCCCATGCTCACCGATGAACTGGTGGACCTGTCGCGGCTGCAATTTGCCGTGACGGCGATGTATCACTTCCTGTTCGTGCCCCTGACCCTGGGGCTGGCTTTCATCCTGGTCATCATGGAGAGCTGCTATGTGCTCACGGGTCGCCAGATCTACAAGGACATGACCCAGTTCTGGGGCAAGCTCTTTGGCATCAACTTCGCGCTGGGTGTCACCACCGGCATCACGATGGAGTTCCAGTTCGGCACCAACTGGGCTTATTACTCGCACTACGTTGGCGACATCTTTGGCGCGCCCTTGGCGATCGAGGGCCTGATGGCCTTCTTTTTGGAATCTACCTTCATCGGCCTATTCTTCTTCGGCTGGGAGCGGCTCTCGAAGCAGAAACATCTGCTCGTCACTTTTCTGATGGCCCTGGGCTCCAATCTCTCGGCCCTGTGGATCCTCATCGCCAACGGCTGGATGCAAGACCCGGTCGGCGCCGACTTCAGCTACGTCACCATGCGCATGGAACTCACCGACTTCTGGGCCGTGGTGTTCAATCCGACCGCCCAGGCCAAGTTCGTGCACACCGTCTCGGCCGGCTATGTCACCGCTGCTTTGTTCGTGCTCGGCATCTCGTCCTGGTACATCCTCAAAGGGCGCGACCTCGAATTCGCCAAGCGCTCGTTCCGCATCGCGGCGGCCTTCGGCTTTGCTTCCGTCTGCTCGGTGATCGTGCTCGGCGATGAATCCGGCTACACCGTCACCAAGTCGCAGCAAACCAAGCTCGCGGCCATGGAAGGCATGTGGGAAACCCATCCGGCGCCGGCGCCCTTCACGCTGTTCGCCCTGCCCGACGATGCCACCCGAACGAACCGCTACGCGTTGGAAATCCCCTGGGTCATGGGCATCATCGGCACCCGCTCCCTGGATAAGGAAATCCCCGGCATCAAAGCAATCGAAGCCGAGAACCGGCAACGCATCGCCTCCGGCGTGCAGGCCGTAAAAGCGCTCGAAATCCTGCGCGATAAGCACGCCGATCCCGCTGCAAAAGCGGCTGCCCAGGCCGTCTTCGAGACGCACAAGGCCGATCTCGGCTTCGGCCTACTGCTGAAGAAATACGTGCGCGACATGAACCAGGTGACACCGGAGCTGATCGCCCGCGCCGCCGCCGACACCATCCCCAAGGTAGCCCCCATGTTCTGGGCTTTCCGCCTGATGGTGGGCCTGGGCTTTGCCTTCTTCGCCCTGTTTGCCTTCGCGCTCTATTACAGCCTGAAAGACAACTTCAGCGAAAAAACCTGGCTGTTGCGCTGGGCCGTGTGGTTCATCCCCATGCCCTGGATTGCCTGCGAGCTGGGCTGGTTCGTCGCTGAATATGGCCGGCAGCCCTGGACCATCTATGGCGTGCTGCCCACGCATCTATCGGTCTCCAGCCTCACCCCGGAAAGCCTGTATGGCTCGCTGGCTGGCTTCGTCGGCTTTTATACCCTGCTGCTGGCCGTCGAGCTCTATCTGATGGTCAAGTTCGCCCGCCAAGGCCCCGCCAGCCTCGGTAATGGCCGCTATGGCGATACTCGTTTCGCCGCTCAAGCGAGCATAGTTTCCCCCGGCACCCCCGCCCAACGTCACCCGTCGGACTTCTAAACGAAGGAGAACAGCACATGATCGACTACATGACCTTGAAGTTCATCTGGTGGCTGCTGGTGGGGGTGCTCCTGGTGGGATTCGCCATCATGGACGGCCATGACATGGGCGTCGGCACGCTCTTACCCTTCGTCGCCAAGGATGACGTGGAGCGCCGCGTCGTCATCAATACCGTGGGGCCCCACTGGGACGGCAACCAGGTCTGGTTCATCACCGGCGGCGGCGCCATCTTCGCCGCCTGGCCGCTCGTCTATGCCACCGCCTTCTCCGGCTTCTACTGGGCAATGCTGGCGGTGCTTTGGGCACTCTTTTTCCGCCCGGTCGGCTTCGACTACCGCTCCAAGATCGCCAACCCGACCTGGCGCAGCACCTGGGATTGGGGCCTGTTCGTGGGCGGATTCGTGCCGCCACTGATCTTTGGCGTCGCCTTCGGCAACCTGCTGCAAGGCGTGCCTTTTCACTTCGACGACACCTTACGCCCTTTTTACACCGGCAGCTTCTGGGCGCTGCTCAATCCCTTCGCGCTGCTCTGCGGCATGGTCAGCAGCGCCATGATCACCGCCCACGGCGCGCATTACCTGATGCTACGCAGCGAAGGCGACATCTTCGCGCGCAGCCGCACCGCTGCGCTGATTTGCGCCGGCATCGCGCTGCTTGGTTTCATCGCCGCCGGCTTTTGGGTAGCGCACCTGCCCGGACACGTCATCACGGCCGGCGCCGACCCGGCGGCCCTGCCCAATCCGCTCGACAAGCAGGTCGCGCTCGTCCCGGGCGGCTGGCTGCACAACTTCCAGCGGCATCCTTGGCTCTGGGGCGTGCCGGGACTCGGCATCGCCGGACTCATCGGCGGCGCGCTGCTGGCCTGGGCGCGCCGTCCGGGTCTGGCCTTCATCGCCTCTTCGCTCGCCATGACCGGCATCATCGGCACCGCCGGAGTCGCCCTATTCCCATTCGTGATGCCCTCGTCCAGCGATCCAGCCTCGGGATTGACCGCCTGGGATGCCGTCTCATCTCACTTCACCCTTGCTCTGATGTTCGGCGCGACGCTGATCTTCATGCCGTTAATCGTCTTCTACACAAGCTGGGCCTACAAGGTCATGGCCGGCAAGGTAACGCTCGACTTCATCCGCGCCAACGACAAGCAGGCCTACTGATCCCCGAAACCAAGGAGTCTCGCCATGCACCACGCTTGCACCTGCCAAGCCCCGATGTCCCCGACCCGGCGCCAGCTGCTCCAGGCCACCACCGCGCTAGGGGGCGCGGCGCTCGGCATCACTCTGATACCCTTTGCCGCCAGCTTGCTGCCCTCGGAGCGCGCCAAAGCCGCTGGCGCCGCCGTAGAAGTCGATATCTCCCGGCTCGCCCCTGGAGAAATGCTCACCGTCGAATGGCGCGGCAAGCCCGTATGGGTATTGCACCGTACCCCCGAAATGCTCGCCACCCTGACGGGGCTGGAAAGCCAACTCGCCGACCCCGCCTCGGAACGGCGACAGCAGCCCGAATACGCCCGCAACCCACACCGTTCGATCCGCCCGGAAATCTTCGTGGCGATCGGTATCTGCACGCATCTGGGCTGCTCGCCCTCCAAAGCCTTCACGGCCGGAACCCCGGAACTCGGGGCGGATTGGCCTGGCGGCTTCCTCTGCCCCTGCCACGGCTCGACCTTCGATCTGGCCGGCCGCGTCTTCAAGCACAAGCCCGCGCCGACCAATCTCGAAGTTCCCCCGCACCAGTATCTAGCCGCGAACCGGCTGCTAATCGGCGCAGACGCCGACGCAACCTGACCTATAGCGCCGTCAAGGAGGAAAGCCGATGCGCCTGATTGCCGTCACCAGTCAAAACGGTAGGACCGTCACCGCCCATGCCGGCCGCTGCCGCCGCTTCTTTCTATTCGGGGACAGCGGTGGCCCGATGGTGGGCACCGTCGAGCTGCTGCCAGAAGAAGTCCTGCACGCCGCTCCTTTGGGGCCCGGACACCCCCTAGCGCCGATCCGGGTCCTCATCAGTGCCGGCATGGGCCAGGACCTGTACCAGCGCCTCTCGGCTTGTGGCATCCAGGTGTACCTCACTCGGGAAAGCTCGCCAGAAATGGCGGTGCGCCTGTACCTCGCCGGGGTGCCCTCTTTGCCCTGTAATGCAAACAGTGGCTGCGGACAGCATCAGTCCCCGCACGCCTCCTGAAACCTGACAGAGAAAGGAAACCGCCATGTGGTATTTCGCCTGGATGCTCGGCCTCGGCCTTGCCCTGCTGCTAGCCGTGGTCAACACCCTGTACTACGACGCCCGAGAACAGCATGACAGCGAAGCTTGAATCGAGCCCGCCCGGCACGGATGCGCCCGCGCCCCGGCAGCCGCCACGCGGCCAGCGCATCTCGCTCTTACTCGGCCTCGCCACAGCGCTCGCCATCACCCTCGATCCGCGCCTGGTTGCCGTCAACCTAGCCGCCCTGCGCCACTCGGAACTGCTCCTGTTGCTGACCACGATAGCCCTGTGCCTCGTACATGGCGTCGGCTTCGCATTCAAGCCAGGCAGCCCGTGGCGCTGGCTCGCGCATCCGCTCACCGCCTGGCCCCTGCTCGCCCTGGCGTGGAGCAAGCTGCTGCACTGACTTTCGATCCACGCCAACCGCATGTCCTACCCTCAACACCCCCCGGGAGCCACAGCATGAGACGCGCGCTCCCCAGCCCCTTCGTTACCTTGGCGCTCGTATTGGCCGTCAGCGGCAACGCCGCTGCCCTACCGGGTAGCGCGTCCGCCAAGCCCGACAAGCGTAGCACCGCCGATCACAGCAAATTCAAAGTGCTGCAACAAGATTTCAAGTCGGGCCAAGAAGTTACCCGGGCCTGCCTAAGCTGCCACACCGAAGCCGCCCGACACATCATGAAAACCCGCCACTGGACCTGGGAATACACCCATCCCGACACAGGCCAGAAACTAGGCAAGAAGACCATGCTGAACGGCTTTTGCATCGGCGACCAGTCCAACGAGGCCTTTTGCAACAGCTGCCACATCGGCTACGGCTGGGAAAACGATGAGTTCGATTTCGCCAATGAGGAAAACGTGGACTGTCTGGTCTGTCACAACCAGGGCCAATACACCAAGCCCAGCGGCCTGGCCGGCCACCCGGCCTACGTGCGCACCGAGTACCCACCCGGCTCCGGCACCTTTCTCGAGCCCGTAAACCTCGCCCAGGTCGCCGCCCATGTCGGCCCGACGCGTAAGGAAAACTGCGGCGCCTGCCACTACAACGGCGGCGGCGGCGACGGCGTCAAACACGGCGATTTGGACTCATCTTTGAACCGCGCCTCACGCCAACTCGATGTACACATGAGCGCCGACGGGGGCAACTTCAGCTGCTCCACCTGCCACCAGACCGATGCCCACCAGGTCTCCGGCAGTCGCATCGCCCCCACTGCGGCGGATCCGCACGGACCGCTATTACGCGGCCAAGCCAGCGACCGGAACCCGACCACCTGCCAGTCCTGCCACGGGGATGCGCCGCACCGCGCCCCGGCCGGCAGGCTTAGCGTCACCCAGCTGCAAGCGCCTGAGCTGCTCAACGCGCACACCCGCACGCTGGCCTGCCAGACCTGCCATATTCCGACCTTCGCCCGTGGCGGCATCCCCACCAAGATGAGCTGGGATTGGTCCCAGGCCGGCAAGATGGGACCCGATGGCAAGCCTCAAAAGCTCAAGGACGAGCACGGCCACATCATCTACGATAGCCGCAAAGGCCAGTTCGGCCTTGGGGAAAACGTGACGCCCGAGTATCTGTGGTTCAACGGCAAGGTCACCTACACCCTGCAAACGGACACGATCGATCCCAGCCGCCCCGTGCCCATCAACACCTTCCACGGCACACCCGGCGCCCCGGATGCGCGCATTTGGCCGGTGAAACGCTTTCGCGGCCGGCAACCCTATGACACGAAAAATTTGACCCTGCTCGTGCCGCACTCGGCAATTCCCGACGCTACGGCCTACTGGTACAACTTCGATTGGGACAAGGCGCTGCGTGCGGGCGCCGCGGCCACCGGCATGCCGTTCTCGGGCCAATACGACTTCGTCGACACGGAAATGCTCTGGCCCATCACCCACATGGTAGCGCCCAAGGAAGACGCGCTCGATTGCCACGAATGCCACCGGCAAGACGGCCGCCTAGCAGGCATTACCGGCGTCTACATCCCCGGTCGGGACCGGCACGCCTGGCTCGACAACATCGGCTGGACCCTAGTCGGGCTGACCACGCTCGGCAGCTTTGGGCACGGCCTGGCCCGCATCCTCACCCGCCGCCGCAAGGCGCAAGATTCCGATGCCGGAACACCGGACGACTCGCACGGAGCCCAGACATGAGCGAACGCATCTACCTCTACAAACGTTTCGAACGCTTCTGGCACTGGTCACAGGCCGCGCTGATCATCGTCATGCTGCTCACCGGGTTTGAAATCCACGGCAGCTATGTCTTATTCGGCTTCGCCCAAGCCGTGCGGGCGCACACCTTGGCGGCCTGGACCCTGCTCACCCTTTGGGCGTTCACCATCGTCTGGCAGTTCACCACCGGAGAATGGCGCCAGTACCTACCCACCTTGAAGAAGGTAGACGCGATGCTGAAATACTACCTCCAAGGCATTTTCATCGACGCGCCCCACCCCTTCAAGAAAACCCCCGTCGCCAAGCACAACCCGCTGCAGCGCCTGGCTTACCTCGCCTTTTTGGCACTGATGTCGCCCTTGATCTGGGGCAGTGGCCTGCTGTACCTGTTCTATCCCGAATGGCCCAACTGGGGTCTAGACCGCTGGCTTTCCCTGGAATGGGTCGCCCTAGCCCACACGGCCGGCGGATTCATGATCCTTACCTTCTTCGTCGCGCACGTGTATATGACCACCACCGGACACACCCCCTTTGCCCACATCAAGGCCATGATAACCGGCTGGGAGGAGGCGCATTGAGGCCGATGCGGGCAGTCGTGCCGCCTGCCCGCTGCGCCTGGCCGCCCATGTTCCCGGCGGCTATAAGGATATTCCGCAACACCGCCCAGCCGCCTGCTGCGTTGCGGTAAAATCCACGCCCATCATGATCTACCCCTTGCTGCGCCGCGTTTTATTTTCTATGGATGCCGAACAGGCGCACGGCATCGCCCTAAGCGGGCTTTCCTTCCTCGAAGCTTGCGGCCTTGTCGGCCTGCTGGCGGAGCCGCGCGTCGATGACCCGGTCGAGGTAATGGGCATCCGTTTCCCCAACCGGGTTGGGCTAGCCGCCGGCCTGGACAAGAACGGCGCCCATATCGACGGACTCGCGGCGCTCGGTTTCGGCCACATCGAGATTGGCACCGTCACTCCCCGGCCCCAACCCGGCAATTCCAAGCCGCGCATCTTCCGCCTCCCAGAAGCCCAGGCCATCATCAACCGCATGGGGTTCAACAACGACGGAGTCGATGCGCTGTTGCAAAACGTGCGTCGCTCCGAATTCGCCCGACAAGGCGGCATCCTCGGCATCAACATCGGCAAGAATGCCGACACCCCGATCGAACAGGCAAGCGATGATTATCTGGCTTGTCTAGAGAAGGTCTATGGTGCCGCGAGCTACGTCACCGTCAATATCTCCAGCCCTAACACCAAGAACCTGCGCGAGCTGCAAAAGGACGAGGCGCTCGATGCGCTGCTGGCACGCCTCAAGGCTGCCCAACAGCGACTCGCCGACCGGCATGGCCGCTACGTGCCGCTCGCGCTCAAGATCGCGCCCGATCTGGACGACCTGCAGATCGGCAGCATCGCCGATGCCTTGCGCCGCTATCACATGGACGCCGTGATTGCCACCAACACCACCCTATCGCGCGCTGGGGTAGAACACCTGCCGCATGCCAACGAAACCGGCGGACTATCGGGGGCGCCCGAATTCCGCCTCGCCACCACCGTGCTTGGCAAGCTCGCCCATGCGCTCCAAGGAGAAGTCCCTCTCATCGGCGTGGGCGGCATCACCAAAGGCGAAGATGCCTGCGCCAAATTCGATGCCGGCGCCAGCCTGGTGCAGCTTTACACTGGCTTCATCTATCGTGGCCCGGCGCTCGTGCGCGAGGTAGCCGAAAGCTTGCGCCTGCGCGGTCAGAAGCCATAAACACCGACAGCGCGCCAGGCAATCCCAGGATCGGAGAAGGTACGATGACTCGCACGCTTGCCCCAGCCCCTCGGGCAACCCAGCCAGCCGCCGTGGCCAAGTCGTTGCTCGCGCTCGGCATGACCCTGTCGCCCTGGCTCGACTAAGATCGTCAGGATGAACCCGAGCTCGCTCACGCCTGCAAACCCCCTGCGCCCCCGTGGTTGTCTGGCGCAGGGCCTGGCTTCATAATCGCAGCCCTGCCCGGAGCCCCGCACCCTATGGCCGAATACCTGTTCCTGCTCATCGGCGCTGTCCTGGTCAACAACGTGGTCCTGGTCAAGATCCTCGGGCTTTGTCCGTTCATGGGGGTCTCCAAGAAACTGGAAACGGCCTACGGCATGGGCGCCGCCACTACCTTCGTGCTCACCCTGGCCACCGGCGCGAGCTTCGTCATCGACCACTACCTGTTGATGCCGTTCGGCCTCGAATATCTGCGCACGCTGTCTTTCATCGTCACCATCGCCGCCATCGTGCAGCTTACCGAAATGGTGATCGCCAAAACCTCGCCGATGCTGCAACAGGTGCTAGGCATCTACCTACCGCTCATCACCACCAACTGCGCCGTGCTGGGCGTGCCCTTGATCAACATCTCGCATGCGCATGGCTTCGTCGCTTCGCTTCTATTCGGCGCCGGCAGCGCCATCGGCTTCTCGCTGGTGCTGGTGCTCTTTGCCGGCATCCGCGAGCGGGTAGAAGGCGCCGAAGTGCCCTTGCCCTTCAAGGGCACCGCCATCGCCATGATCACCGCCGGACTGATGAGCCTCGCCTTCATGGGCTTTGCCGGACTGGACCGCTACTGACATGGACCTATTGCTTGCCATCGCCATCATGGCCCTGGGCGCCGTCGTGCTCGGCGCGGCGCTAGGCTACGCTTCGGTCAAGTTCAAGGTCGAAGGCGACCCGATCGTCGAGAAGATCGACGCCATCCTGCCACAAACCCAATGCGGCCAATGCGGCTACCCCGGCTGTAAGCCCTATGCCGAAGCGATTGCCAAAGGCGAGGCCGACATCAACCAGTGCCCGCCCGGCGGTGACGAGGGCGTGCGCAAGCTCGCCGACTTGCTCGGCAAGGAATACAAGCCCCTGTCTGCCGAGCACGGCCAGGAAAAACCCAAGGCGGTAGCCGTGATCCGCGAAGAGCTGTGTATCGGCTGCACGCTGTGCATCCAGGCTTGCCCGGTCGATGCCATCGTCGGTGCCGCCAAGCAGATGCACACGGTGGTGGCATCCCTATGCACCGGCTGCGAGCTCTGCGTCAAACCCTGCCCGGTGGAGTGCATCGACATGGTGCCCATTCCCGAGACCTTGGAAACCTGGAAATGGAAATATCCCGTGTTCGAGATCAAGCCGGCTGAAAGCCGGAAGGTAGCCTAAGGACCGGCCCATGCTGCAGCAACTGTTCCGCTTCCAAGGTGGCATCGAGCCCGCCTACCACAAACAGGAATCGGTGCGCGAGCCGATCGCCCAGGCGCCCCTGCCGCCCCGCCTCATCATTCCGCTGCATCAAAGCATCGGCGGCACGCCGCGCCCTGTCGTCGCGGTGGGCGACAAGGTGCTCAAGGGCCAGCTGATCGGCGCGGCGGACGGCTGGATTTCCGCCGCCGTACACGCCTCGACTTCGGGCACCGTGGTCGAGATCGGCCCGCGGCGCATTCCCCACCCATCCGGCCTGACCACCGACTGCGTCGTGATCGAGCCAGATGGCGAAGCACGCTGGATCGAACGCGCGCCGCTCGATTACCGCGCCATGGCGCCGGAAGAGGTGCGCGCATATCTGCAAAATGCCGGCATCGTGGGACTGGGCGGCGCCGCCTTCCCTAGCCATGCCAAGCTGACCACGGCAAAAGGCGTGCCCATGCAGGAACTGGTCATCAACGGCGCCGAGTGCGAGCCCTGGATCACGTGCGATGACATGCTGATGCGCGAGCGCGCCGCCGAGATCGTCGCCGGCATCGGCCTGTTCCGCGACCTGTTGCAGCCGCAGCGCGTGCTGATCGGCATCGAAGACAACAAGCCTGAGGCCATCGCCGCCATGACAGCTGCCGTGCGTGCCGCCGGTGAGTCATTCGAGGTCATCGCCGTGCCGACGCGCTACCCCGCCGGCGGCGCCAAGCAGCTCATTCGAGTGCTGACCGGCAAGGAAATTCCCGCTGCCAAGCGCTCCACCGATCTGGGCGTGCAGTGTTTCAACGTCGCCACCGCTTACAGCGCCTGGCGCGCCGTGGCGCACGGCGAACCGCTCATCAGCCGCATCGTCACGCTCACCGGCAATGCCGATCGGCCACGCAATTGGGAAGTGCCGATCGGGATGCCCATCGATGCGCTGCTGCCGCTTGCCGCGCCCAGGCCCGATACCGACGGCGTCATCATGGGCGGACCGATGATGGGCTTCCTGATCCCTGCGCTCGACGTGCCCGTCATCAAGGCTACCAATTGCCTGATCGCCCACTCGCCGAGCCTGTTCCCGCCCCAGCCGCCGGAAATGCCCTGCATCCGTTGCGGTGAATGCGCCCGAGCCTGCCCGCACGAGCTGCAACCCATGGACATGTACTGGTGGAGCCGCGCGAAGAACTTCGGCAAGGCCCAGGAAGCGCATCTGTTCGACTGCATCGAATGCGGCTGCTGCGCCTATGTCTGCCCAGCGCACATTCCGCTGGTGCAATATTTCCGCTTTGCCAAAAGCGAGATCTGGGCCCGGGAAAAAGAGCGCAAGCTCGCCGAAGGCGCCAAGGAACGCTTTGAATTCAAGCAGTTCCGCGAAGAACGCGAGAAAGCCGAAAAGGCCGAGAAGCTAGCCAAGGCCGCCGCCGCCCAGGCCGCCAAGAAGGCGGCGGAAGCCGCCGCGGCTAGCGCCGCTGGCAGCACCGCGCCGCCCACAGACGCGGCGGAAGCCGCCAAGAAAGCGGCGATTGCCGCGGCCCTAGAGCGGGCCAGAGCGCAACGCGCCGCCGTGCAAGCCCGCAATACCGAGGACCTGCCCCCCGAAAAAGCACGAGAAATCGCCGCGATCGACGCCCGCCGCCAGCAGGCGGGCCTAGAACCCGCCGCGGCCACGCCCCTTGGCAAGGAAGATGCCTAGCCATGCAAACCGCCACTTCCCCGCACATCCATAAGCCGGTGAGCATCACCCGGGTCATGGCCCAGGTCTGCCTCGCACTGCTGCCCGGCATCGCCGTCTACACCTGGCTCATCGGCCCGGCGCTCCTCATCCAGCTCGGCATCGCCAGCCTCGCCGCGCTCGCCGCCGAAGCCCTGCTCTTGCAGCTGCGCGGCAAACCGGTGGCCCCCTTCCTCATGGATGGCTCGGCGCTCGTCACCGCTTGGCTCATCGCGCTCACCTTCCCGCCCCTGTCGCCATGGTGGCTCACCGCCACGGGTGTATGCTTGGCCATCGTCGTCGCCAAGCAGCTCTACGGCGGCCTAGGCCAAAACCCCTTCAATCCGGCCATGGTCGCCTTCGCCGCTTGCATCGTCGCTTTTCCTGCCTTGATGTCGCAATGGCCGGCGCAAGGACTCACCCTCTCCTTCAGCGCGCAGCTCGACGTCGTGCTCGGCCTCGCGCCACGGGTGGACGCGCTCACCGCCGCCACGCCCCTCGATGCGATGAAGACGGCCCTGAAGCTAGAAGGCGAGCACGCCAGCGTGCAAGCGCTCCTCGCCAATCAGACCCTCTACGGCACCTTCGCCGGGCGCGGCTGGGAGTGGGTAGCGACCGCCTACCTGCTGGGAGGGCTATTCCTACTGGCTCGGGGCGTCATCACCTGGCACGTACCCGCTGCCTTCCTCGCCGGCCTGGCCACCGTCGCAGGACTATGCTGGGGCATCGACCCTGCCCGTTTCGCCGACCCCGTGTTTCACCTCTTTTCCGGTGGCGCCATGCTCGGCGCTTTCTTCATCGCCACCGACCCGGTCTCCGGCTGCACCACGCCGCGCGGCAAGCTCGTGTTCGGCTTCGGCGCCGGCGCCCTCGCCTATCTGATCCGGGTATTCGGCGCCTTCCCGGATGGCATCGCCTTCGCCGTGCTCATCATGAATCTGGCTGCCCCAGTCATCGACCTGCTCTGCCAGCCCCCCATCTTCGGCCACAAGCGGGAGGCCCCATGAGCGAAGCGCGCACCTACACGGCTTCCGCCATGGCAGCGCGCACGGCGCTGATTTTGTTCCTTTTCGTGGTGCTGTTTACGGCTTTGCTCTCCGCTGTCTATCAATCCACGCAACCCGCCATCCAAGCCTCTTTGGCGGCGGAAAAGATGAAATTCATCAACGAAGTGCTGCCCGCCGGCAGCTACGACAACGACCTGCTCGCCGACACCCTCGCGCTCCCGCCCACCCCAGAGCTTGGCCTCAAATCCCCAAGCACCGTCTACCGCGCGCGCCTGGGAGGCCGCCCGGCCGCCCTGGTGCTCGAAGCCGTGGCTCCCGATGGCTATGCTGGAGACATTCGGCTGGTGCTCGGCGTCACGCCGCAGGGCGACATCACCGGCGTACGCATCCTGGCGCACAAGGAAACCCCTGGCCTGGGCGATTACATCGACCCCAAGAAGGACAAAAACAAGGAGAGCCCCTGGATCAACCAATTCGCCGGCCTCAACTACCCGCAAGTCGCCGATTCCGAGTGGAAGGTGAAGAAGGACAAAGGCCGTTTCGACTATCGCACCGGCGCCACCGTCACCCCTCGCGCCGTCGTGGCCGCCGTACATAAGGCCGTGCGCTTCGCCGTCACGCAGCAAGAACGACTCTTCGCCCCAGAGGTCCGCCCATGATCAGCCGCAGCGAACTTTCCAGCATCGCCTACAACGGCCTGTGGAAGCAAAACACTGGCCTGGCCCAGTTGCTAGGCCTCTGCCCCTTGCTCGCCATTTCCACCAACACGGTAAACGCGGTGATGCTATCGCTTGCCACCCTCTTGGTCATGGCGATTGCCAACGTCGCCGTGGCCAGTCTGCGCCACCTGATTCCGCACGAGATCCGCATCCCGGTGTTCATCCTCATCGTCGCGAGTCTGGTTACGGTAGTAGATCTGCTCTTCAACGCCTGGCTACACCCACTTTATGTGATTTTGGGCATCTTCATTCCGCTCATCGTCACCAACTGCATCGTGCTCGCCCGGGTCGAAGCCTTCGCCGCCAAGAACCCGCCGCTACACGCTACCCTGGACGGCATTTTCATGGGCCTCGGCTTGCTCTGGGTGCTGGCCTTGCTCGGCGCCCTGCGTGAATTGCTGGGCGGCGGCACCCTGTTCGAGGGTATCGACATGGTCTTGCCCGGCACGCACGCGCTCCAGATTCTGCCCGCCGACTACCCGGGCTTTCTGCTCGCCACGCTGCCGCCGGGGGCCTTCATCCTGCTCGGCTGCTTGATCGCCGGCAAGAACTGGATCGATCTACGCGCCGCCGCCCGCGCCAAGGCCCAGGCCGCGCCTCCCAAACCGGAAGCGGCGCAAACGGCTACCGCCGCCGCGCGCTAAGACCATGCGCCAGCAACCGTGGCGCGTCGGCGCCGGATACCCACGCCATCTTCCTGCCGGGCGCGCTATCGCTGGAGTTGCCATGGCATTCAAGACGACCCTCGGGATTCCGCAAAGGTGGCCGGCATGAATCAGACAAAGCGCCGCGCCATTTTCGCCCGGCTCGCCGCCGCCAATCCCGCGCCGACGACGGAGCTCGAGTACGACACGCCGTTTCAGCTCCTCATCGCCGTGCTGCTTTCGGCCCAAGCCACCGACGTGAGCGTAAACAAAGCCACGCGTACCCTATTTCGCGCCGCGCCTACCCCTGAGGCCATGCTCGCACTCGGCGAAAGCGGCGTGCTCGAACACATCAAAAACATCGGCCTGTACAAGACCAAGGCGAAACACGTCATCGCCACCTGCCGTCTCCTACTCGAACGGCACGCCGGCCAGGTGCCCTGCGACCGCGCCGCGCTCGAAGCCCTGCCGGGCGTCGGGCGCAAAACCGCCAACGTCGTGCTCAATACCGCTTTCGGTGAACCCACCATCGCCGTCGACACCCACATCTTCCGCGTCGCCAACCGCACCGGCCTCGCCCCCGGCAAGGATGTGCGCGCCGTCGAAGATCAGCTCACCCGCCTTACCCCGGCCGAATACCGGCAAAATGCACACCATTGGCTGATTCTGCACGGCCGCTACGTCTGCAAGGCGCGTAAACCCGAATGCGGGCGCTGCGGCATCGCCGATCTGTGCGAATGGCCGGCCAAGGCCACGCATGCGCCCAGCTGACGCGGCTGGCGCCTTCCCTGCCTCGACCCGAACGAACCTGACACATGTTTACCCCCTCCCGTGACGAAGTCCGCCGCTTTTTCTGCACTGCCTGGCAAAAACATCGAGCCCGCCTACCCTTGGCC
>JAOAIO010000018.1 GCA_026414665.1 Azovibrio sp.
GTGGTCAGCGCCGCTAGCTGCTCCGGGTCGGTGTAGTTGCGGGAGAACAGGATGACACCGCCGACAAGCGGGTGCGCCAGGCGTTCGCGCTCCGACTCGGTCAAGCGCGTCCCCTCGATGTCGAGCATCAGGGGGCCGAGAATGGATGGGCTCATGTGCGCTCCAAAAGCACGTAGGCGACGGCGTATTCCGCTTCATCGCTAATGGATAGATGGGGTACGAGGCGATGACGGGCAAGCAAGGCGTTCAGCTCCGGCGCGAGGATGAAGCAAGGCTTGCCAAGCGCGTCATGCCCTATGCCGATGGCGGTCAGTCCTGCGGGTGGCCGGATGCCAGTGCCCAGGGCCTTGCCAAAGGCCTCCTTGGCGGCCCAGCGCTTGGCGAGGAAGCGGGCGGGTTCGCGCGCTCGGCCCAGTTCCGCCCGCTCCCAGGGCGCCAGTATCCTGGCAGCGGCCCGCTCGCCATAACGAGCCAGCAAGCGGGCGAGACGGCCGACGGCGACGATGTCAGTGCCGATGCCGTGAATCATGCGGCGCCAGCAGCACGCAGCATCAAGGTCTTCATCTCGCGCACCGCCTCGCGCAAGCCGACGAAGACGGAACGGCTGACGATGGCGTGGCCGATGTGCAACTCGCGCACGCCAGGCAAGGCCGCGATCGGTGCGACGTTATAGTAGTTGAGGGCGTGGCCGGCGTTGAAACGCATGCCCAGCTGCACGATAGCGATGCCGGCCTGGCGCACCTTGGCGAGTTCCGTGCGCACGGCGGGCGCCTCCGCGTCACGCCCCTGGGTGTGGAAGGCGTGCGCGTAAGGGCCGGTGTGAATCTCGCACACCCGGGCGCCGATGCGGGCTGCGGCTTCCACTTGGGGGAGTTCGGCATCGATGAAGACACTCGTGACAATGCCGGCATCGGCCAAGCGGGACACCACTTCTTGCAAACGAGCTTCCTGTCCTAGCACATCGAGGCCACCTTCCGTCGTCACCTCGTGCCGGCCTTCCGGGACGAGCATTGCCATCTGCGGCCGGACACGGCAAGCAATATCGACCATCTCGTCAGTGGCGGCCATCTCCAAATTGAGCTTGATTTGCGTCAGTTCCTTCAAGCGCTGCACGTCGGCATCGCCAATATGGCGGCGATCCTCGCGCAGGTGGATGGTGATGCCATCGGCGCCGCCCAGGTGCGCCTCCACGGCCGCCCATACCGGGTCGGGCTCCCAAGTGCGCCGGGCCTGGCGCAAGGTGGCAACGTGGTCGATATTCACGCCCAGTTCGATCATGCAGAACTCCTCGCTACGACAGATGCGCGCCCTATGGCGCGCGGCGCCCGATGCTACCAGTTTTCCCTTAAGATGGATTCCTCTGTTTTCTGGAAAACGCGCTCATGAATCTGGAAAAAGTCATCTTCGGTTTCTTCATCGTCCTGGCTGCCACCCTCAATTTCGGCTTCTTCGTGGGCGACATCGACAACCCCGAGCACCATCACGTATTCGAGCTATTCGCCGCCATCGTCGTCAACCTGATTGCGACCGTCCTGAAGTTTGGCGACCGCACCCAGATCGGCGCCATTCACCTTGCCACCAGCCTCGTAGCCGATCTGCAACTCCTAGCCGCCGGCGTAACATGGGCCGTGGCCGTGCATGTCACCGGCGAAGGCTTAACCCCGATCGTGACATCTAGCGTCGTCTCTCTTGCCGGCGGCGCCCTCTTGGCCAATCTGGTATCCGTCACCCTGCTGGTGGTGGAAACTGCGCTGATGCGCCGCTAGGGGACGCGGCCGTGGGCAACATCTTCTTCTTGATCCTGCGGCGCATGCGCGCGCCCTTGATCTTGCTCATCCTGATCTACGCCATTGCCATCCTGGGGCTCACCCTCATCCCAGGTGTCGATGCCGAAGGCCGGCCTGCCCCGCCCCTCTCGATCTTCCACGCTTTCTATTTCATCAGCTACACGGCCACCACCATCGGCTTCGGCGAAATTCCCCAGGCTTTCTCCAACGGCCAGCGCCTCTGGGTCATCGTCTGCATCTACATGTCCGTGGTGGGCTGGAGCTATTCCATTCTCACTCTCCTCGCCCTCGTCCAAGACTCCGGCTTCCAGCAGGCGCTCAGCACGGCCCGTTTCATCTGGCGGGTGCGACGCATGGGAGAGTCTTTCCTGCTGATCTGCGGCTGCGGAGAGACCGGTAGCACGGTGATCCGAGCGCTGGATCGCCAGGGACGGCGCTTCGTGGTGCTCGAATCCAGTCGCCAGCGGGTCGAGGAGCTCGACCTCGAAGATTTCAAGACCGATACGCCTGCGCTTCATGCCGATGCGCGCCTGCCGGAAAATCTGCTGCTTGCCGGGCTGCGCCACCCCCGCTGCCAGGGCGTGCTAGCCCTCACCAACTCCGACGAGGCGAATCTAGCGATTGCTATCGCCGTGCGTCTGCTCAACCCCTCGATTCCCGTCCTTGCCCGAGCCGAGCAACAAGTCACGGTCGATAACCTCGCCTCCTTCGGCACCAACCACATCATCAACCCCTTCGAGCGCTTTGCCGACTACCTCGCGCTCGCCGTACACGCACCGGCTTGCTATCAGCTCGTCGAACGACTGACCGGCACGCCAGGGCAGCGCCTCCCCTCGCCGCTCCCGATCCCGCCGCGAGGCCGCTGGATCATCTGCGGCTACGGCCGTTTCGGACGCGCCGTGGCCCAACGCTTCGCGGCCGAAGGCCTCGACTACAGCATCATCGACCCCAAGGATATCGGCGAGCCGGGACATTTACAGATCATCGGCACCGGCACTGAAGCCGCCCCCCTCAAGGCGGCAGGACTCGAACAGGCCGCGGGCATCGTGGTTGGCACCGAAAACGACGTTAACAACCTTTCCATCGCCATGACCGCCAAGGCCATACACCCCGAGCTGTTCGTCGTCATGCGCCAGAACCAAATCGCCAATTCGGTCCTGTTCGAGGCCTTCAAGGCCCAGATAAACATGGTGCCAAGCCGCATCGTCGCCATGGAGTGCCTGGCCCTGCTCAACACCCCGCTCCTCGACGATTTCCTGCGAGCCGCCCGCCAAGCTGGCGAAGTCTGGGCACAGGCGCTCAATCAGCGCTTGGCGCAGCGATTCGCGGACCGCATTCCAGAAACTTGGAATGTACGCATCAACGCGCAAGAAGCCAGAGCCGTCTATCTCGAACTCATGCACGGCGGCCGTATCGTGCTCGCCGATCTATCCCGCCGCCCCGATCAGCGTGAAGCAGAAGCCCAGCTGCTACCCCTACTCTTGCGCCGGCAGGAGACGCTCATGCTGCTGCCAGAACCGGACACCCCCATCGAGCCCGGTGATTGGCTGCTTTTTGCGGGCAGCAGCGAAGCGCGGCGCGATCTGCGGCTCGCCCTCTTTAGCGAAAAGGTCTTGCGCTATCTCTGCACCGGGAAAACACACACCGGCGGCTGGTTATGGCGCCGCCTGACGGAGCCCGAAACAAGCCAAACCTAGACAGTCCACGGAAAGAGCGTGGGTCGAGCCGTAAACGCGAAAAGACCGGCCTTGGCCGGTCTTTTCTCTGTAAGATGGGGCGACTGATGGGGCTCGAACCCACGACATCAGGAATCACAATCCTGCGCTCTGCCAACTGAGCTACAGTCGCCACTGTTTCTTGGCGCGCCCGGCGAGAATCGAACTCACAACCTACGGCTTAGAAGGCCGTTGCTCTATCCAGTTGAGCTACGGGCGCCTCGAATCGATTCGCCGGGTAACGCGTGCCGCCTGCTACGTGTTTTGGTCGGGGCGGTGGGATTCGAACTCACGACCCTCTGTTCCCAAAACAGATGCGCTACCAGGCTGCGCTACGCCCCGAAGAAGCGCGCATTCTATAGATCGATCGGAATGCCGTCAACAGATTCGCTGCATTCCACAACCAGCGAAATTGATCTTTATCGCCTGATTTTCCATTTTCTTGCAGCCACTCCCAGTTTCTGATATTAAATGCGTTTTTCGTCAGCACGGACGGCTATCTCAAATGGCAGAAGAACTGCTCCACAAGCACTTTGCACCCTACATCCCCAAGGACGGTGAGGAATACATGAACCCCGCCCAGCTCCAGCATTTCCGGAACATTCTGGAAAGCATCAAGAAGGAGCTGAGCGAGGACATCGAGCGCACGGTTCACACCATGCAGGATGAAGCCACCGTCTTTGCCGACCCGAATGACCGAGCCAGCCAGGAAACCGACATGGCCATCGAGCTGCGCAACCGAGATCGGGAACGCAAGCTGATCAAGAAGATCGACGAGACCTTGGCCCGCATCGATGCCGGCGATTACGGCTATTGCGACAAATGCGGCGTGGAAATCGGCATCAAGCGTCTGGAAGCACGCCCTACCGCGACTTTGTGCATCGACTGCAAGACGCTCGACGAGCTGAAAGAAAAGCAAATGGCCAAGTAAGCCTACGCGGCTCCAGCAAAAAAGGAACCCAAGGGTTCCTTTTTTTTACCTCGCCAGATTGCTGGCGCCGCGGCCCCCGAAGGGCCCGCGTGCAATGCCGCCATTACGGGGCCGGGGTTTCCGCCGCCGCAGTCTCGGCAGCCACCGCCTTCATCGACAGCTTGACCCGGCCACGGTCATCGGTTTCGATGACCTTCACACGCACCACTTGGCCTTCCTTGAGATAATCCTCGACTTTGTTGACCCGCTCTTGAGCAATCTGGGAGATGTGCAGCAGGCCGTCCTTGCCGGGTAGCACACTGACAATCGCGCCAAAATCGAGAATCTTCAGCACGGTGCCTTCGTAGATCTTGCCGACTTCGACCTCGGCGGTGATGGCGTCGATCTTGGCGCGGGCTGCGGCCGCGGCCTCACCCGAAGTAGCGGCGATGGTGATCGTGCCGTCGTCCTGGATATCGATCGTGGTGCCGGTTTCTTCGGTGATGGCGCGAATCACCGCGCCCCCCTTGCCGATCACGTCGCGGATCTTTTCCGGGTTGATCTTGAAGGTATAAAGACGCGGCGCGTAGGCCGACATTTCCTCGCGGTGGCCCGCCATCGAGCTTTCCATGATGCTCAGAATGTGCATCCGCGCTTCATTGGCCTGGGCCAAAGCGATGGCCATGATTTCTTTGGTGATGCCTTGAATCTTGATATCCATCTGCAAGGCAGTCACCCCGGCCCGGGTGCCAGCGACCTTGAAGTCCATATCGCCCAAGTGATCTTCATCGCCGAGGATGTCGGTCAGCACCGCGAAGCGGTTGCCTTCCTTGATGAGGCCCATGGCAATGCCGGCAACGTGCGACTTGAGCGGCACGCCGGCGTCCATCAGCGCCAGCGAGCCGCCGCAGACGGAAGCCATGGAGGAGGAACCGTTCGATTCGGTGATCTCGGAGACCACGCGCATCGAGTAAGAAAAATCCTCCGGCTTGGGCAGCACGGCCAAGAGCGCACGCTTGGCCAGGCGGCCATGCCCAATCTCGCGGCGCTTGGGAGAGCCGACACGGCCACATTCGCCCGTGGCAAACGGCGGCATGTTGTAGTGCAGCATGAAACGCTCACGATATTCACCGCCGAGGGCGTCGATGATCTGCTCATCACGGTTGGTCCCCAACGTGGCAACCACGAGCGCCTGTGTCTCGCCGCGGGTAAACAGGGCCGAGCCGTGCGTGCGCGGCAGCACGCCGTGGCGAATGCTGATCGGCCGCACGGTGCGGGTGTCACGCCCATCGATCCGCGGCTGGCCGGAGAGAATGCGGCCGCGCACGATCGCAGCCTCGAGGGCGAACAGATAATCGGCCACCACCCCCTCGTCGACCGGGGCGTCGCCCTGGCAAAGCGCCGCCTCCACATCGTCCTTGATGTCTTTCACCTTTGTGTTGCGCAGCTTCTTGCTAGTGAGGTTGTACGCCTCTTCCAGACGGGCTTTGGCCAAGGTCTCGATGCGCGCTACCAAGGCTTCGTCCTTGGCGGGTGGCTGCCAATCCCACTCGGGCTTGCCCGCCTCTTCCACCAACGCATTGATCGCATCGATGGCGACTTGCATCTGCTCATGACCGAACACCACGGCGCCCAGCATGACCTCTTCGGACAGCTCCTGGGCTTCGGATTCCACCATCAGCACGGCGGCCTCGGTGCCGGCCACGACTAGATCGAGCTGGCTCTCCTTGAGCTGGCTGGCCGTCGGAGAAAGCACGTATTGGCCGTTGATGTAGGCCACCCGCGCGGCGCCGATCGGTCCCATGAAAGGCACGCCGGAAATCGCCAGGGCGGCCGAGGCCCCGAGCATGGCAGGAATATCCGGATCGATCTCGGGGTCGAGCGAGAGCACGGTGGCGACGATCTGGACTTCGTTGTAGAAACCCTCGGGGAACAGCGGACGGATCGGACGATCGATCAAACGCGAGGTGAGGATTTCCTTTTCCGAAGGCCGACCCTCGCGCTTGAAAAAGCCGCCGGGGATGCGCCCGGCAGCATAGAATTTTTCCTGATAATCAACGGTCAACGGAAAGAAATCCTGGCCGGGCTTGGCGGTCTTGGCGGCTACCACGGTGACCAGCACCACGGTGTCCCCCATGCTCACGACCACGGCGCCAGAAGCCTGACGGGCGACTTCGCCAGTTTCCAGGGTGACTTGCTGGTCACCATAGGCGAAGGTTTTTTTCACGACATTGAACATATTTTCCTTTCTTTTTTCTCGACTCAACTCAACGTTTCTTGGCGTGCGCGGCATTCTAACTCAGCCGGCAAACAAAAAGAGCGGACCGCCCAGTGGCAGACCGCTCCTTGCGACACCGGGGCCGCCAACGGCCCGGCTTGTCATTACTTACGCAGACCCAAACGCTCGATCAGGCTGCGGTAGGTATTGATGTCCTTGTTCTTCAGATAGTCCAGCAGCTTGCGACGCTGGCTTACCATGCGCAGCAGGCCGCGACGGGAATGATGATCTTTCTTGTGCTCCTTGAAGTGCCCAGTCAGGTCGTTGATACGCGCGGTGAGCAGCGCGATTTGCACTTCGGAAGAGCCAGTATCGCCCTTGGCGCGCTGGAATTCGGCGACGACTTTCGCCTTTTGTTCAGTGGTGATGGCCATTCAAACTCTCTCTCGATAAACGGCAAAGCCCCAGTTTGATAGAGCCGTTGCCCGGTTGAAAAACCGCACCACAGGGTGCGGAAAGCGCAGGATCATAGCAGAAGGCACCACCCCTATTCAAGCACGACAGCCATGACGCGGCGCGCGAGTCGAACATCAACGAGGCGCCAAGACGGTGAGTCGGCGAGGCCAGAGCCGGCCATCGGACCGAGCCTCTCCGACCCCAAGCAAGCGCGCGGCGTCATACACCCGCGCCAGCCCCTGCAGCCGCGCGGGCGCCGGTACCGGGTTGCCATGCCTAAAACGCGCCACATCCGCGCCACTCAAGAATACCGCCGGCAAGCTCGCCAGCAAGGCGTCGACAGGCTTGAGGCGCGCCAGACACTCGGCTTCATTCAGATGTTCGAGGTCGGTCAGCGCCACGGCATCGGCCAAATCGAGCGGCCCCACCCGAGTCCGGCGTAAACCGGCCAGATGCGCGCCGCAGCCGAGCGCTTGCCCCAAATCTTCGGCGAGCACGCGGATGTAAGTCCCTTTGCTGCAGGTCACGCGCAGATCGAGGAACGGCCGCTGCCAACTCAACAGTTCGAGCGCGTAGATAGTGACGGGTCGCGGCTCGCGCTCGACCGCCAACCCCTGGCGCGCCAGTTCATGCAGGGCCAGGCCATCGCGCTTGAGCGCCGAATACATCGGCGGCACTTGCAGAATGCGGCCGATGAAGCGCGGCAACACCGCGCGAATATCGGCCTCGCTGCACGTCACCGCGGCCGTATCGAGCACCCGCCCTTCGCGGTCGCCGGTATCGGTGCGGCTGCCCAGGCAAACGCGGGCCTCGTAGGTCTTGTCCGCCTCCAGGAGATCGGCGGAAAACTTGGTAGCCTCGCCAAAACACAGGGGTAACAGCCCCGTGGCCATGGGATCGAGCGTGCCGGTATGTCCCCCCTTGGCCGCCGAAAGCAAGCGGCGCACTTTTTGCAGCGCCTCGTTCGAGGTCACGCCGCCTGGCTTGTCGAGCAAAAGCACGCCATCCACCTGTTTCCAGGTGCGCTTGAACTGCATGGCGATCGACTCAGTGACAGGTGGGGGCGTCGCCTTCCAAGCCGTGCACATGGCCGTGCTCGATTTCCTCGGCGCTAGCGGGGCGAACCGCCGTGATCGTGCAATTGAACACCAGCGCCATGCCAGCCAGCGGATGGTTGCCGTCGAGCACGACCTTGTCATCAGCAATGTCGGTGACGCGGTAGATGATGAAATCGTCTTCATCGGCGCCTTGCGGGGCGCCTTCGAATTGCATCCCGACTTCGAGCTCCTTGGGGAAATCTTTGCGCGGCTCGACCTGAACCAACTCGGCGTCGTATTCGCCAAACGCTTCATCGGGCTGCAACTTGATGGTGACTTGGTCGCCGACATGCTTACCCTGCAATGCTGCCTCGATCTTGGGAAAAATGTCGTCGTAGCCACCGTGCAGATAGACGAGGGCATCGCGGCCAGCGTCGATCACCACACCGTCGGGATCGGTGACGTTGTAGTCGAGGGTGACGACGGTATTCTTCACGACTTGAGTGCTCATAGCGCTGGATTCCTTGCTGGGTGGGCGCGTGCCCCGGATGAGGAAAAGCCCGACCTCGCTGTGCCTCGCAACAGGACAAAGCCGTATTGCGCTGCTTCAGGTATAAAGGCGGGAAACGCCGCGCATTCTAGCAATGTATGCATCGATCCCCAAAAAAAGGAGCTACCATGCCCAATCGTCTTACCCTGCCCGCGCGATTCGCGCTGCTATGCATCACTCCGCTGGCATGGGCCGGCCCGATCGTCGATATCGCTGCAGAAGCCAGCCAGCCGGCCAAGAACGATCTCGTGCGCGCGACTTTGTTCGCTGAAGCGGGCGGCGCGAGCCCGAAGCCACTCGCAGCCAAGGTCAACGCGCAGATGGCGGACGCCCTGCGGGTCAGCAAGGCCGTGCCTGGCGTCAAGAGCGAAAGCGGCGCGACCCGCACCTATCCGATTTATGGCAAAGACGGCCAAATCGCGTCTTGGCGTATGCGCTCGGAACTGCTGCTCGAAGGCCGCGACGTGGATCAGCTCGCGGAACTCGTAGGACGGCTGCAAGAGAGCCTAGGCATTGCGCAACTCGAATTCATGCCGGCCCCGGAAACCCGCAAGGCCGCCGAGGCCGCCGCCATCCGGGCCGCCATCGCCGCTTTCCAGGCCCGTGCCGCGCTCGTCGGCGAAACGCTGGACAAGCCTTATCAGATCAAGCAGATGAGCATCAACACGAGCGGTATGCATCGCCCTACTCCCGTCTTCTACCGTAAAGCCGCGCCGCTGCTCGCCGATGCGGCGGCGCCCATGCCCATGGAGGCGGGGGAGAGCGAAGTGCAGGTGCAAGTCAGCGGCCAAATCGAGCTGGGCGACTAAGCCGATCATGATCGGTCCGCACGCCCCTGAAAAGCGGCGCCCCCTCCCCCCAACCGCTACCCCACGCGGGCGAGGGGAGCAGCGTGAGTCGCTTATCGACTTTCACGGCAAAGCGTTTCTCCAGCGCGCCACGTTGACGGCCAGGCTGCGACCGATCACGCAGGCGTGCGCCGCAGAAGATGCGCCGTCTCGGGCAAGGCTTGAAATATCCGGTAACAACATCAAGTGCCCGCTGGCCCCGCGCCTCGCTATACTGCGCCGCTCCTAACCTGTCTTGCTTACGCGGCTACATTCGGCGTCATGCCTTTATCGCCTGCTTTTCTTTCGAACATCGCGCGCCGCCTGGCGCTCCTGGGTTTGGCTTGTAGCGCCGGCCTCGGCCATGCCGCGCCAGATCCTTTCCGCCTTGAAAGCCAGGTGCCGCCACCGCGCCCGCTAGCCGCGGCAACGTCGGTCGATGCGCCTTGCCCGCCGCCGCGGCAAGACCGCGCTTTGACGCTTGCCGATGTCGTGGATGAGGCGCTCTGCCATAACCCGCAAACTCGGGAAGCCTGGGCAAATGCCCGAGCCCAGGCCGGCCTCGTCGGCGTGGCGCAAGCCGCCTATCTACCCAGTCTCGATGCCAGCCTCGGCATCGCGCGCCGTCACCAAGATTCAGGGGGTCGGCGCGACACCCTACGTCAAGAAACGGCTAGCCTCAATTTTGCTTACCTACTCTACGATTTCGGCGCCCGCGCCGCCAATCTCGAGAGCAGCCGGCAGCTGCTCGCGGCACTGCTCGCCAGCGCCGACGCAACTCGCCAGCGCGTCTTTCTCGATACTTTGCAAGCCTATTACCAAGCGCACGCTAGCGCAGCGGCAGTAGAAGCCGCCCGCGAGTCGGAACAAGCCGCGCGCGAAAGCTTCCATGCCGCCGAAGCGCGTTACCAGGCCGGCACCGCCACGCCGGCCGACAAACTCCAAGCCCAGACCGCGTTTTCCCAAGCCACGTTAGCGCGCATCAAGGCCGAAGGCAGCTGGCGCAATGCCCTGGGGACGCTGGCGCACGCCATGGGGCGCGAGGCGCACGCGCCCCTCACTCTGGCGCCGATCGACGCCAACTTTTCAGCGCCGCAGTTCGAGCGCGACCTTCGCGCGCTGGTCGATGAAGCGAAGGCGCATCGCCCCGATCTACAGGCTGCCGAAGCCCGCTACCGGGCGGCCCAATCTGATCTGGCCGCCGCCCGCGCCGCGACACGGCCGAGCTTGAGCCTAGGCATCACGCCCGCCTACCAAACCTTGGACGGCACGACTAGCAAAACCGGCAGCCTGGGACTCACGCTCAACATTCCGATCTTCACCGGCTTTGCCGACAGCTATCGAATCCGAGCGGCGGAGGCGCGCTTGGATACTAGCGCCGCCCAACGCGATCAGGTCGCGCAACAAGTCGCGCTCGATGTCTGGCAGTCTTACCAAAATCTGCTCACCGCCACGCAAGCCCTCTCCAGCACGGCCGACCTGCTCGCCAGCGCCCAAGCCGCGGAACGGGTGGCGCTGGGACGCTACAAGGCCGGCGTCGGCAATATTCTCGATGTCCTCAATGCCCAAAGCGCGCTGGCCAATGCGCGCCTGCAGCGCGTCCAAGCCGCCTTCGACTGGCACGTCGCGCGCGCCAGCTTGGCCCAAGCCATCGGCCAGATGGATGGGCGGCTCTTGGATGGCACCTCACCCGACCTCACTGCCTTGCCTCGGAACGCCCCATGAAACTGCCTGTCGTCGGAAAACTCCTCAAACCGCTACCGCTCTTGGGTCTTGCCGGTCTTGTCCTTGTCGTCGCTGCGTTCTTTTACTGGAAAACCGACCGGCGCAGCCCCGAGGAACGCTATCGCCTGATGACCGTGGAACAGGGCGATGTGACCCAGACCGTGTCCGCCAATGGCACGCTCAACCCCGTGACGCTCGTCAATGTCGGCACTCAGGTGTCCGGCCGGGTGCGCATCCTCCATGCCGATTTCAATGACCACGTGCAAAAAGATCAGATCCTCGCTGAGCTCGATGATTCGCTGCTCGCCGCCCAAGCCCGCCAAAGCGAAGCGAACGTGTTGAGCGCCGCCGCCGCGCTCGATCTGGCCCGTGCCAACGAGCAGCGGATGCGTACCCTATTCGCCCAGGAATACGTCTCGCGTCAAGAGTTGGATCAAGCAGTGCAAGCGCTCAAGGCGGCCCAGGCGCAGCTGCGCCAGGCCCAGGCCCAGTTCGACAAGGACCGCGCCAATCTCGGCTACGCCATCATCCGCTCGCCGGTCTCGGGCGTGGTCGTGGACCGCCAGGTGGACGTAGGGCAGACCGTGGCTGCGAGTTTCCAAACCCCGACGCTGTTCAAAATCGCGCAAGACCTCTCGAAGATGCAAATCGACTCCGCCTTTGCCGAGGCGGATATCGGCAACATCCGGGTGGGACAGCCAGTACGCTTTACCGTCGATGCCTTCCCGGATCGGAGCTTCCAGGGCCAGGTGAAACAGATCCGCCTCAATCCCACCACCACATCGAACGTCGTCACCTACAACGTCGTCGTCTCGGTAGACAATCCAGAGCAGATCTTGCTGCCAGGCATGACCGCCTACGTCAATATCGCCGTAGCCCGGCGCGAGAATGTATTGCTCGTGCCGAACGCAGCGTTGCGTTATCGCCCGGAAGAAAAGGTGGAAGAGAAAAAAGCTAGCGCCAGTAGCGCCCCGGGGGGCATGTTGACCGGCATGTCGCCCCGGGTGGCTCCTCCCCCGCCGCCGACCAGCGGCGGCGCACGCAACGGCAACCGGCGCGAAGCCGCCAACAGCAGCGGCAACAAAGGCACCGTGTATGTGCTGCGCGACAAACAAGTGTTACCCGTAGCCGTGAGCCTCGGCATCACCGACAACCGCAATACCGAAGTAACGGGCGGCGAACTCAAGGCCGGCGACCGCGTGCTCGTCGGCGACAACCCCGTCGGGACGAGCGCCGCGAGCGGCGGCACTTTGCGCATGAGGGCCTTCTGATGGCCCAGCCGGTGATCCGCATCACAGCTTTGCACAAGGCCTATGAGACGCCGGCCGGGCCTTTTCCTGTGCTCAAGGATGTCAACCTGGAAATCCAGCCGGGCGAATTCGTCGCCATCATGGGCCCCTCAGGCTCGGGCAAATCCACCTTTATGAACATCCTCGGCTGCCTGGATCGCCCGAGTTCCGGCACCTACGAGCTCGATGGCCGTAGCGTCGCGGCCATGGACAAGGACGAAACAGCGCGACTACGCAATCGCACCCTGGGCTTCGTGTTCCAAGGCTTCAACCTGCTGCCGCGCATGAGCCTGGAAGACAACGTCGCCCTGCCCCTGGTCTATAGCCAGGTAGATAAGCCCGAACGCCGGGCGCGAGCCCGCGAGCTCTTGGCCCGGGTTGGTCTGGAAAAATACGCGGCCTCCCTACCCAATCGCATTTCCGGCGGACAGCAGCAGCGCGTCGCCATCGCCCGAGCATTGGTGAACAAGCCGCGCTTGATCCTTGCCGACGAGCCCACCGGCAATCTCGACAGCCACACCAGCGAGGAAATCATGGCGCTGTTCAATGAGCTGAACCGGGAAGGCATCACCATCGTGCTCGTCACGCACGAGCCGGACATCGCCCAACACGCGGCCCGCCAGGTGCGCTTTCTCGACGGCCGCATCGTGCGTGACGAGCCCACCCATCCCCAGCCGCAGCCATCATGTTGAGCAGCATGTTCCACGAAGCCTGGAGCGCCATGGGCGCCAACCGGCTGCGCACCCTGCTCACCATGCTAGGCATGGTGATCGGTGTCGGCGCCGTGGTGCTGATGATGGCGGTCGGCCAAGGCGCGCAATACGCGGTGGCCCAGAGCATCAGCTCGATGGGCAGCAATTTGTTCGTGGTGCTATCGGGCTTCACCAACGCCGGCGGGGTGCGCAGCGGCGCGGGCAATGCTCCTACCCTCACCGTCGGCGATGCCCAGGCCATCGCCGAGCTCAGCGGCGTCGTGGCGGCGGCGCCGACACATCAAGGCTCGGCCCAGCTCGTCTATGGCGCCAACAATTGGAATGCTTTCGTGATCGGCAGCACGCCCGACTACCTCACCGTGCGCTCCTGGCCCTTGGTGTCTGGTCAGCCCTTCACCGAATCGGACCTGCGCGCCGCCACCCGCGTCGCTCTGATCGGCAAGACCGCCGCCGAGAACCTCTTCGGCCAGGACGATCCGGTCGGCAAGACCTTGCGCATTGGCCAGGCGCCTTACCAAATCCTCGGCGTACTCGCCGCCAAGGGTCAGAGCCTGGACGGTCGGGATCAGGACGATGTGCTCGTCATTCCGCTCACCACCGCGCAGCGCAAGCTGTTCGGCAGCCCCTTCCAAGGCTCGGTACGGGCCATCATGGTCAAGGCCGAAAGCCCCGAAGTGATGCCCCAAGTGGAAAGCGCCATCGTCGCCCTCCTGCGCCAGCGGCATCGGCTCAGGGAAGGCCAAGAAAACGACTTCAGCGTGCGTAACCTCGCCGCCGTGGCCGACTCGGCCGCGGAAACCACCCGGGTCATGTCGCTGCTGCTGGGCGCCATCGCCTCGGTCTCGCTGCTGGTAGGCGGTATCGGCATCATGAACATCATGCTGGTCTCAGTGACCGAGCGCACGCGTGAAATTGGCATCCGCATGGCGATCGGCGCCCGCGAGCGCGACATTCTTACCCAATTCTTGTTCGAAGCCATCTTGATTTCGGTAGCCGGCTGCCTGATCGGCCTGGTGCTGGGCGTAGGCGGCGCCGTACTCGTCAACCTGCTTACCGACACGCCCGTCGTAATTTCCGGCAGCACCGTCCTCGTCGCCTTCTCGGTAGCGGCAGGAGTAGGCATCTTTTTCGGTTTCTACCCGGCCCGCAAAGCGGCTCGCCTCGATCCCATCGAAGCCTTGCGCTACCAGTGAGCAACAGCCCTGCCGTTTCGGCAGGGCTTCGCTTGGCCCTTAGCTAGTGTCGGCGGGCGCGGGCCGGCGCCGTACCGGGAAGCCGGCCAGGCATGTGCCGGAACGTGATGCGCCCCTTACTCAGATCATAAGGCGAGAGTTCCAGCGTCACCTTGTCGCCGGCAAGAATCTTGATGTGATGCTTGCGCATCTTGCCGGCGCTGTAAGCCACGAGGCCGTGACCGTTTTCCAAAGTGACGCGAAAACGGGCGTCGGGCAGCACCTCATCGACGATGCCCTGCATTTCGAGGATTTCTTCTTTGGCCATGGCCATCCCTTCTGGATCGGAAAAAGAAAAACCCGGCCTGCGCCGGGTTCGGAGGGAGACAGACCGGGCCTCGCCCGGCATGCATTCCCGCGTGTCCGATGTTATTCGGGACGGATGTTGGTTGCCTGCGGGCCCTTGGGGCCGCGGCTTACGTCGAAGCTGACGCGCTGACCTTCGCTCAGACTCTTGAAGCCCTGGGATTGAATCGCGGAGAAATGTGCGAAGAGATCGTCGCCACCCCCCTCAGGCGAGATGAAGCCGAAGCCCTTGGCGTCGTTAAACCATTTGACCGTACCGGTTGCCATGTCTTGTTTCCTTTTTGCAAGTTGAAGGGAATGCTTTCCCGAAAGAACGAAACTCAAGACGGCGGGGTAGGTGAACGAACCGAGCTACGGAAACTGCGCCTGCCAAAACTGCGCTACTTGAAAATCGCTAGGCCACACTATGCGCCCTATGGCCGATAAAAGCAAAGCTTATTTGCAGTTTTGCAAAAATAATTGGATTGCCCCAGGCTCAACGGCCGCTAGGAGGCCTTTCCTGGGAGGGCGGCAAGGGTGTCGCGGAGGAACTGCCGACTTCCTGATTTTTTTCGCTGATGGGGATGAAAATTTCGCCGGGCTTGACCATGCCCAGTTCAAAGCGGGCACGTTCCTCGATGGCCTCGTAGCCAGTTTTCAGGTCGCGCACTTCGGCATCCAGCCCGGCATTGCGCAATTCGAGCTGGCGAGTGATTTCCTTGTGCTGCTGTAATTGACGGTCGTACTCCCATACCTTCAGCCACCCGCCCTTGCCAAACCAGAGGGGGTACTGCAGGAGGGCGATGAGGACGAACAGTCCGACCGTGAGCCAGCGCATGATGGGGAAAAGCCCCGGTCGCCCGGGGCTTTCAGCGCCTTAGCGGAGGTTGTAGAAGGTCTCGCGCCCGGGATAGGAGGCGGTATCGCCCAGGTCTTCCTCGATGCGGATGAGTTGGTTGTATTTGGCGATCCGATCCGAACGGGAGAGCGAGCCGGTTTTGATCTGGCCGGCATTCAAGCCCACGGCGATGTCGGCGATGGTGGAATCCTCGGTTTCGCCGGAACGGTGCGAGATCACGGCGGTGTAGCCGGCGCGCTTGGCCATTTCCACGGCAGCGAAGGTTTCGGACAGGGTGCCGATCTGGTTGATCTTGATCAGGATGGAATTGGCGATGCCCTTCTGGATGCCTTCCTTGAGGATGCGGGTATTGGTCACGAACAGATCGTCACCAACGATCTGCACCTTCTTGCCCAAGCGCTCGGTGAGCAGCTTCCAGCCGTCCCAGTCGCCCTCGGCCATGCCATCCTCGATGGAAACGATGGGGAACTGATCGGCGAGATTGGCGAGGTAGTCCACGAACTGGGCGGAGGTCAGCTGTAGTCCCTCGCCTTCCAGACAGTACTTGCCGTCCTTGTAGAACTCGGAAGCGGCGCAATCGAGCGCGATGAGCACGTCTTGACCCGGCGTGTAGCCCGCCTGCTCGATGGCTTGCAGACAGAGCTGAATGGCCTCGGCGTGGCTGCTCTTGAGTTGCGGCGCGAAGCCGCCCTCGTCGCCCACGGCAGTGGGAAAGCCCTTCTTGTCGAGCAGCTTCTTCAAGGCATGAAAGACCTCGGCGCCGCAACGTAGGGCCTCGCGGAAGGAGGAAGCGCCCACGGGCATGATCATGAATTCTTGAATGTCGAGGCTGTTGTTGGCGTGGGCGCCGCCGTTGATGATGTTCATCATCGGCACGGGCATCTGCATCGGCCCCATGCCACCGAAATAGCGATAGAGCGGCAGGCCGGATTCCTCGGCAGCCGCCTTGGCCACGGCCATGGAGACGGCCAGGATGGCATTGGCGCCGAGGCGCGACTTGTTCTCGGTGCCATCCAGATCGATCATGGTCTGATCGATGAAGGCTTGCTCTTGGGCATCTAGCCCGATGATGGCTTCGGAGATTTCCGTGTTGATGTTCTCGACCGCCTTGAGCACGCCTTTGCCCAGGTAGCGGCCCTTGTCGCCGTCGCGCAGCTCGATGGCCTCCCGGGAGCCCGTGGAAGCGCCGGAAGGCACGGCAGCACGGCCCATCACGCCGGATTCGAGCAGCACGTCGCATTCGACGGTGGGATTGCCGCGGGAATCCAGGATCTCGCGGGCGATGACATCAACCACAGAACTCATTTTCTTCTCCTATTCAATGACTTGAATCACAAACCAGTTAAATTACTTTAACTCTTCAAAAGCCGTTGCCTTCACGACACGGTCGAGCTCGACCAAGGTCGCCAGCAAGCTTTCCATGCGCGCCAGCGGCCAGCTATTCGGGCCATCCGACCACGCCTTTTCCGGCTGGGGGTGCGTTTCCACGAACAGCCCGGCGATGCCGGCAGCGACGGCAGCCCGGGCGAGCACAGGCACGAATTCTCTCTGCCCACCCGAAGCCGTGCCCTGCCCGCCCGGCAGCTGCACCGAGTGGGTGGCATCGAACACCACCGGACAGCCGGTCTCGCGCATGATGGCCAGGGAACGCATGTCGGAGACGAGATTGTGATAGCCAAACGATACGCCCCGCTCGCAAACCATGATGGTATCGGCGCCCCCATTCGCTTCCCTGGCCTTGTCCACCACATTCTTCATATCGCCCGGAGCGAGAAACTGGCCTTTTTTGATGTTTACCGGCTTGCCGCAGGCGGCCACCGCGTGGATGAAATCGGTCTGACGGCAAAGAAAGGCGGGGGTCTGCAATACATCCACCACTTCCGCCACGGCAGCGATGTCGGCTTCCCCATGCACGTCGGTGAGCACCGGCACCCCCACCTGGCGACGCACTTCGGCAAGCATCCGTAAGCCACGTTCGCGGCCGGGACCGCGCGGCGATTTGCCGGAGCTGCGGTTGGCCTTGTCGTAGGAAGCCTTGAAGATGTAAGGGATGCCTAGCCGGCCACACACGGCCTTCAGAGTGCCGGCGACCTCGATGCAGAGTTCCTGCGACTCAGCCGTGCACGGCCCGGCGATCAAGAACAACGGTTGGTCGAGACCGACCTCGAAGCCACACAGCTTCATGCGAGCGCCTCATGCTGGGCCAGTGCGGCACGCACGTAGGAAATGAACAGAGGATGCCCCTGGCGTGGGTTGGAGGTGAATTCGGGATGAAACTGGCAAGCCACGAACCAAGGATGCACGGCATCCGGCAGCTCGATCATCTCGCACAAGTCGGTGCCCGGAGCGCGGCCGGAAACGATCAGCCCCTTTTCTTCCAGACGGCTTAGCAAGGTGTTGTTCACCTCGTAACGGTGCCGGTGGCGCTCGACGATCTCGGCCTGGCCGTAGATGTCGCGCGCCTTGGTGCCTTCCTTCAGGCGGCAGACCTGGCCGCCCAGACGCATGGTGCCGCCCAGATCGGAATCCTCGCTGCGCTTTTCCACTTTGCCGGAAGCATCGAGCCATTCGGTGATGAGCCCGACGACCGGATAGGGCGTATCCGGCTCGAATTCGGTGGAATGCGCGCCCGCCATGCCCGCTACATTGCGGGCGAACTCGACCACCGCCATCTGCATCCCGAGGCAAATGCCAAGATAGGGCACCTTGTGTTCGCGCGCATAGCGAATGGCAGCAATCTTGCCCTCAGTGCCGCGCTTGCCAAAGCCTCCCGGCACCAGAATGGCATCCATGGATTCGAGCACGCCGATGCCCTCGGTTTCCAGGGCCTCGGAATCGATATAGTGGATATTGACCTTGCAGCGCGTGTGCATGCCCGCGTGGTTTATCGCCTCGATCAAGGACTTGTAAGACTCGGTGAGATCCACATACTTACCGACGAAAGCGATGTCGAGCGTGTGTTCGGGGTGTTCCAAGGCATGGATCAGCTTATCCCAGACACTCAGATCGGCGGCCTTGGCGAGGATGCCGAGTTTGTGGCAGACGATTTCGTCGAGCATTTGCTCATGCAACATGCCAGGAATCTTGTAGATCGAATCCGCGTCCAAGCACTCGATCACGGCTTCGGGCATGACATTGCAAAAGAGCGCGATCTTGCGCCGCTCATCAGCGGGAATGGGGCGGTCGGCGCGGCACAAGAGCACATCGGGCTGGATGCCGATCTCGCGCAGCTCCTTGACCGAATGCTGGGTGGGCTTGGTTTTCAGCTCGCCGGCCGTGGGGATATAAGGCAAGAGCGTAAGGTGGATGTAACAGGTGTTGTTGCGTCCTTCCTCGATGCCCATCTGGCGGATGGCCTCCAGAAAGGGCAGCGACTCGATATCGCCCACGGTGCCGCCGACCTCGACGATGGCCACATCCGCCCCTTCGGCGCCGGCCTTGACCTTGGCTTTAATTTCGTCGGTGATGTGCGGAATGACCTGCACCGTCTTGCCCAGATATTCGCCGCGGCGCTCTTTCTTGAGCACCGAGTCATAAACCTGGCCGGTGGTGAAGTTGTTGCGTTTCGACATCTTGGCGCTGGTGAAGCGCTCGTAGTGGCCCAAATCCAGATCGGTTTCGGCGCCATCTTCGGTCACGAACACCTCGCCGTGCTGGAAGGGGCTCATGGTGCCCGGGTCGACGTTGATGTAGGGGTCCAGCTTGAGATGCGTAACCTTGATGCCGCGAGATTCGAGGATGGCCCCGAGAGACGCGGCGGCGATGCCCTTCCCCAAGGAAGACACCACGCCGCCGGTGACGAATACGTATTTGGTCATGGAAATACAGGCTGCGGGAAAGCCCGATTCTAGCCGAAAACGCCCGCCAACGTCGAGGCTGGATGCGGGGACGGCAGCGCAGCGCCCAGGGCTCGGGCGGACACGCAGGTCGGCAGGCGACACCGCACATCCGCTAGAATGCCGCCTCGCAAGCCGCATTCTCACCCCAGGAGTCCGTCATGTTTCTCGCCATGAACCGTTTCAAAATCGCACGCGGACACGAAGACACCTTCGTCGCGCATTGGCGCGCGCGCGAAAGCTATCTCAATGAAGTGCCGGGCTTTGTCCGCTTTCATTTGCTCAAAGGGCCGCAAACCGAGGAATACACCTTGTTTGCCTCACACACCGAATGGGAGTCCGAAGCGGCCTTCGCCGCTTGGACCGAGTCGGAAGCTTTCAGAAAGGCCCATGCCAACGCCGGCAAGACCCCGCGGCACATCTACCTTGGGCCGCCACAGCTCGAACTCTTCGAGTCCGTGCTCTAAACCGAGGCCCTCATGCTCAGCTACCGTCACGCTTTTCATGCCGGCAATCACGCCGATGTCTTAAAGCATGTCATCCTGGTGCAGATCCTGACGTATCTGACCGCCAAGCCCACGCCGCTTTGGATCATCGACACCCACGCCGGCGCCGGCCGCTACGACCTTAGCGCCGAACCGGCCAAAAAGCTGGGCGAGTTCGAGCATGGCATCGGGCGCCTATGGGATGCCCAAGATCTTCCCCAAGCCGTAGCCGACTATGTCGAGGCGGTACGCGCCCTCAACCCGGATGGCCCATTGCGGCATTACCCGGGCTCGCCCTGGCTAGCCTACCGCGCCCTACGCCGCGATGACCGGCTGCGCCTCTTCGAGCTGCACCCCAACGAAGTCAAGCTCCTGGCGCGGACTTTCAATCGCACCGGGCGTGCGGTGCACATCACCGCAGGCGACGGCCTCGCGGCGCTCAAGGCCCTATTGCCGCCGCCCAGCCGCCGCGGCTTGGTGCTCATCGATCCGTCCTACGAAACCAAGCACGATTACACCGCCGTGCTCCAAGCGCTCAAAGAGGGGCTCAAGCGCTTTGCCACCGGCACCTATGCGCTTTGGTATCCCGAGCTTGCCAGGCTCGAGGCGCGTCAGTTGCCGGAGCGTCTCAAGCATCTGCCGGCCAAGCGCTGGCTGCACGCGAGCCTGCGGGTCCAGGCGCCGGCCAGCGATGGTTTCGGCATGTACGGTAGCGGCATGTTCATCATCAACCCGCCCTGGACCCTGGCCGAGACGCTGCGCCAGACCTTACCCTGGCTCACCCAGCGACTGGCGCAGGACGCCAGCGCGGCATGGCGACTCGAAACGCAAGAGCCGTGAAGCCCGGGCTTCAGTCTTCGGACACCTTCACCGCCGTGCCGAGCCGAGTGTATTTGTCGCGCCGCCCCAGGCTTTTTTCGACTGGGTACTTCAAGGCATTCTTGACGAGCTTCTGGCGTAGCGCTTGGCCCAGATCGATGCCAGCCCGCTCGGCGAGGAGGAGCAGATAGGCAAGCACATCGGCGCATTCATCCGCCAGCGCCTCACGCCCGGCCGGGGCGCGGCACAGCGACTCGATCTCGGCATCACTTTGCCATTGCGTCAATTCGAGCAGCTCGGCGGCCTCGAGATTGAGAGAAACGATCAAATGCCGCAATCCGTGAAACTGCGCCCAGTCGCGCGCATCACGAAAAGCGAGCACGGCTTGGGTCAAATCTTCCAGATTCTCCGCCATGACACTTGGACTCCTCGTACTTTGACATCTCGAGCACTGCACCATGATAACGGACCCCATTTTCGACGGCCTCGAACCCCAGCCGGTGTGGCGGCATTTCGCCCATCTCTGCGCCATTCCCCGCCCTTCCAAGCACGAAGCGGCGCTGCGCCGTGAGCTCATGGCCTGGGCCAAGGCGCGCGGCATCCCCGCCCGCGAGGACAGCGCCGGCAACCTGATTCTGAACAAGCCAGCCAGCCCCGGCCGAGAAGCCGCGCCGGGCATCGTGCTGCAAGGACACCTGGACATGGTCTGCCAGAAGCACTCGGCGCACGCGCACGACTGCTTCACCGACCCGATCCGCCCCGAACGCGAAAACGGCTGGCTCCTCGCGCGCCACACCACCCTGGGGGCCGACAATGGCATCGGTGTCGCCTTGGCTCTGGCCGCGCTGGAGGACGAAGCCTTGGCGCACGGCCCCTTGGAGGTCTTGCTAACGGTCGACGAAGAAGCCGGCATGAGCGGCGCGCGCGGCCTTGCGGCCGGGACCTTGGCCGGACGCTACCTCCTCAACCTGGATACAGAAGAATGGGGGCAGTTCTACCTGGGCTGCGCCGGAGGGGTGGACGTGCTCGCACGACTGCCCAGCCCCGCCAGTCCGGCGCCAGCCGGCTGGGTGGGCTTGGAAGTGCGGCTAGATGGCCTCACGGGCGGACATTCGGGGGTGGATATCCACACCAACCGGGCCAACGCCATTCGACTCTTGCTCGCCGTTCTCCTGGAACTGGGACTCCCCTACCGTTTCGGCATCGCAGAACTACGCGGTGGCAGCGTCCGCAACGCCCTACCCCGCTTTGCCCGCGCCCACGTGCTGATGCCGGCTCTGCAACGCGCCGCTTTCCTGCATGCGCTGCAACGGCTAGAAGCGCGGCTGCAACACCAATACCGGGCAACCGACCCGCACCTGGCCCTGGTCGCCACGCCCTCCGCCGAGCCCGCGCCCATGGAGATGATCGCAGCCGGCGCCTGGCGCAGGCTCGCCTTGGCGCTACTCACAGCGCCCTACGGGGTAGCCGCCATGAGCCAGGAGTTTCCCGGGGTGGTGGAAACATCGAACAATCTCGGCACCCTGCATGTCATGCCCGGGCACAGCGAGGCGGGATTGCTCGTGCGCTCGCTCAAGAACGCAGCCCGAGATGCCTTGGCGCACCGCATTGCCGCGCATTTTCAGGCGGCAGGCGGCTCGGCTAGCCTCGCTGGCGCCTATCCGGCCTGGGAACCTCAGCCCGATGCCGCACTCTTAGCTCGCTGCCAAGCGGTTTATCGGGACCTGTATGGCAAGCCAGCCGGATTGCAAGTGATTCATGCCGGCCTCGAATGCGGTCTGATTGCGCACAGTCACCCGCACTTGCAGATGCTTTCCTTCGGCCCGGACATCCGCGGCGCGCACGCGCCCGGGGAACGGGTGGATATCGCCTCTGTCGGGCGCTGCTGGCAACTGCTCACCGCCCTGCTCGATCGACTTTCTCAACCCGAAAGGAGTGCCGCATGAGCCTCTACCGCCTCGATGCGCTCGCCCCGCAACTGGGCGAAGCCGTATGGATTGCCCCCAACGCCACCCTGATCGGTGACATCCGCCTGGCCGAGCGCGCCTCGGTATGGTTTAACGCGGTGCTGCGTGGCGACAACGATACGATCCACATCGGCGCGGCGACCAATGTCCAGGATGGCGCCATCCTGCACACCGACGCCGGCATCCCGATGCACATCGGCGCGCGCGTCACGATCGGCCACCAGGCCATGCTGCACGGCTGCACGGTCGAGGATGGCTGCCTGATCGGCATCGGCGCCATTTTGCTCAACCGCTGCCGGATCGGCGCGCACAGCATCGTCGGCGCGCACACGCTCATCCCCGAGGGCAAGGTATTCCCGGAGCGGGTGCTGATCGTCGGCTCGCCCGGCAAGATCGTGCGCGAGCTCAGCGACGCCGAAGTGGCGCGCCTCGAACAAAGCGCCGCGCACTACGCGCAACATGCCCAGCGCTACCGCACGGCCCTGCATCGGCTCACAGAAATGACGTGACTTATATCAAAAGGCCTAGCCATTTCGTTCCCTACAATCACTGCACGACTTGCCCGACCCAAGCCCCATGGACTCGCTACGCCTTGCCGAAATCATGACCCGCGAGCTACTTAGCTTGCCGCCCACAGCCACCCTCGGACAAGCCGTCGAGCGCCTGGCGGAAGCGCAGATCAGTTCCATCCTGGTCGGCACCGATGCCCAGGTCGAGGGCATCGTCACCGAGCAAGACGTGCTGCGCGCCTATGGCAACCGGCTCAGCGAAGACACGCCGCTCGTCGGCTTCATGAGCGCGCCGGTACTGAGCGCCCCGGCGCACATGGGCTACCGCGAGGCCTACCATTTGCTGAAAAGCCACCAGGTGCGGCATCTGCTCGTGCTCGACGAGCGCAAGCAGCCGGTCGGCATCGTCAGCCTCACCGATTTCGAGCGGCACTTGAGCCAGGCCTATTATCGCCGCCTCAAAGACGTGCAAGCGGTGATGCAGCACAGCCTGCCCACCATCGCGCCGCAAGCGTGCATCGCCGAAGCCGTGTTCGCCATGGCCGAGCAGCAGAGCAGCTGCGTCATCGTGGTCGACAGCGGCCGGCCGGTGGGATTACTCACCGAGCGCGATGTCGTGCGGCTCTACCGCCAGCAAGCCGGGCGGCAAGTACCGGTGGCCACGGTCATGACCCCGGAACCGGCCTGCATCAAGGCCCACACACCGGTAACCGTCGCTGCTGAACTCATGCACAGCCGGCATATCCGGCATCTGCCGGTGGTAGACGAAGCCGGCTTATTGATCGGCCTCGTCAGCGAAGCCGATCTGCTGCGCCAGATTGAGCACGAGCTCGTCGACATCCACGAACGCCGCGCCCGCGTTTCGCAGCGCCAGCTCCTATCGGCCGAGGCGCGCTGGCGGCAAATCTTCCATCAAGCCGCGCAGTTCATGGGCGTGTTAAGCGACACTGGGCACTTGCTCGAAGTCAATGCCTCGGCGCTCGATTTGATCGGCGTCGAACGCGAAGCCGTGCTTGGCAAGGCGTTTTGGGACACGCCCTGGTGGCGGCACGATGCGGCCCAGCAAGAACGTCTGCGCCAGGCCATCCGCACCGCGCTGAGCGGCCAGACCGTGGCTTTCGAGGCCTCGCACCGCGACAAGAACGGCCAGACGCGCTGGATCAGCTTTCAACTACGCCCGCTCGACCAGGAGGGCCGCGCCCCCGTGCGCCTATTGGCCGAAGGCAGCGACATCACCGCGCACCACGAAGCCGCACGCCAGCTCCGGCTTGCCGCCGGCGTGTTCACCCACAGCCACGACGCGATTCTGATCACCGATCCGGTTGGCATCATCGTCGATGTCAACCCGGCTTTCTGCCGCCTGACCGGCTACGAGCGCGACGCGGTCGTCGGCCAACACGCACGCCTGCTCAACTCCGGCCATCATGACACCGGCTTCTTCGAACACATGTTCCGCGAAGTCGACCGGCACGGCTATTGGCAAGGCGAAGTCATGAACCGACGCCGCGATGGCTCCGCGGTGCTCGTGCTCATGACCGTCTCCGCCGTGCGTAACGAAGCCGGGGAAATCAGCCAATACATCGGCCTCTTTGCCGACATCACTGACAAAAAGCAGCAGGAACGGCGCCTCGAACGCATGGCGCACTACGACAGCCTCACCGGCCTACCCAATCGAACCCTGCTCGGCGACCGGCTGCGCCAAGGCCTCGCCCAAGCCCAGCGCCGCAACAGCCGCCTGGCCGTGGCCTATCTCGACCTCGACGGCTTCAAGCCGGTCAACGACCAGCACGGGCATCATACCGGCGACCAGCTCTTGATCGAGGTCGCGGCCCGCCTGCAACGACATTTGCGCGCGGGCGACACGGCGGCGCGGCTAGGCGGCGACGAGTTCGTGCTGCTCTTGAACGACCTGCATACCCTCGCCGAACTCGAAGGCATCCTGACGCGCGTGCTCGATAGCCTAAGCCAGCCCTTCTGGATCAAAGGGCGCTCGCTCCAGGTCACGGCTTCGATCGGCGTCACGCTCTACCCCGACGATGGCAGCGATGGCGACACCCTGCTGCGACATGCCGACCAGGCCATGTACGAAGCCAAGCGCCAAGGCCAAAACCGCTATTACCTGTTCGACGTAGCTCAAGACCAAATGGCGCGCGAGCTGCGCCAGCTCGTCAACGAAGTGCGCCGCGGCCTCGCCGCCGGAGAGTTCGTGCTTTACTACCAACCCAAGGTCAATCTTTGCACCGGTCTCGTCACAGGCCTCGAAGCCCTGCTGCGCTGGCAAGTGCCTGGCGAGGCGGCGCCGCGGCTACCTGGCAGCTTCTTACCGCGCCTCGCCAACCACGAAGTCATCGAGGAAATCGGCCACTGGGTCATGCACGCCGTCATGGCGCAACTCGACCGTTGGCAAAGCGAGCTGCCTTACCCCTTGCCGGTCAGCATCAATCTCGCCCCAAGGCAACTGCAAGCACCGCGCTTCATCGACGAGCTGAAGCGGGTCTTGGCGCGTCACCCGCACGTGCCGCCAGGCTTACTCGAACTCGAAGTGGTGGAAAGCGCCGCGCTGGAAAATCTGGACGCCAGCAGCCGCATCATGCGCGACTGCCAGCAGCTCGGCGTGGTGTTCTCGCTCGACGATTTTGGCACGGGCTACTCCTCCCTCTCCTACTTCAAGTCGCTGCCGGCCAACACGCTCAAGATCGACCAATCCTTCGTGCGCGACATGCTCGACAATCCCGAGGCGCTCGCCATCGTCGAAGGCATCATCGGACTCACCACCGCCTTCCAGCGCCAAGTGGTGGCCGAAGGGGTGGAAACCGAAGCGCACGGCACCCTGCTCATCCGGCTCGGCTGCATTCAAGCCCAGGGTTACGCCATCGCCCACCCCATGCCGGGCGAACAAGTACCGGCCTGGATACGCGCTTTCGAGCCGCACCCTTCCTGGCTCATGGCGGCGGAAGAGCAATGGCGGCACGAGGATTTTCCTCTAGTGGCGGCGGAGGTCGATCACCGCCATTGGCGGGCGCAGGTGGAAGCCTTTCTCGCCGGGCAAGGCGCCGACCCGAGCCGCCGCATCCCGGATGGCCAGCAATGCCGGCTAGGGCGCTGGCTCGCCACCCAAGGCCGCCGCGATTACGGCCACCTTGACATTTACGATCAGCTCGTGCGTCAGCACGATGCGATGCACGCTTGGGTGGATGCGCTGCTGCGCGAGGGCGGCCAGGCCAGCGCCGAACAGCGCCAGGCCTTTGCCCGCATCGGCGACCAGGTCATCGATAGCCTGCGCCAATTGCAACAGGCCGTGGCGCGACTGCGCCAGCTCAGCTAACCCCGCATGACCGATCCACATTTCATAGGCATGAAGCGGCGCGCCATCCCTCCCCCCAATCCATCCCCCACACATCCCCCACAAGGAAAAGGGGAGCAGCGTGAGCCGCTTATCGACTTGCACGCTAAAGCGGGGAGTCAACGCACAAGCCCGGGGCATCCCCGGGCTTGACATGACCACGCCGCGACGACGGCCAGCCAGCAGCGCCATGCCGCCTCAAGCGGCGGCGCTGCTTAGGTTGGAGAGCACCACGTTGGGTCGCACCCGCTCCAGCAACTTTTGCAAGCCGATGCGAGTCTTGGTGTTGATGATGATCGGCGCACGCAAATTCGCGCCAATGCCAGCGCTGGCCTCTTCCTCCGCCTTCTTGAATAGCACCAGCACCACCACGGCATCGGCCGGATTGTCGAGCTTGAGCAAGGCGGTCTCAGCATCGGTGAGCGCCAGCTCGTAGGTAAAGCCCAACGCCGCAGGGTCGATGATCTGCAAGGCCAGGTGCGGATCGTCCAGGGATTGCAGGGTAAAGCTCACCGGCTCGCTTGCATCGGTCTCATGGATCAGCATGAACCGCTTGTTGGTCTCGAAGCTCAACAGCCCATTGGGAAACTCGATGACCTGCTCCGGCCGCACATCAACACTACCGAACAAGAACGTATCGACCTTCATGAATCCCCTCCTTCACATGATTTAGGAATGAACCGGATGCTACTCCATTTCCCTGGCCGTTGGAACGCCGCCCCCTACCGCCAGGGCCTACCGGTGGCGGCGCTGGCGGCTTGCCATCCACGGCGGCTTTTGGCATGGTTCGCCCTTTTTCAGAAATTCCCAAGCCATGCTCGCACCCATCGAACATCGCATTGCCGTCGAGCTGGGCGTCCGCCCGGCCCAGGTCATGGCCGCCGTCCAGCTGCTGGACCAAGGCGCCACCGTGCCCTTCATCGCCCGTTACCGCAAGGAAGTCACCGGCGGTCTGGACGACACCCAGCTGCGCACCCTGGAAGAACGGCTAACCTACCTGCGCGAGCTGGAAGCCCGGCGTGACGCCATCCTGGCTAGCATCGAAGAACAAGGCAAACTGACGCCGGAGCTCAAAGCGGAAATTCTCGCCGCCGAAACCAAGCAGCGGCTCGAAGACCTCTACCTGCCCTATAAGCCCAAGCGCCGCACCCGAGCCCAAATCGCCCGCGAGGCCGGCCTCGAACCGCTGGCGCTCAGCCTTTTGGAAAACCCGCTGCTCACACCGGAAGAAGAGGCCGCACGCTACATCAATGCCGACGCCGGCTTTGCCGATACCAAGGCCGTGCTCGACGGCGCCCGGCAGATTCTCATGGAAAAATTCGCCGAAGACGCCGAACTCCTCGGCCAATTGCGCGCTTATCTGCACGAGCACGGCCTAGTGCGCTCGAGCGTGATCGAGGGCAAGGAAAACGAAGGCGCCAAGTTCCGCGACTGGTTCGATTTTGCCGAGCCCATCGCCCAAATGCCCTCGCACCGTGCGCTCGCCCTATTCCGCGGCCGCAACGAGGGCGTGCTGAACGTGAGCCTGGTGCTGGATTGCGAACTCGACCCGGAGTCGATCACACCCGGCCCCAACCCTTGTGAACAGCGCATTGCAGCGCGCTTTGGCATCAAGGCGCAGCAGCGTCCGGCCGACAAATGGCTGGTAGATACCGTGCGCTGGGCCTGGAAGGCAAAAATCTTCCTGCACTTGGAACTCGAACTCATGCACGACCTCCGGCAGCGCGCCGAGGACGAGGCCATCCAAGTCTTTGCCCGCAATCTCAAAGACCTGCTGCTCGCTGCCCCGGCCGGCGCCAAATGCACGCTTGGCATCGACCCGGGCATTCGCACCGGTTGCAAAGTCGCCGTGGTAGATGCCACCGGCAAGCTCTTGGGCACTGCCACGCTTTATCCCCACGAGCCGCGCAACGACTGGGACGGCGCCATCGCCACGCTCGCCAGAATCTGCAAAGAATTCGCGGTCGAGCTGATCGCCATCGGCAACGGCACCGCTAGCCGTGAAACCGATAAGCTCGTCGCCGACCTGATGCGCCGCCACCCGGAACTGCGGCTCACCAAAATCGTCGTCTCGGAAGCCGGCGCCTCGGTTTATTCGGCTTCCGAATTAGCAGCCAAGGAGTTCCCCGAACTCGATGTCTCGCTGCGCGGCGCCGTCTCCATCGCCCGCCGACTGCAAGACCCGCTCGCCGAACTGGTGAAGATCGATCCGAAATCCATCGGCGTCGGGCAGTATCAGCACGATGTCTCGCAAAGCAAGCTGGCGAAAAGCCTCGATGCCGTCGTCGAAGATTGCGTAAACGCCGTGGGCGTGGATGTAAATACCGCCTCGGTGCCGCTTCTGACGCGCATCTCCGGCTTAAATGCCAGCCTGGCTGCCAACATCGTCAACTTCCGCGACCAGCACGGCGCCTTCCGTACCCGCGCCGAGCTAAAAAAAGTGCCGCGCTTAGGCGACAAGACCTTCGAGCAAGCCGCCGGCTTCTTACGCATCACGAACGGCGACAATCCCCTAGATGCCTCCGCCGTCCACCCAGAAGCCTACCCGGTCGTCGAAAAAATCCTGGCCGACATCCAAAAAGGCATCAAGGAGATCATCGGCGATAGCCGCACCCTGCGCAGCCTCGATCCAGCCCGATACACCGATGCGCAATTCGGCCTACCCACGGTGCAAGACATTCTCAAGGAACTGGAAAAGCCCGGCCGCGATCCGCGTCCTGAATTCAAGACCGCCGCCTTCGCCGAAGGCGTCAATGAAATGCAGGACCTCAAACCCGGCATGGTGCTCGAAGGCGTCGTCACCAATGTCGCCGCTTTTGGCGCCTTCGTAGACATCGGCGTGCACCAAGATGGCCTCGTGCATGTCTCCTGCCTGTCGAACACGTTCGTCAAAAACCCGCACGAAGTCGTCAAGGCCGGGCAAGTCGTCAAAGTCAAAGTGCTCGAAGTCGACCTGCCGCGCCAGCGCATCAGCCTCACCATGCGCCTTAGCGACGAACCCGGCACGACACGCCGCGAAGGCCGCGCCCCCTTAGCCGCCCCCCGCGCCGGCGCGACCGGCGCACGCCGGCACGACACGCCCGCCCCCACTGGCGGCGCCATGGCCGCGGCATTTGCCAAGCTCAAGCGCTAAGCCAGCATGATCGCGCCGCCCGCCCCTGAGCATGAAAGCGACGCGGCGTCCCCTCTCCCCCAACCCTTCCCCCGCGAGGGGGAAGGAAGCATCATGATCGCGCCGCGATGTTCACAGTCACCCGCCGTTGAAAACCCAGGCAAGCCGCCCCGATGCAAGACGCTGAGGGCGCGGCGAGCAAGGCATCGCAAGCGATAGCCGCAGCAGCGATCCGCGCGCAACGCCGCAGATGCCCCCACCGCAGTCGTTGCGCAATAAGCCTGCCAGGACCGCGAAGCACGAAGGGACTCCTCCGCTGCAAGCCATGCGCTTAAGCCACATCGGGCGTCACTCAACCAAGCGCCGCAACCTGGGCGTGGCGAAAGCAACTGCGCAAATGGTCATTGACCATGCCCGCCGACTGCATGAAGGCATAACAAATCGTCGGCCCTACGAACGTAAATCCGGCAGCGCGTAGCGCCCGGCTCATGGCTTCCGATTCCGGCGTGCGGCTTGGCACGTCAGCCAAGCGCTCCCAGGCATTTTGGATCGGCCGGCCACCCACGAACTGCCAAAGAAAAGCGCTGAAGGAAACCCCGTCTGCCGCCAAGCGCAGATACGCCCGAGCATTGGTAACAGCCGCCATGAGCTTGGCG
>JAOAIO010000019.1 GCA_026414665.1 Azovibrio sp.
GTATGGGGCTGTGGCCGAGGTGCTGGCCTATGTCTATCAGCTTTCCCAGTGGCGTGCCCAAGGCGGCGAATATCCGCTGCCGCCGCGCGATGTGGCGGTGCCGCCTGAGCTTGCCGTGCCGGAGGCCGCCTGATGGCGAGCGCCGCGCTGATCCTGCAGAACGTCTTTGGGCGGGTAAACGCCTTCCAGCTCGCGGCGCCGCTGCTCATCGTCATGGTGCTCGCCATGATGGTGCTGCCCCTGCCGCCTTTTTTGCTCGACGTGCTGTTTACCTTCAACATCGCCTTGTCGATCCTGGTGTTGCTGGTGGCGGTGCAGGTCAAGCGGACGCTCGAATTCTCGGTGTTCCCCACGGTGCTGTTGGTCACGACCTTGCTGCGCCTGTCCTTGAACGTGGCTTCGACTCGCGTGGTGATGCTCGAAGGCCACACCGGTCCGGGCGCTGCCGGCAAGGTCATCGAGGCGTTCGGCGAATTTTTGGTCGGTGGCAACTACGCGGTCGGCATCATCGTGTTCTTGATTTTGGTGATCATCAATTTCATGGTCATCACCAAGGGCGCTGGGCGGGTAGCCGAGGTTTCGGCGCGCTTTACGCTGGATGCCATGCCTGGTAAGCAGATGGCGATCGACGCCGATCTCAATGCCGGCTTGATCGGCGAGGAAGAGGCCCGCAAGCGCCGCCAAGACGTAGCGCGCGAGGCGGAATTCTTTGGCTCCATGGACGGTGCCTCGAAATTCGTGCGCGGTGACGCGATTGCCGGCATCATCATCACGCTGATCAACGTCATCGGCGGCCTCATCATCGGCACCTTGCAGCACGACTTGCCGGTGGCCGAGGCGGCACGTGTATATACCTTGCTTGCCATCGGCGATGGTCTGGTGGCGCAGATTCCGTCGCTCGTGATCTCGATTGCGGCGGGTATGGTCGTGACCCGGGTTTCCGATGAAAAAGATCTGAGCGTTCAATTCATCGGCCAGGTCTTCAATAACTCCAAGGTGATCTACATCACCGCCGGCATCCTGGGCGGCATGGGCCTCATTCCCGGGATGCCGAACCTGGTCTTTCTCCTACTCTCGGGCGGGTTGACTTACCTGGGGTGGCGCATGGCCGAGCACGAGCAGCGCCAGGCCCGCCGCGCCGTCGTGGAAGCGCCCGTGGCGCCGCCGCCGGCGCAAGAGACGCAGGAGGCGAGTTGGTCGGATGTGGTGCCGCTCGACGTGCTCGGGCTCGAAGTCGGTTACCGCCTCATCCCGCTCGTTGATAAGAGCCAGGATGGCGAGTTGTTGCGCCGCATCCGCGGTATCCGCAAGAAGTTTGCTCAGGAAGTCGGCTTTCTCGTCTCGCCCGTGCATATCCGCGATAACCTCGAGCTCAAGCCGAACGTCTATCGCATCTTGCTCAAAGGGGTGGAGGTCGGCCGTGGCGAGGCTTTCCCGGGGCAGTTGCTCGCCATCAACCCTGGCCGGGTGGCGGGTACGCTGCCGGGCACGCCGACGACCGACCCGGCCTTTGGCCTTGCCGCGATCTGGATCGAGCCGGCACTGCGCGATCAGGCCCAGGCCTACGGCTACACGGTGGTCGATGCTTCGACCGTGGTCGCCACGCATCTCAATCACCTGATCTTGAGCAACGCTTCCGGTCTGCTCGGGCGCATGGAAGTGCAGCAGCTTCTCGACCATCTGGCCAAGGAAATGCCCAAGCTGGTCGAAGATCTGGTGCCCAAGGTCCTGCCGCTCGGTACCTTGCAGAAAGTGCTGCAAAACCTGCTCGACGAGGGCGTGCACATCCGCGATATGCGCACCATCATCGAGACGCTCGCCGACCATGCCGCCCGCACCCAGAATCCAGATGAGTTGACGGCCCAAGTGCGCATCGCCTTGGGACGGGCCATCGTGCAGCAGCTTTATCCGAGTGGCAACGAGATGGCGGTCATGACCCTCGATCCTCAGCTCGAACGCCTCTTGGTGCAGACCGTTACCGGCACGGTCGGCGCGGCAGCCTTGGAGCCGGGGTTGGCCGACGGCCTCCTCAAAGAAGCGGCGGCTGCCGCCCAGCGTCAGGAGGAACTGGGGCTGCCCGTGGTACTGCTCGTGCCCGGCAATATCCGCCTGCTGTTGTCGCGCTTTTTGCGGCGCAGCATTCCGCAGCTCAAGGTCATCGCCCACGGCGAAGTGCCTGATAACAAGATCATCAAAGTGACCTCGATCATCGGAGGTAGGTCATGAACGTAAGAAAATTCATCGCAGCCAATGCGCGCGAAGCATTGCGCAAGGTCAAGGAAACCTTGGGGCCGGATGCCATCATCCTGTCCAACCGCGGGGTGCCTGGCGGGGTCGAGATCATGGCGGTAGCGGCGCGAGACATGGCCATGATGGTGCCGCCGGCGGAAGATCCGGCGCCGGCTCGTAGCGCGCGCGTGAGCCGCACCGAGGAGGCCGACGACTACCGCGTGCACCTCTCGGCCGCGGCCGGGGCAGCGCGCGCAGCCGCGCCGACGGGCCCAGCGCGTGTCGCGCCAGCGGCGTTTGCGTCGGCGCCGTCACCTCGTGCCGTCGACACGGGCGTGCGTGCGAGCGCGCCGGCGGCTGCGGTGAATGCTTCGATTCCCAAGCCGGCATCGCTGCGCACGCCGAGCCAAGAGGCGGCGCGTCCAAGTCAGCCGGCTGGTCCCGTGCCGCCCGTGCATGGCCGCGCTGCCGCCGTACGCGCCGAGGCAGAAGTGATTCCCGCCGAAGTCATGGACGAGATCCGCTCTTTGCGCCGTATCGTCGAACAGCACCTGGCCGGCTTTGCCTGGGGCGAGACGGCGCGCAAGGAGCCGGTGAAGACCGAGGTGTTGCGCCAGATGCTCGATGCGGGCTTTTCGCCCCAGCTCGCGCGCGAGCTGTTGGCCGAGCTGCCGCCGGAAATGGATGCGGTGCAAGCCGTGGCGTGGGTGCGCGGCGTCGCCGACCGTAGCCTACTCACGCTCAACGCCGAGAGCGACATTATCGACCGCGGCGGTGTCTATGCGCTGATGGGGCCGACCGGGGTCGGCAAGACTACGACCACGGCCAAGCTCGCCGCCCGTTGCGTGTTGCGGCACGGCGCCAGCAAGGTCGCGCTCGTCACCACCGATAGCTACCGGATCGGCGCGCACGAACAGTTGCGCATTTATGGGCGCATTCTCGGCGTTACCGTCTATCTCGCCAAGGACGCCCTGGAGTTGCAGCAGATCCTCGCCGAGCTCGAGCACAAGCACATGGTGCTGATCGACACCATGGGCATGAGCCAACGCGACCGTCTGGTGGTTGAACTCAATGCCATGCTCAGCGATTGCCGCGTGCGCCGCCTGCTGGTGATGTCCGCCACTTCCCGGGGCGATACCCTCGATGACGTGGTACAAGCCTATCGTGGCGATGATCTCGCCGGCTGCATCCTCACCAAGGTGGATGAAACGGCCAGCCTCGCGCCTTCCCTGGATGCCATCATGCGCCATGGCCTCAAGCTGCACTACGTCTCCAACGGCCAGCGCGTGCCCGAGGATCTGCACCTGCCCAACCGCGCGTATCTCTTACACCGCGCCTTCAAAGAAGCGCCGGAAGTCTCGCCGCATCGCTACAGTGGCTTAGAGCCGGCGCTGATGATGGCCAATGCCGGGGTTGCGGCAGTCGGAGGTCGGCGTGGCTGAATTCGGGGTCGATCAGGCCGCCGGTCTGCGGCGCTTGTTCGGCGGCAGCGCACTGCGCGTGATCGCTTTCGCCTCGGGTTCGGCGGGAGTCGGCAAGACTTCGATCGTGGCCAACGTTGCCGTGGCGCTGGCGCGCCAGGGCAAGGAAGTGCTCGTGGTCGATGAAAATCAGGGTTCGCGTGGCATGGGCGGTTTTTTCGGCTTACACCCGCAGGCCGATCTGCAACAAGTCCTGAAGCGGCAGCGGCGCCTCGAGCATGTGCTCTTTAGCCCGCTTCCCGGGGTAAGCATCTTGCCGGCGGGACGCGCCGCGTGTCAGCTTGGTGAGCTGGGCCCCGCCGAGCGGCAGGCCCTACTCGAAGCGGTGGCGGCCTTGGAACGGCCGGTGGATGTGATACTCGTGGATACCAGCCATGAGCACGAGTACGGCATTTCACCGTGGGGTTTGGCCGCGGGTGAGACGGTGATCGTCGTCTCGGGGAGCGGCACATCGATCATGGAGTCCTACGCCTTGATCAAAAAAGTGAGCCAGTCGCTCGCGCGTCGGCATTTCCGCATTCTGGTAAACCGGGTCAAGAGCGGCGAGGATGGCCGCATCATCCACGGCAATCTGCATAAAGTCGCCGCTCAACGGGGGCTAGCCCGCCTCGACTTTGGTGGCGCCATCCCGCAAGATGACGCCCTCTCGCGTAGCGCCCGTCTTGGGCAAGCCGTCGTCGGCGCCGTACCGGAAGCGCCAGCAGCGTTGGCGCTGCGTGAGTTCGCCGCCAACCTCCTGACCTGGCCAAGCGCCGAATACGAGCAAGGGGGGGTCGAACAATTCATTCGGCAGCTGTTACACTTGAGCCATCGCCTAACACCCAGTGTTTTGCACGCTTAAATGTATACAGCCGCCGGTCAGCTCGAGCGGGAGCAGCTGGTTCAGCGCTATTTCCCCTTAGTCAAACGCATCGCCCATCACCTGATGGCTCGCCTGCCTGCCAATGTGCAGTTCGAGGATTTGGTCCAGAACGGCATGATTGGCCTGCTCGATGCCATTGGGCGTTATGAGGAAGGCTTTGGCGCACAGTTCGAGACCTATGCCAGCCAGCGCATTCGTGGCGCCATGCTCGATGGTTTGCGGGAAAACGATTGGTTGCCGCGCCATCTGCGCCGCGAGATGCGGCGTGTCGAGGTCGCTGTGCAGCAGCTCGAGCAGCGACAGGGCCGTGCGCCGACCGAAGGCGAGCTGGCGGCAAGCCTGGGTATGTCGCTACCCGAGTACCAAAAACTTTTGCTCGAGGCGCAAGGCCACCAGATGCTCTACCTCGAGGATTTCGCGGGCGAGGACGACGAGTCCTTTCTCGATCGCCATGCCGGCTTGAGCGACATGGATCCGGGGCGGCTGCTCGAAGACAAAGATATGCGCGAGGCGATGGTCGCCGCCATCGCGGCCTTGCCGGAGCGAGAGCAGCTGGTGATGGCGCTTTATTATGAGGAGGAGCTCAACCTGCGTGAAATCGGCGAGGTCCTCGGCGTGACCGAGTCCCGGGTTTGCCAATTGCACAGCCAGGCCATTTCCCGTATTCGCAGCCGCTTGTTCGGTGAGACGGGTGGCAAGGCGCGTAGCCGCCGGCATAAGCAGGAGACTTGATGGACAAGATCAGCCTCCTTGGGCTTGTCGTCGGTGTCGGCGCCATTCTTACCGGCCAGGTACTGGAAGGCGGGCACATTGCTTCGCTAGCGCAGCCTACGGCCCTGATGATCGTGCTCGGCGGCACGCTCGGCGCGGTCATGTTGCAAAGTCCGTTCGACACCTTCAAGCGGGGCCTGAAGATGTTGAAGTGGGTGTTTGTGCCACCGCGGGTCGACCACAAAAAGCTGATCGATCAAATCTCGCAGTGGAGTCACGTGTCGCGCCGTGAGGGCCTGCTCGCCCTCGAGAATTTCACGCTGCAAATCAAGGACCCGTTCTTGCAAAAAGGCTTGCAGCTTCTCGTCGATGGCGCCGATCCGGCGCGCCTGCGGGAAGTGTTGGAGGTAGAAATCACCACCTACGAAGAGCACATGCGCCAGGGGGCCAGGGTGTGGGAGTCGGCCGGCGGCTATGCCCCGACCATCGGCATTCTTGGCGCTGTGATGGGGCTCATCCACGTCATGGAAAATCTGTCGGACCCCTCGAAGCTGGGTGCGGGCATTGCCGTCGCCTTCGTTGCTACCATTTACGGGGTGGGGCTTGCCAATCTGGTTTTTCTGCCGGTTGCCAACAAGCTGAAGGCCTATATCGCCCGACAGGTGGTGGAGAAGGAAATGCTGCTCGACGGGCTGACTGGCATCGCCGTCGGCGACAACCCGCGCATCATCGAGAGCCGTCTGCAAGGCTACGCCTTTCAGGAGCCGGGCGCTGCCAGCATGAGCCGTGCCGGGCGGCGCTGAGAAAGGCCGTTCATGGCGCGCCGCAAGCGACCCGAAGAGCACGAGAACCACGAGCGCTGGCTCGTCTCTTATGCCGATTTCATCACGCTGCTGTTCGCCTTCTTCGTGGTCATGTACGCCTTGTCCTCGATCAATGAGGGTAAGTACCGCATCTTGAGCGAGTCCCTCAACGCTGCGTTTCGCAATGTCACCCAAGTGCAGCCGGGGCAGGTCATGCTCATCACCGAAGGGGCCCCGGCTGTGCCCGTGCCGGTGGCGACTTTGCCTAAGGCGGCTGACGAAGGCCGGCTGCGACAGCGCGACAAGATGCGCAGCATGGCCAAGGAGATCATGGAAGCGCTGGCACCCTTGGTGCGGCAAGGCAAGGTGCGGGTGCTGGAAACGAGCCGGGGCGTGACGGTCGAGATCAATGACAGCATCCTCTTCGCGCCCGGTCAGGCCAATCTCGAACCGCTGTCCGTCGCGGCGCTGCAGGCTGTGGCGCGCGTCGTCGCGGATAGCAATTTTCCCATCACCATCGAAGGTCACACCGACAACGTGCCGATCCGCACGGCGCAGTTTCCTTCCAATTGGGAGCTTTCAGCGGTGCGCGCCACGACGGTGCTGCGCTTATTCGTCGATGCCGGCGTGAATCCCGACCGCTTGACGGCGATCGGCTATGGCGAGCAAAGGCCGGTCGAGCCGAATGATACCGCCGAGGGCCGGGCGAGAAACCGGCGTGTGACCATCCTCATCGATTCCTTCGTGCCGGAACTGCCGACCGAAGTAGCGACTGAGCTGCGCCCCGATACTTGAGCCTGAAAATGTCCCGCCGGGGCACGGATCGTCGCTGCCGTCCAGCAGTGGGGCCAGGCGCGGCATCCAGAAAGACGGAGCGCGGAGGCTAGAACAGAGTGGGGCGGCTCAGACCGAGTCGCTAATGCGTGAGGCGGGACCGGCGCTGGTTTGCCCGTCTGGGCCATACACCCCGATCCCGGCGCGCGGCGCGCGTAGCGTTTCCAGCAGCTTGCGGTTGTTGTGCGCCAGGATGGCGATGATGCGCCCGTTCAGCTCGTTCAGCGTCTTCGCTTCTTGTGCGAGCTGCTGTAGCGCCTGCCAGGCTGGCAAGAGGCGTGGATCGGGGTGCGTTCGCAGCCAGCGCTCGATGCCGTCTCGGTCTGCGGCGCTGCCGGCGGCGGCAAAGCAATCCTGGCGCGCCGCGCCCAGCCGGCTTAATTCATCGACCAAGCCGCGCTTCGTTTCGGTCAGATTTTCGAGGGCCTCGAGGCGGCTGGCGCGCAACGCCTCCTGCTCTTCCTTGAGCAGAGCGATGAAGCGCTGCACGGCCCCGATTTCGGCGGCGAGCAGCTGCGCTAGGCTCTGTGCCATCAGCCCCGACGTTGCGCGTTTACCAATTCCCGCGCCGTATCGATGAGGCGATCGGCGATGGCTTCGGGATTGATGCGGAAGCGGCCTTCCATGATGGCCTGCTTGATTTCCGCAACTCGACCCGTATCCACTGGCGGCTCGCCCGCGCGCACCTGCGAGGCTAAGCTGAGCCGGACTTGATCTCCGGCGGCTTCGGCCGGCGCGGGCTTCGCGGCCGGGCGTGTTGGCGCCGCAATGGGCACCTTCAGAGAAGTATCGATTTTCACCATGTCACCTGTGCACAAGCTTGCTTTTCGATTTTAACGGCAAAGCGAGCGTAAAGTTGAGGCTGGGGCGTCAAAGAATGTGCCTTCAGGGTCTGGATGGACTCACCCGTACCGTGCCGTCGGCTTGCGCGACACCGCTGACGACGATGCCCGAAGGCGTGCGTACCTGGATGATCTGGCCTTCGCCACCGCCGTTGAGGGCGCGTCCTTCATTGCTTGCGGTGAAGCCGGGGCCGTGGAAGACGAGTTTCACCGATTGTCCCTGCTGCACCACGGGTGGGGCGAGCAGTTGATCCTGGCGCAGCGGCTGCCCGGCACCGATCGAGAAGCGCAAGCTCTTGCCGACTGCCGCGGCTGGATCGGTGATCACTCCGGCCGGCAGGCTGCCCAAGTCGCCGAAGAGGACAGCCAGATCCGTGGCTTGTAGAACCTGCCCGGCGGCCAATGGCGCAGCGCTGGTGACGTAGGTGGTTTCCACCGCGATCCGGGTTGGTACGAAGATGTTCCAGCGTCCTGGCGCCGTGCAGCGCAGACCGATGCTGGTCTTGCCGAGCAGGCGGGCGCCGCTTGGAGTATAGGGTTGTAGGGCTTGGCAGGCGGGTAGGCGCAGGCGCGGATCGAGCGGGCCGGCTTCGATGCTGACCCGGCCGGGTTGGCCGGCGAGCTGGCTGCGCGCGTAGTCTTCGACCAGGCGTAATAAGGCAGCATGGTCGCTGATCTGGGGCGGCGCGGCGTGCGCGGCGAGGCAGGCAAAGCTAAGCAGAAAGGCGAGCAAACGTTGCATGGCGCTATTCTCGCCCAAGGGGCAGGATAAACAAAGCCGAGAGCGCGTCGGCTGCTGCCGCGGGCGGCAAGTATTGCCGTGTGTGTCGGTCACGTGCTTTCAGGGCGGCGCGGGTAGCGGCCGGCGCCGCTTTGGGATTGCGGCTATGGCATGAAGTGTGCTTTGAGATGGGCGTATCGAAATTCGTTGGGAGAGCCCATCATGATCGGTGATGTCAAAGCGAGCCTAAACGCTTATGTGCAGAGCCTCAATCTGCGCACTTACCGCCATCAAGTGCTGGCATCGAACATCGCCAATGCGGATACGCCGCACTACAAAGCCCGCGATTTCGATTTCAAGGCGGCATTCGAGACGGCCGTCGGGCGTCGTGAAAGCCTGGGGGGGGTGGATCTGGCGCGCACCCATGCCGGCCACTTGCCCGGCAGCGGTGCCGGCATGGCGGCGGTGAATCTACAGTACCGCACCGAGACGCAGTCGGCGGTCGACGGCAATACGGTGGATATGGATGTCGAGCGCACGCAGATTGCCGACAACGCCATGCAGTATCAAATCATTTCCCAATTTTTGTCCGACCGGCTGCGTGGAATGCGCACCGCGATTAGCAGCAACCAGGGTTGAGGGGGAAGCGGATCATGAGCCTTTTCAACGTCTTCAAGATTTCCAGCACGGCCATGTCGGCCCAGGCGCTGCGGCTCAATACCGTGGCCTCGAATCTCGCCAACGTCGATAGCGCCGTTGCCGCGAATGGCCAGCCCTATCGCGCCAAGCAGGTCGTGTTTCAGGCCACGCCGGTGGGTGGCGCCGGCGAAGCCTCGCAAGGCGTGCAGGTGACGCGCATCGTCGAAAGCGCGGCGCCGCCGCGTATGCAATACGATCCGCACAACCCGCTCGCCGATGCGAATGGCTATGTCGCTATGTCTAATGTCGATCCGGTCGAGGAGATGGTGAACATGATTTCGGCTTCGCGTTCCTACCAGACCAACGTCGAAGTGATGAATACCGCTAAGCAGATGCTCATGCGCACGCTGCAGATCGGCCAACAGTAATTTCAGGAGAACGACCATGTCCTCAGTCATCGATGCCGTCAATGCGGCGCACCAGGCTGCATCCACTGCGACGAGTTCTAGCAAGGGGTCGGTGAAGGAAATGGAAGATCGGTTCATGACCCTCTTCCTGGCCCAGTTGCGTAACCAAGATCCGCTCAATCCGATGGAAAACGCGGAGATGACTTCCCAGCTTGCCCAGATGAACATGGTTTCGGGGCTGGAAGCGCTCAACAAGCAGATGCAGACCCTGCTGGGCAGCTACAACGAATCCTTGTCGCTCCAAGCGGCAAATTTGATCGGCAAGAATGTGCTGGTCCCGGGACGGGAAACCACGCTCACCGCCGACGGCGCCTTGTTTGGCATCGACTTCGCCGGTCCGGCCGACAAGGTGGAAGTCATCATCAGCGATGCAAGCGGCAAGGAAGTGGCGCGCCAGAGCCTAGGGCAGCAGAATGCTGGATCCATGGCGTTTTACTGGGATGGCAAGGGCAGCGACGGCACCAGCCTGGCCACGGGCAAATATACGTTTAGCGTGAGCGCCAGCTTGAATGGGCAAAAGGTGGATGTGACGCCGCTGCAGGCTGGCGCGGTTTCTGCTTTAGTGAGAGGTAAGAACGGCTTTGAACTCGAAATCGCCGGTCTGGGCAGTGTGGGCCTGGACAAGGTGAAGCAAGTGTTCTGAGCGAACGAGCAACGATTTGCAGGATTGCGTGGGAGACGATCATGGCATTCCAACAAGGTTTGAGCGGACTCAATGTCTATTCGCGGGCATTGGATGTGGTGAGCAACAACATCGCCAACGCCAGCACGGTCGGCTTCAAGGCAGCCCAAGCGCAGTTTGCCGATGTCTATGCCGGCGCCTTGAACGGCGCCGGCGCCACCCAGATCGGCATCGGCGTGAGCCTGCCGGCGGTGATGCAGCAATTCACCCAAGGCAACATCGCCACGACGAACAACCCGCTCGAAATCGCCATCAACGGCAATGGTTTTTTCCGGCTGCAAAAAAGCACGCTCGATCAGACTGGCTATTACAGCCGCAATGGCCAGTTTTATCTGAACCGCGATGGTTATGTGGTGAACTCCACCAACGGCGGTTTCCTTACTGGCTATCGCTCGCCGGACGGGGTGAACGTGGACTCTTCGACCATCGTTCCTTTGAGTGTCGGCACTGGTGGCATCGAGCCGCGCCAGACCGGCTGGTCGTCGGTGATCGATGCCTCTCGGGGTGGGCTCACCATCGGCGTGAACCTCGATAACCGCGACAAGAAAGCCGCGAGCATCGCGCCGACTTCGGATTGGACCCAATTGACGCCGTTTGCCTGGGATTCCACCTTCAACACCAGCATGTATAACTATTCCACGTCGGCCACCATCTACGACCAATCCGGCGCGGCCCATACGCTCACGAACTACTACGTGCGCCAGGGCGACTCCGGCACTGCGGCCCGGACCTGGAACGTCTATACCGTGATCGACAATCGCTATCTGGTCTCGAACACGCCTAATCAGCTCGTGTTCGAGCCGAATGGCACCTTGGTCGGCAACCCCGGCGATTACCGTTTCCAGCTCGACCTGTCTGCCACCGTCATGCAGGATGGTACGACCATGGACCTAACCTCGGATGCGGGGCTCAACTGGTTTGCCCAGCAGCCCGGGGTGTCCGGCAACTTCGCGTTCTACATGAATCTGGGCGAGACCACCCAGTTCGGCATGGCCTATAACCCGGACAACATCACCCAGGATGGCTACACGGCGGGCACGCTCACCAAGCTAAGCGTCGATGAAGCCGGCTATGTGCTCGGCAATTACAGCAACGGCCAAACCAAGCTCATGGGGCAAATCGTCCTGGCCGAGTTCATTAATCCCAACGGTCTACAGAGCATGGGGGATAACCTGTGGATCGAGACCTATGCCTCTGGCCAGCCGACTATCGGTATGCCGACGGGCGGCACGCGTGGCAAGTTGCAGTCTGGTGCGGTGGAAGAATCGAACACCGACCTGACCCAAGAACTGGTCGACATGATCATCATGCAGCGCAACTACCAGGCCAATGCCCAGTCCATCAAGACCCAGGATCAGATTTTGCAGACGCTCGTGAATCTGCGCTGATAGGGGGTAGCTAGGCATGGATCGCTTGATCTACACCGCCATGACCGGGGCCAAGCATGCCTTCATGCAGCAGGCCGGTGTGGCGAACAATCTCGCCAATGCCAGCACCATTGGCTTCAAGGCGCAGATGCACCGTTTTCTCGCCGTGCCAGTGCTCTCCGAGGCCATGCCGAGCCGGGCGTTCGTGGTCGATGCTTCGATCCAGAACGTGTTCGACGAGGGGCCCTTGCTGCGCACCGACAATGGCCTCGACGTAGCGGTCGATGGGCGCGGCTGGATCGCAGTTCAGACGCCGGATGGCGGCGAAGCCTATACCCGCGCCGGCGCTCTCGAAGTGAATGTGAATGGCGTGCTGCAGACCAAGAGCGGCCACATTGTTGCGGGCGATGGCGGCCCCATCAGCATTCCGCCGGACAGCAACATCAGCATCGGCGCGGATGGCACGGTGAGCGTCATTCCGACGTTTGGCACGCCGAACGTAGTCAATGTGGTCGGGCGCATCAAGCTGGTGAACCCGCCCGAGGCCGAGCTCGAACGCGGCGACGACGGCTTGTTTCGCCTGCGCGGCGGCGGCATCGTCCCGGCTGACGAGAACGTGCGCCTCGCCACCGGCTATCTCGAAGGCAGCAACGTGAATCCGGCCGAGGCCATGGTGAATCTCATTAGCCTGTCGCGGCAGTTCGAGATGCAGATCAAGCTCTTGCAGACTGCCGATCAAAACGCGCGGCAGGCAGACCAACTGCTCACATTGAGCTAACCCAAGGACACACGCACATGATCCGTTCGCTTTGGATTGCCAGTACCGGCCTTAGGGCCCAGCAGACCAATATCGACGTGGTCGCCAACAACCTGGCCAACGTCAGCACCGACGGCTTCAAGAAGTCGCGGGCGGTGTTCGACGATCTCCTTTATCAAGTGATTCGCCAGCCCGGCGCCCAGTCTTCGCAGCAGACCCAGGTCTCCAACGGCCTACAGATCGGCACCGGGGTGCAGCCGGTGTCTACGGCGCGTATCTTTACCCAGGGCAATCTGCAATTCACGCAGAACAGCCTTGATGTCGCTATCAACGGCAACGGCTTCTTTCAGATCTTGCTGCCGGATGGCACCACTGCCTACACCCGCAATGGCTCCTTCCAAAAGGATAACCAAGGCAATATCGTCACGCCCGAGGGCTATCCGCTCCAGCCCAACATCACCATCCCCCAGACGGCGCTGTCCGTGACCATCGGTAATGACGGCACCGTCACCATGACCGAGGCGGGCAACCCGAATCCTGTGCAGCTCGGCACCATCCAGGTCGCTACCTTCATCAATCCGGGCGGCTTGTACAGCATGGGCGACAACCTCTTCCTCGAAACCGCTTCGAGCGGCGCGCCGACGCCAAATACCCCGGGCCTGAACGGCGCTGGCGTGCTCAAGCAATACTATGTCGAGACTTCCAATGTCGATGTGGCCGAGGAGCTTGTCACCATGATCGAGGCGCAGCGGGCTTACGAGCTCAATTCCAAGGTCGTCAGCACCTCCGACCAGATGCTGGCGCGCCTGGCCCAGATGTGAGCGAGGCGACCATGAAAGGCTTTGCCGTCCTCCTTACGCTTGCCGCCCTTCTGGTAGGCTGCGCGTCTACGCCGCCTACCAGCGTGCATCAGCCGATGACCGCCCGTCCGTTGCATCAGGACCCAACGCAAGCCGGCAACGGCAGCATCTACCAGGCCAATTCCGCCCGGCCCTTGTTCGAGGATAGGCGTGCCCGTTACGTCGGCGACATCCTTACGGTGAACATCAAGGAAAACAATCGAGCCTCGGCCGAGTCGGAGAGCAAAGCCAGTCGTTCGTCCAAGGTCAGTGCCAGCATCGACGCGCTCAACGTGCCGCCTTTCAACGTCAATCCGCTCAACCGGGCGGCGGGGCTCAACGTTGCGGCGGGCAGCAGCAACACTTTCAGCGGCAGTGGCGATGTCGGCAACACCAATGCCTTCACCGGCACGATTACCGTGACGGTGATCGAGGTGCTGCCCAATGGCAATCTGCTCGTGTCCGGCGAAAAACAAGTGGCCATCGGGCATCAGCAGGAATTCATCCGCCTTTCCGGGGTGGTCAATCCGCGCGATATCCGTTCCGAGACGCACAGTGTCGATTCGAGCCGCATCGCCGATGCGCGTATCGAGTACAAGGCTTCGGGCTATATCAGCGAGGCCCAGGTCATGGGCTGGTTGGCACGTTTCTTTCTTTCTGCGCTTCCGTTCTGATAGGGGAGTGCATCATGGCGAGTCTGACGACATCTTTTCTTGGGCGGGCGGCCATGCTCGCCGTGTTGAGCGTCTTGTCCGTCTGGGCTTTGCCGGCGAGCGCCGAACGCATCAAGGAGCTGGCATCGGTCCAGGGCGTGCGTAACAACCAGCTCGTGGGCTATGGCCTGGTCGTGGGGCTCGATAACAGCGGCGACCAGACGACGCAGACGCCCTTTACCTCGCAATCCGTGATCAACATGCTCTCGCAGATGGGGGTGAACATCCCCATGGATCAGGCCAAGAGCATCCAGTTGAAGAACGTCGCGGCAGTGATGGTCACCGCCAACCACCCGCCTTTTGCCCGGCCTGGGCAGAGCATCGATGTCACCGTCTCTTCGATCGGCAATGCCAAGAGTCTGCGCGGCGGCACCCTGCTCATGACGCCTTTGAAGGGGGCGGATGGCCAGACTTACGCGATTGCCCAAGGTAACGTCATCGTCGGCGGCGCCGGCGCGGCGGCGCCGGGCGCCAAGGTGCAGGTCAATCACCTTTCCGCTGGGCGCATTCCCGGTGGGGCCACGATCGAGCGCAGCGTGCCAACCCATCTCGGGCAGGGGCCGCATGTGATCTATGAATTGGCCGAGGCCGATTTCGAGACGGCACGCCGGGTGGTCGAGGCCATCAACCGGCAGATGGGCGCCGGGGTGGCACAGGCCATCGATGGGCGCCAGATTCGGGTTCTGGCCCCGGAACATCCGGATGCCCGGGTGGCTTTCATGGGACGGCTCGAAAATATCGAGGTCGAGCCTGCGCGTACCCAGGCCAAGGTCGTGATGAACCCGCGCACCGGCTCGGTCGTCATGAACCAGCGCGTGACCATCGAGGCTTGCGCGATTTCGCATGGCAATCTGTCGGTCGTCGTCACCAATGACGCAGGCGCCGATGGCGCGCCGCAAGGCAATGTGCGCTTGGCGCAGGATGGCACGAATCTCCTCACCCTTAAGGCAGGTACGAACCTCGCTGACGTGGTCAAGGCGCTCAACTCGCTTGGCGCCAATCCCCAGGATCTGCTGGCCATCCTCCAGGCCATGAAAGCGGCTGGGGCGTTGCGCGCCGAGTTGGAGATCATCTAATGGGCGTGAAACCGGTGGATAGCCCAGGGCTGGCGGCCGATGTGCGCGGCGCCCAGGATCTGCGCGCCCGCATGAAAACCGATCCGCAAGCGGGCTTGAAGGCGGCCGCCCAGGAATTCGAGGCCCTGTTTTTACAGATGATGATGAAGTCCATGCGTGCCGCCACGCCTCAGGACGGGCTATTCGAGAGCGATGCCAGCCGCTTCTTCACGGGCATGCTCGATCAGCAATTGGCCCAGAATCTGTCGCGTAGTGGCGGCTTTGGGCAGGCTGAATTGCTCGAGCGGCAGCTCGGGCAGCAGTTGGGCCGGTCACTTGGCCAGGAACAGGATCAGCAGTCGGGCGCTGCCGCGCTGCCGGGCGCGGTGCCGGCGGCAAGTCTTGCCGCGCCGCTCCGGCCCGAATTGCCGCCTGTGCGTGGCATGGGGCGGAGCTTTTCGCCGCCGGCACAGGCGCCGGCGCAGCGCGTCGAGGCAGGGCTTGCCGCATCCTCGGCTGCGGACGCCACGCCGCAGACGCCCAAAGCGTTCGTAGATCAGCTCTGGCCCCATGCGGTCGAGGCCAGCCGCGCCACCGGCATCCCGCCCCAATTCCTGGTCGCCCATGCGGCACTCGAGAGCGGCTGGGGCAAGCGCGATATCCGCAATGCCGACGGCTCGCCCACCTATAACCTGTTCGGCATCAAGGCGGGCCGTAATTGGTCGGGCAAGACGGCCGAGGTCATGACCACCGAGTACATCGACGGCGAGCCGGTGCGCTCCCCAGCGCGCTTTCGCGCTTATGGGTCCTACGCTGAAGCGTTCCAAGACTATGCCCAGCTGTTGCGCAGCAATCCGCGCTATGGCGCGGTGATCGGCTCGCAAGATGGCACGGAGTTTGCGAGAAGGCTGCAGCAAGCGGGTTATGCCACCGATCCGCGCTACGCCGAGAAGCTCGCCGGGATCATTCATGGTTCCACGCTGCGGCAGGCGCTGATCGGTTGAGTTAGGTTCAGAAATCCCGCGCACGTGCCGATAAGAATCGGCAGAACCGGAGACGCATCATGAGCCTCTTGAATACCGGCGTGACGGCCCTGAGAACCGCCCAGTTGGGGCTGGCGACGACGCAGCACAACATTTCCAACGCCAATACCGAAGGCTATAGCCGGCAGTCCATCATGCAGGCGGTCAATGTGCCGATGATGACGGGCGCCGGCTCGATCGGCATGGGCGTGCATGTAGCCACGGTGGTGCGTAGCTACAGCGCCGTGCTGCAGAACCAGGTCAATTCGGCCCAGACCAAGGCGAGCGAGCTCGATACCTATTACGGCATGATCTCCCGCATCGACAATTTGCTTGCCGATTCCACCTCGGGCATTTCGCCGACGCTCGCCGGCTTCTTCCAGGGGGTGCAGGATGTGGCGGCCAACCCCAGCCTGATTTCGGCGCGCCAGTCCATGGTCAGTTCGGCCCAAGCTTTGGTGACGCGCTTCCAGACCTTGGAAAAGCGCTTGGCCGAATTGCATGAGGAAACCAATGGCCGCATCCGCGATACCGTCGGCCTCATCAACTCCTATAGCAAGCAGATTGCCTTGCTCAACGATAAGATCGTAGCCTTGAGCGCGGCGGGGCAGCACATGCCCAACGATTTGCTCGACCAGCGCGATCAGATGGTGCTCGAACTGAACAAGCTCGTGCGCGTCAGCACCGTGCAAGACTCCCAAGGCGCCATCAATGTGTTTGCCGGCATGGGCCAGCAACTTGTCGTTGGCACCCAGAGCGTGCCGCTCGAAGTACGGCCGTCGGCGCGTGACCCGGAGCGCTATGTCGTGGCGCAACAAGGCAGTGTCGCCGAGCTGCCCGAAGACTATCTCGACGGTGGCGAATTAGGCGGCTTGCTCTCGTTTCGCAATCAGGCGCTCGACCAGGCCGCCAACGCGCTTGGGCAGGTGGCTGCGAGTCTGGCGTTGACGGTCAATGCCCAGCAGGCCCTCGGACAAGACCTGCTCGGCAATGTCGCTGGGCAAGCTGGGTTCGTATCGCGCTTTTTCGAGATCACGCCGCCCAAGGCCGTCGAAAACACCATGAATAGCGGCACCGGCAGCATTACGAGCTTCACCTTCAATCCGCCGCAGCAATCAGCCAGTGGTAATTTCTATACCCAACTGACGGGTAGTGATTACGAGGTGCGTTTTACCGCTGGCGGCAATTTCACGGTGCGGCGCTTGAGCGACGATGCCATCGTGGCTTCGGGCAGCGAAGGTAGTTCCGTGAGCTTCGATGGCCTAACCTTGGCGCTCTCCACCGGCCATGCCGCCGGCGATACTTATCTGCTCCAGCCGACCCGCGAAATCGCCCGCAACATCACGGTGAACCAGGAAATCGCTGGCGATGTGCGCCGCATCGCCGCCGCGGCGCCGGTCCGCAGCGTGCCGGGGAGCGCTAATACCGGCACGGCCATTCTCTCTCAAGGCGAGGTCGCGCCTGGCTATAACCTGGCCTTGATCGATCTGCCCCCGGTCGCGCCCGATACCCAGCCCGGTCTCAAGCTCGTTATCGAGGACGATGGCCTGGGCGGCTTGCAGATCAACGGCAGCTTTCCTGGCGCGCCGATCGCCTATACCGGCGCGACCACGCTCAATTTTGGCGGGTTTACCTTTTCCCTTTCGGCGGGGGCGCGTGAGAACGATGTGTTCTTCATTCAGCCCAACGTCAATGGCGTGGCCGATGCGCGCAATATCGTCAAGATCGGTGCCTTGCAGACCGCCAACACCATGAATGGTGATGCGAGTGCCGGCAAGTCTACGTTCCAAGTGTCCTATGCCCAGTTGGTCAGCGATATCGGCACCAAGACCAAGACGGCGCTCGTCGATGGCAAGGCGCAGAACACCGTGCTCGAACAGGCGCTGGCCGCGCGCGACGGGGTCTCGGGCGTGAATCTCGACGAAGAAGCCGCCAATTTGATCAAATATCAGCAGGCCTACCAGGCCGCCGCCCGGATGATGAACACGGCTTCGGTCCTGTTCGACGCCTTGCTGAGCATCGGCCGCTGAGTTAGCCGCCTAGGAGGTGCATCATGAGAATTAGCACGAGCCAGCTGTATGCGAGCGGTACCAACGGGTTGCTGCGCAATCAGTATGACCTGTTCAAGCTGCAAAACCAGTTCTCCACAGGGAGGCGGGTCGTAACGCCGGCGGATGATCCCGTGGCGGCGGCGCAGGCCTTGGTGACGGAGCAGAAAAAGAGCGTCAATGAGCAATTCTTGGACAATCAGGGCAATGCCCGCTCGCAGTTGGCGGAGCTCGAAAGCCTGATGAAATCGGTCGGCGAGGAGCTCATCAGCGTCAAGAGCCGCTGGATCGAAGCCGGTAACGGCGGTTATAGCGATTCCGAGTTGCGCTCCATCGCCGTCGATATTCGCGGCAAGCTCCAGCACATGCTTGGCATCGCCAATAGCGCCGATGCCAATGGTCTGTATCGCTTCGCCGGCTATCAGGGCGCGACCCAGCCTTTTGTCCTCGAAAATGGCGTCATCACCTACAAAGGCGACAACGGCGCGCGGCAGCTCCAGGTCGAGGCGAGCCGCTATATCGAGGTCAGCTATTCCGGGCGCCGCTTCTTTGAAGCCATTCCCGAGGGCAATGGCGTTTTCGTCACCGGCGCGGCCGCCGGCAATACTGGCAGCGGCGTCATCAGCAACGGCTCGGTCCTCGGGCCGTTTTCGGGCGGGCCGTACAGCATCGATTTCACCTCGGCGACGAACTACGAAGTGCGCGATGGCTTGGGTAATTTGCTATCCACCGGCACTTATACGTCCGGGAACAGCATCGACATCGGCGCGCCTGCCGTGGCTCGGGTCGAGATTAGCGGCGCCCCCGCGGCCGGCGACAGCTTTACGGTGCGGGCTAGCGCCACGGAAAGCCTCTTCACCACCCTCGATCGATTCATTCAGACTTTGGAGACCGGCAAGGCCGATCCAGCCGCCTTCCAGAATGCCATGCTGCGGGTCGGCGCGAGCCTGGAACAAGCCCTCCAGCACGTGCTCGATGCGCGCGCCGATGTCGGCGCCCGCATGATCGAGCTCGATGCGCTCTCGGCCTTGGGTGGGGATCTCGATGTCCAGTACCAATCGCAGATTTCCGACTTGGTCGATCTCGATTACACCCAAGCCGTGTCGCAATTGTCGAAGAACCAGTTGCAGCTACAAGCGGCGCAGCAGTCCTTTCTCAAAGTCACGAGCTTGAGTTTGTTTAACTTTTTATGAGCGTCGATACCCGTCTTCGCCGTGCTGTCCGAGTGCGGCCGAACTAAGGTGTGCAGCATGAAGCGTCTGGTTTGTCTGGGCTTGGGCTTGGCCTGTCTGGCCGGTTGTGCCAGCACGGCCGGGGGGGACGATCCGTTCGCCGAGGCCGATGCGCTGCAAGATATCGCCGCGCTCGGGCTCGCCAATCGGGTGCTGGCGCCCAAGACAGGGGATTGGGTCACGTTCGGGCTTGCTTATTTGATCTACGATCCCTTGGCTCCGAACTGGGAGATTCAAGAAACCCGGGTGAGCGAAGACGTGTTCCACATGCAGCTGCGCATGAAGCGGTATCACCAGGGCGGAGAGGGCGAATCTTTGCTCGTCCTCAAGCGGCGGGCGGCGCAGTTGCAGCGGCAGTTGGGCTATTCTGGCTATCGCATTCTCGAATACAGCGAGGGCATTGATTCGCGTGCCATGGGCGCGCGCCGATTCGGCGAGGGCAGCATCCAGCTCGTGCGGCGTTGAGCGAGCCCGCGCGCTTTACGGCGGCGGCAGGGCAAAGTAGAGCATGGCATTGAAGCCTTCGTTGAAGATGCGTTCGAGCGGCACGGGTAGGTAATTCAGCATCAGATAGAGGCCGACGAAGCCGAGCGCCAGGGTGACCGGAAAACCGATGGCGAACAGATTGAGTTGCGGCGCGGCGCGATTGAGCACGCCCATGGCCAGGTTGGTGATGAGCAGGATGAGCACCACGGGTAGGGCGAGCAACAGGCCGGTCGAGAAAATCTTGCCGCCCAGCGCGGCGAGCAGTTGCCAGCTACTGGCAGTCAAAGGCGTGCTACTGATCGGGATGGCGATGAAGCTTTGGGCAATGACCGAGAAATAAATCAGGTGGCCATTGAAGGCCAAAAACAAAAGGCCGGTCAGCAAAGTCATGAAGTTGGCGATTACTGAAGTCTGGGATGTGCTTTGCGGATCATAGAAGGTGGCAAAGCCTAGCCCCATCTGAAACGCGACAATGGTGGAGGCCATTTCTACCGCCGTGAAGATGATGCGCATGGAAAGGCCCATGCCGATGCCGATCAAAATCTGCTGTGCAAGTATCCACAAGCCCAGGCCCGATGCTGGCGAGACCGCCGGCATCGGCGGTAGGATGGGCATGACCGCGAGCGTAAGGACGAGCCCCAGCATCAGGCGTACCCGGCGCGGCATGGCGGCGTTGTTGAGGAAGGGCGCGCTTGCGGCGACAGCCAGAATGCGGGCCAGGGGGTAGATGAAGCTGGCGATCCAAAGATCCAGTTGCGCGGAACTGACGCTGATCACGTTAGCCGATGATGTTGGGGATGCTCTCTAGCATCCGGCGCATGAAGTCGACCATGAGTTGCAGCATCCACGGGCCGGCCAACAAGAGCGCGATGAATACGGCCACCAGCTTGGGGATGAAGGACAGCGTGGCCTCGTTGATCTGCGTCGCGGCTTGGAAGATGCTGATGATCAAGCCGACCAGCAGGGCCACGAGCAGCAAGGGGCCTGCCAGGAGCAGCGAGGTTTCGATGGCCTGGCGGCCGATTTCCATGACGGTACCGGCGTTCATGCGGCAAAGCTCTTGACGAGGGAGCCGATCAACAGTTGCCAGCCGTCTACGAGCACGAACAGCATGATCTTGAATGGCAAGGAGACCATGATTGGCGACATCATCATCATGCCCATCGACATCAATAGGCTAGCCACCACCATGTCGATGACCAAGAAAGGAATGAACACGACGAAGCCGATCTGAAAAGCGGTCTTTAGCTCGCTCGTGACGTAGGCCGGGATGACGATCCGCATGGGCGTGTCTTCGGGCTTTTCGAGCCTGTCGATCTTGGCGAGGCGGGCGAACAGGGCCAGGTCGGCTTCGCGGGTCTGCTTCAACATGAAGGACTTGAGCGGCACCGAGGCGCGCTCTGCGGCCTGCATGATGTTGATCTGGTTTTCCGAGAGCGGCAGATAGGCTTCTTTATATATGCGGTCGGCCACCGGGGCCATGATGAAGAAGGTGAGGAACAGCGCCAGGGCGATGAGGACTTGCGTCGGCGGGGTCGTCTGGGTGCCAAGCGCGTGGCGCAGCAGGGAAAAGACGATGATGATGCGGGTAAAGCTCGTCATGAGCAGCAGGCTCGCCGGGATGAAGGAGAGCGCTGTCAGCATCAGCAGCGTCTGGATTGTCAGGGTGTAGGTCGTGCTGTTGCCCGGTCCGGGGGTGGCCGACAGGGCGGGCAGGCCGCCGCTTGCTTGGGCCCAGGCCAAGCCGGGCAGCAGGCAGCAAAGGCCGAGCAGGGATAGGCTCAGTTGGCGTAGGCCGCGCTCAATTTTCATGCGGGCGCTTCTCCGTGAATTGCTGCATCCAGTGCGAGAAAGAGAGTGCCGCGCTCGCTTCGCCCGGCGGCAATTCGCCCTTGGGCATGGTATGCAGGGTGCGGATCTGGCCGGGGACGATGCCGACTACGAGCCAGTGCTCGCCGGCTTCGAGGAGGACGATGCGCTCCTTGGGGCCTAGGGCGACGCCGCCCAAGAGCTTCAAGCCGCCGGCGCCAAAGCCTTTGCCGCCCAAGAAACGACGGCCGAGGAAAGCCAAGAGCAAGAGCAGCGCGATGATGAGCGCAAGGCCTAGCATGGCCTGGAAGAAGGCTGCCGAGGCAACGCCGGGCTCGGCGCTTTCGGCCCGGGCGAGCTGAGGCAAGAGCAGCAGGAGGAGCGTAAGGCGGTGCATGGAAGACGCGGGTGAGGCAACCCGCGTATCTTAGATCAATCTTCGGCCCAAGGCAGCACGCGCAGCGTGCGCTGGCGTGTGAGGCTGCCCTGCGCTTATTGCCTTAGCGGCTGAGTTTGCGCATACGTTCCGAGGGCGTGATGATGTCGGTGAGGCGGATGCCGAACTTATCGTTTACCACCACGACCTCGCCTTGGGCGATGAGCGTGCCATTGACGAGCACATTCATCGGCTCGCCAGCCATGGCGTCCAGCTCCACCACCGAGCCATGCGCCAATTGCAGCAGATTCTTGATGGTGATCTTGGTGCGTCCCAGTTCGACCGTGATCTGTACCGGGATGTCCAGGATCATGTCCAGCTCGTTCATGATGCTCCCTGGCGTGCCGCTGGGAGGGTTGAACGAGGGGAAGATGTCGGCCGGGCGGGCCGCTGCCGCCGCCGTGGCGGCTTGCTGGTCGGCGCTGGCTTGTTCGGCCATGGCAGCGGCCCAGTCGTCCTCCGAAATTGCCGCTTCGGCGGCAGGGGCGTTGGCGTCCATGCCCATGCTCGCGAGCGCGTCGGACAGCTCGTCGTCAGCCATTGTGTTCTCCTTGTACGCTATCGGCGCCCGATTCCATCTGGATGAAGCGTTCGACGCGGAGCGCGTACTGGCCATTTTGTTGGCCATAGCGGCACTCCATCAGGGCGACGCCGTCTACTTCGACCGTGATGAGTTCCGGGATGTGGATGGGCACGATGTCGCCCACCCGCAGTTTCAGAATTTGCCCTAGGGTAATCTCGCTCGAACCGAGCTGCGCCACCAGTTCTACCTCGGCGCTCTGCAATTGCTTGCGCAACATGCTGATCCAGCGCTTGTCGGAGGAGAGCTGGTCGCTTTGCATGGTGCTGTAGAGCAGGTCGCGGATCGGCTCGATCATCGAGTAGGGGAAACAGATGTGCATGTCGGCCGTGGCGCCACCGAATTCGAGGGTGAAGGTGGTGGAAATGACGATTTCCGAGGGCGTGGCGATATTGGCGAACTGCGAGTTCATCTCCGAACGGATGTACTCGAAGTTGATTTCATACACAGGTTTCCAGGAGCGGCTGTATTCGGCGAACACGACCCCGAGAAGGCCCTGGATGATGCGTTGCTCGGTGGGCGTGAAGTCACGCCCCTCGACGCGTGAGTGGAAGCGCCCATCGCCGCCGAACATGTTATCCACCACGAGAAACACGAGGTTGGGATCGAAGACGAATAGGCTCGTGCCGCGCAGAGGCTTGGCCGATACCAGGTTGAGGTTGGTCGGCACCACGAGGTTGCGAATGAATTCGCTGTATTTCTGCACGCGGATCGGCCCTACCGAGACTTCGGTATTGCGGTGCATGTAGTTGAACATGCCGATGCGCAGGTAGCGGGCGAAACGCTCATTGATGAGCTCGAGCGTCGGCATCCGCCCACGCACGATGCGTTCCTGGGTGCCCAGGTTGTAAGTGCGGACACCCGTGCTTTCGGACTGCGCCTCTTCGGGTTCGTCCGTCTCTCCGGTGACGCCTTTCAGGAGGGCATCGACCTCTTCCTGGGAGAGAAAATCGCCGGCCATGCTTGGGCTCCGTCGGCCTTACTGGATGATGAACGAGGTAAACAGCACGGACAGGACCGGGCTGTCGGGCGGCGTGCCCTTGTGTCCGGGGTTCATGATGCGGTTGATCTCGGTCTTGATCTCTTCGGCCAGATTTTCCTTGCCCTCCTTGGTCAGGAGCTCGGACGCTTTCTTGCTCGACAAGATCATGGTCAGATTGTTGCGGATGCGCGGCATTTGGTTCTTGAGCGGCCCGTCGGCGCTCATGTCTTCGAGCTCGAGCGCGATCACGACCTGCATGTACTGGTCGCCTTGGCCTTGTTCGGGGGCCAAATTGACCGTAAAGGCATCGAGGTTCACGAACACCGGCGGCGCGGCGTTGTCTTTCTTCTTCTTGGGCTTTTTCACCTCGGCGGCGACTTCTTCCTCGCCATCCTCGTGCTCGCCTTTGCCTGATAGCAGTAAAAAGGCCGCGGCGGCGCCAGCCAGACCGATGACGAGCACGGCGATGACGATGATGATCAGCAGCTTTTTGCTTTTCTTGGGCGGTTCGTCGGCAACGGGATTAGCGTCCTTGGCCATGATGTTTCAATTCCTCTTGGGGGTGGCGTATGGCAGGCGAGCGGTCAGGCGAATAGATCCACGAGGGCATTGCCACGCCGGATCGGCAGGGTGCTGCTCGGGGATTCGGCGGCCTCAAGTATAGCGTCTTCACCGCCGCTCCGGGCTGGCTGGGGCGTACCTGGGCTGGCGTGCTGCCGGGGCGAGGATTGCGTGCCAACCTGGGCCTGGCCAAGCGCGATGCCGGCCTGGGCGAGCATTTCACGCAAACGCGGCAGAGCGTCTTCGATGACCTGCCGCACTTCGGGTGTGGCGGCGGTAAAGGTGGCATTCGCGGTGTCGGCATCCATGCTCAACGTGATGCGCAAGGGGCCGAGATGGGCGGGGTTGAGGTTGAGCTGGGCGTGTTGCTGTTCGTTGCGTGCCATCCAAACGATCTTCTCACCGAACTCTTGCGACCAGTTCGGCCCATGTACCGGGCTCTTCAGCTCCAGCGCGCTGGCCTGAAATTGCGTTGGCGCTGGGCTCGCGGGGGGGGCGGAGAGGCTCGTGGGCGGCGTGTTGCCGGCTGCGGTTGGCAAGGGATCGGCAAGATTTGCCGGCTCGTTTGGCAAAAGCGTGAGCTCCGCGCGTTGCGCCGCTAGGGCCGGGCCGGTGACACTGCCTGCGAGGCCGGTGGCTGCGTCTGTGTGCGGCGAGGGGGTGGGCGGCACACGCACGGGAGTGGCAGCTTGTAGCGCTGCGAATAGCGGGTCCGGAGCCGGCGCATCGGCTTCTGTCGCGCGTTTCTCGTTGCGTAGGGCCGCAAGGCGCGCGTCCATCCGTTCCGGCAAAGTCCCGGCCAGTAGCATGGCGTGCTCGGCGAGTGCGGCGGCTTGGGCGGAGTCGGTTTGGGCATCGGCAAAGAGGCCAGGCAGGCCGCCCGGCGCTCCAGCCTCTTGGCCTGCGGCCAGGAGCTGGCCGAGCAAGGATGCGAAGCCGCCTTCGCCCTGCGCGGCGTCGGTGCTGCCGCCGGTGAGCGCGCCAAGGGGCGAGTTGCCGGCGGCGGGGGAAAGGACCGTGATCGTCATGATGATGGGCCTGTCTGAAGAAGGTGCGAGCGGCTTCAAGCAAGGCTCATACCAGATGTCTATCTTGTGAGGTGCTGCTCGAATAAGCGGCAGCGCCGCTGGATGGCCGCCTGGCGTGCCGAGTCGCGCCGATGGATGCGGGGGCCTTGCTCGCTTGCGTGCCCATGCGCCTGGCTTTGGGGGCGCGCTGGGCCTTGGGGTCATTCGGCTTCGTGCGGAGGGCGCAAGTGGCGGCGGTTCGAAAATTCGTCGGTGAGTTTTTGTTCCTGGCGGTTTTCTTGCTGCTGGAGTCTGTGCCGATGTCGGTTGGCGAGCGTGTCGATGGCCTTGAGCTGACGGTTTTGCACCTGCCAGTGCGCTTGGCCGGCCGCAGTGTCTTGCGCCGAGCGCTCGACCTGCTCGCGCTGCGCCTGGATGGCGGTGTCGATCTTGGCGAGGAAGTCCTGGTAGTTTTGCCAGGCTTGCAGGCTAAGGCCTTGGCGCTGCGCTTGCTCGAATTTCTGCAAGTATTCCGCGCGGTAGTCCTGCAGCAGTTGCAGTCGGCTGCGCGCGCTCTGCTCCGCCGCCACGAGTTCGCCCAGGCGCCGGGTGGCGGCATCGCTGCGTTCCTGCATGAGTTCGAGCAGGGGTTGGAGCGGAAATTTCCGGTTCATGACTTGATTCTAGCCTATGCCGCGAACAAGGCCGTGAGGGCGGCGACGCTGTCCGGGTAGGTGGCGCGCGTGTTGAAATTTTGCTGCAAGAAGGCTTCCATGCGCGGGTAGAGGCTTACGGCTTGGTCCAGCACGGGGTCGGAGCCGGGGACGTAGGCGCCGACGGAAATCAGGTCGCGTGAGCGTTGGTAGCGAGAAAACAATACCTTGAAGCAGCGGATGAGGTCGAGGTGCTCCGGGCTGATGAGATTGACCATGGCGCGGCTGATCGATTGCTCGATGTCGATGGCCGGGTAGTGGCCGGCATCGGCGAGACTGCGTGTGAGCACGATGTGGCCGTCGAGGATGGCGCGCGCCGCATCGGCGATGGGATCTTGCTGGTCATCGCCTTCGGCGAGCACGGTATAGAAGGCGGTGATGGAACCGCCGTCCTCGGGGCCGTTGCCGGCGCGCTCGACGAGTTGCGGCAGGCGGGCGAAAACCGAGGGCGGATAGCCACGGGTGGCGGGCGGCTCGCCGATGGCCAAGGCGATTTCGCGTTGGGCCATGGCATAACGGGTGAGGGAATCCATGATCAAGAGCACGTGCTTGCCCTGATCGCGGAAGTATTCGGCCAGCGTGGTGGCGTAGGCGGCGCCTTGTAGGCGCATCAGCGGGCCGGTGTCGGCCGGAGCGGCGACGACTACGGCGCGCTCCATGCCGGCTGCGCCGAGGATTTGCTCGATGAATTCCTTGACCTCGCGGCCGCGCTCGCCAATCAGGCCGACGACGATGACTTCGGCTTCGGTGTAGCGCGCCATCATGCCGAGCAGCATCGATTTGCCGACGCCTGAGCCGGCGAATAGGCCCATGCGCTGGCCACGGCCGACGGTAAGCATGGCGTTGATGGCGCGCACGCCGACATCGAGCACGTGGGCGATGGGCGCGCGGCGCATCGGGTTGTAGGGACGGCTTTGCAGCGAGCGCAGGCTTTCGGCTTGGAGCGGCCCCTTGTGGTCGAGCGGGCGGCCGACGCCATCGACGACGCGGCCGAGTAGGGCGGCGCCCACCGGCACCTGCTTGGCTCGGTCCGTGGCGCGCCGGTGGCGCGGCGGATTGGGGCCGATGCACGGCGGGATGCGCGGCGGCTCGACGGCGAGCACCTGGGCGCCGGGCGAGAGACCATAGACATCGTCGGATGGCATGAGAAACAGCTTCTCGCCGGCAAAACCGACGACTTCGGCTTCGACGGGCGATCCGCCGCTGGGGAAGATCTTGCAGGTGCTGCCCAAAGGCAGCTTGAGCCCCGAGGCTTCCATAACGAGGCCGTTGATGCGTGTCAGGCGGCCGCTGCTGACGAGCGGCTCGCTGTGGCTCGCGGCTTCTCGGGCGTGGTCGAGCAAGGCGCGCCACAGGGCGGCATGGTCGCGCTCACTCATGGCTGGGCATCGAGCCATTCCGGCGTGACGCCGATGGTTTCGAGGATGCGGCGCCAGCGGGTCGGCAGGGTGGCATCGACTTCGCTGGCGCCGGCGGTGAGCCGACAGCCGCCAGGGGCGATGTCGCGGTCTTCCTGGATGCGCCAGCCGGCATGGCCGAACTGCTCGCCCAAGTGGGCTTGGAGCACGGGCGCATCGGCGGGATTGACGCGCAGCGTGACCGGGCCGTGGTGCAGGGGGAGAGCCTCGAGGGCTGCGCGGATGGTAGGCAGGAGAAGTTCAGGACGGACCTGTAGCGCGGCGTGCGTCATCTGGCGTGCGACTTCGAGGCTACAGGCCAGCACGGCTTCGGCGACTTCCTGGTCGATGCGATCCAGGCTGGCTTCGAGGTGCGACAGAATGTGCGCCAGGCGCTCGGCTTGTTGCCGCGCCTCGGCCAGACCGGCTTCGTAGCCGCTGGCGTAGCCGGCCTCGTGGCCTTTGGCATGGGCTTCGTTGTAGATGGCTTCGAGCTCTTCGGCCGTGGGTAGCGCCGGCGATGCCGGCGGCGGAGCGGCCGGGGGCGTGGGGAGCTCGGGCTCTGGCGCGATTTCCGGCGCGAGCGGCGGTGGGGGTTCGGGCGCGGGGGCGTCGAAGCTTTCCAGCTCCCAGCGCGTATAGGCCCGGATCTGCTCTTTCGGGAGGATGGGAGTCGCCATCGGCTCAGATCATCTGTTCGCCGCCGGGGCCGCCCAGGACGATCTGGCCTTCGTCGGCCAGGCGGCGGACGATCTTGAGGATTTCCTTCTGCTCCGCTTCGACTTCGGAGAGGCGGACCGGTCCCTTGGATTCCAGATCTTCGCGCAACATTTCGGCGGCGCGTTGCGACATGTTCTTGAAAATCTTCTCGCGTAGCGGTTCCGAGGCGCCTTTCAGGGCGAGCACCAGCGAGTCGGACTGGATCTCGCGCAGCAAAAGTTGCACGGAACGGTCGTCGAGGTCGAGCAGGTTCTCGAAGACGAACATTTCGTCGAGGATTTTCTGGGCTAGATCCGGGTCGTATTCGCGGATGGCGTCGATCACCGCGGTTTCGTTGGCGGTGCCGATGAAGTTGAGAATCTCGGCGACGGTGCGCACGCCGCCCATGGCCGTCTTCTTGATGTTGGTCGAGCCGGACAGGATGCGCAGCATCACGTCGTTCAGTTCTTTTAGGGCCTGGGGCTGGATGCCTTCGAGCGTGGCGATGCGTAGGACCACGTCGTTGCGCAGGCGCTCCGAGAAGAAGGTGAGGATCTCACTGGCGTGGTCGTGCTCGAGATGCACGAGGATGGTGGCGATGATCTGCGGATGCTCGTTTTTGATGAGGTCCGCGACGGTGGCCGCGTCCATCCACTTCAAGCCTTCGATGCCGCTCGTCTCGCCACCTTGCAGGATGCGCGAGATCAGGTTCGAGGCCTTGTCGTCGCCGAGGGCCTTGGTGAGCACGGAGCGGATGTAGTTGTCCGTATCGACGTGCACGGCGCCGTGCTCCATCGCGGTCGTGTGGAATTCGTCGAGCACCGCTTCGACCTTGGCGCGGGGCACCGATTTGAGACTGGCCATGGCGTGTCCGAGCTTCTGAACTTCGCGCGGGCCGAGTAGTTTGAGCACTTCCGCGGCATGATCCTCGCCGAGGGAGATGAGCAGGATGGCGCTCTTTTCCACGCCGTCGTCGTTAGCTGCCATTGACGCCTAACCAATCCTTGATGATGTTGGCTACCGCCTTGGGATCGTTTTGCGCGATCTCCTTGGCCTTTCTGATCTTTTCGGCGAAATGGTCGATCTCGGCCTCGCTGGCTTCCTCGCCTGCTTCGCCGATTTCGACCGCTCCGGCAGCGCGTAGCGCCTCCTCCGCGGGGGTGGGTTCGGGAGCCGGCGGCGGGAACATGGTCTGGATGATCGGACGGATCACGCCCAAGAGCAGATAGGCGATCAAGCCGGCGATGAGCAGGTACTTGAAGATTTCCTTGGCAAAGGCGATGTTCTCCGGGTCTTTCCAGAGCGGGGTTTCCGCGACGGGGGCCTTTTCCTCCGGGGTGAAGGCGGCGTTGACGACTGAAATCGAGTCGCCGCGGGCCTGGTTGTAGCCCATGGCCTCGCGCACGAGGTCGTTGAGCTGCTGGATCTGGGCGTCGGTGAGCGGCCTGGGCACTTCCTTGCCGGACTTGTCCTTCTCCATGCGGTAATTGACCACGACGGCGGCGGTGAGGCGGCGGATGCTGCCGATCGACTGCTTGGTGTAGCGAATGGTCTTGTCGACTTCGTAATTGGTCGTGGTGTCCTTGCGCGTAGAGAGCGGCGGCGCGACCGGGCTCATCGGCGAGGTGACGCCCGCGGCGTTGAGTTGGCCGCGATCATTCGGGTTTTGTGGCAGCGGCGCGACCGCCGGCGCGGCGCCGGGTTGGCCGACGGCGGGCTGGGTCAGCGGTGCGGTGGCGGGCACTGGCGGCTGATTGCTCAAGGCGCCGGGCACGCCGCCGCCTGGGAGTTGGTTCACATTGGCAGATTCGCTGATCTGCTGGCTGCGGATGCTGACCTCAGGCGGCGTGCCGTTGGGGCGGAAGGTCTCGGCGGTTTGCTCAGTGTGCGAAAAATCAAGGTCGGCGGCTACCTGGACGCGAAAATTCTGGCTACCTAGCACGGGCGCGAGGATGTCCTCGATGCGCTTGATAATGCTGTTTTCGACCTCGCGCACATATTTGATCTGGGTGGGGTCGAGGCCAGCTTCCGTGAGCTTATCCTTGAGCTGGGAGAGCAGGTTGCCGTTTTGATCGACGATGTTGACGTTGCTAAGCGAGAGCTGCGGCACGCTCGAGGCGACGAGATGACTGATCCCGGCGACTTGCGCCGGCTCCAGGGTGCGACCGGGGAACAGGTGCAGCAGCACCGAAGCCGTTGGCTTTTGCTCTTCGCGCACGAAGACGCTGGGCTTGGGGATGGCGAGATGCACCCGGGCCGACTGGACGGCGGAAATGGACTGGATGGTACG
>JAOAIO010000001.1 GCA_026414665.1 Azovibrio sp.
GTTCGGCCAGGGCTTGCGTGGCCGACTGGCGCCACCGCTCGAGTTCCTGCGGATACAGGCCGTGCTCGCGGCACCAGGCATTCTTGCCGGCTTCATCTAGCGCCGCCGTCACCAGCACCGCCTCGAACCGGGCCGCCGCTGTCCAGGCCCGCTCGCGAGCAGGCATGGACAGCGCATCCGCACGCCAACGCGCCAGCGTCGCAACCGAAATGCTCAACTCCCGCGCCACCGTTTCGATCGGCGCGCTCTCCGGCGGCAACAACCGCGCCACCGCTTTGTCCTTGAAGACTCGTCCGTATCTCGCCACTTCACCCTTCCTCTATCGCCCCTCTGCTTACGATTCTATCGAGGCGACAACTATTCTGACCCAGGGGGCCCCAGAGGTATAATTCGTCACTTTGGCGCGACCAAAGCCTTGCCACGAGCCGCTAAATAGCGCATTTGCGAAAGTTTCCAACATGCAGGAAAAGTATCATCCCGCCGATATCGAGCGCGCCGCCCAGGCGCATTGGCAACAAACCGGCGCTGCTCGCGCTGTTGAAGATCCGAGTCGTCCCAAGTATTACTGCCTGTCCATGTTTCCCTATCCTTCCGGGAAATTGCACATGGGGCACGTGCGCAATTACACGATTGGCGATGTGCTGGCTCGCTTCCATAAGATGCTCGGCTTTAATGTGCTGCAGCCGATGGGCTGGGATGCGTTCGGGATGCCCGCGGAGAATGCGGCTATCCAGAACAAGGTGCCGCCGGCCAAGTGGACCTATGCCAACATCGATTACATGCGTTCCCAATTGCAACGCTTAGGGTTTGCCATCGATTGGGAGCGCGAAGTGGCGACTTGCTCGCCAGCATACTATCGTTGGGAGCAGTGGCTGTTTACCCGTCTGTTCGAAAAGGGGCTGATTTACAAAAAGTTGGGCACGGTCAATTGGGATCCCGTAGACCAGACCGTGCTTGCCAATGAGCAGGTCATCGACGGGCGCGGCTGGCGTTCTGGCGCCTTGGTGGAGAAGCGCGAGATCCCCATGTACTACATGAAGATCACGGCTTATGCCGAGGAGCTGCTCGCCGATCTCGACAAGCTGGACGGCTGGCCCGAACAAGTGCGCTTGATGCAAAAGAATTGGATCGGCAAGAGCACTGGCGTGCGTCTGGCGTTTCCCTATGAGCTGGATGGCAAGGCTGACAAGCTCTGGGTGTTTACCACCCGAGCCGATACGCTGATGGGCGTTACCTTCGTGGCCGTGGCGGCGGAGCATCCGCTCGCTGCGCGTGCGGCTCAGGACAATCCGGCGCTGGCCGCTTTCATCGCGGAGTGCAAGAAAGGCGGGGTAGCTGAAGCCGATCTGGCGACCATGGAAAAGAAGGGGATGCCCACGGGGCTATGCGTGCAGCATCCGCTCAGCGGCGCGCCGATCCCGGTGTGGGTCGGTAATTATGTGCTCATGAGCTATGGCGAGGGGGCTGTGATGGCAGTGCCTGGCCATGATGAGCGCGACTTTGCCTTTGCCCAGCAGTACGGCTTGCCGATCCGGCAGGTGATCGCCGTGCCCGGCGAGACCTTCGATGCCACCGTCTGGCAGCCGTGGTATGGCGACAAGACGGTTGGCGTGTGCGTGAATTCGGGCAAATACGATGGTCTCGACCACGCTGCCGCGGTCGACGCGATTGCCGCCGACCTGGCCGCCAAAGGGCTGGGCGAGAAAAAGACCCAGTTCCGTCTGCGCGACTGGGGCATTTCCCGGCAGCGCTATTGGGGTTGCCCGATTCCGATCGTGCACTGTGCGGATTGCGGCGATGTGCCGGTGCCCGATGCGCAACTGCCGGTGCTGCTGCCCGAGAACGTCGAAATCACCGGGACGGGGTCGCCGCTTGCGCGCATGCCCGAGTTTTTCGAAACCACGTGTCCGAAGTGCGGCAAGCCCGCCAAGCGCGAGACCGACACGATGGACACCTTCGTCGAGTCCTCTTGGTATTTCTTGCGCTACGCCTGCCCGGACAATGACCAGGCCATGCTCGATGCGCGCGTCAATTACTGGTGCCAGGGCGGCATCGATCAATATATCGGCGGCATCGAGCACGCCATCTTGCATCTTTTGTATGCCCGCTTTTTTACCAAGCTGATCCGTGACTTGGGTCTGCCGGGCATGGCGCCGCTGGATGAGCCGTTCAAGCGCCTCCTGACCCAAGGCATGGTGGTGGCGCCCACTTTCTATCGTGAGGGTGCGGACGGCAAGAAGTGCTGGATCAATCCGGCGGACGTGGATGTGAGTACCGACGAACGTGGGCGGCCCCGCGGCGCGACCCTCAAGGCCGATGGCTTGCCGGTACGGATCGGCGGCATCGAGACAGGATGTCGAAGTCGAAGAACAACGGGGTCGATCCCCAGGCCCTGATCGATACCTATGGCGCCGACACGGCCCGTTTATTCATAATGTTCGCTGCGCCGCCGGAGCAGTCCCTGGAATGGTCCGATGCCGGGGTGGAGGGCGCCTACCGCTTTCTGCGGCGTATCTGGAAGGCGGTGCATGACCATGTCGCCGCCGGCGTCGTGCCCGCCTGTCGCAGCAGCGCCGAGCTGCCGGACGCGCTGAAAGACCTGCGCCGCAAGCTGCATCAGACGATTACCAAGGTAAAAGACGATTATGGCCGTCGGCAGCAATTCAACACCGCCGTGGCCGCGGTCATGGAACTGCTGAATGCTTATGACAAGGCGGATCTTAGCGCTGCTCATGGCCGCGCCTTGGCTCAGGAAATCCTTGAGGCCGTGGTGCTGATGCTGTTTCCCATCGTGCCGCACCTAGGGCAAGTCGCCTATGCGGAGCTCAAGCCGGGCGCCGATGCGTCGCAGGCGGCCTTTCCCAGCGTCGATACGGCGGCCCTGGCGCAAGACGAAATCGAGCTGGTGCTCCAGGTAAACGGTAAATTGCGGGGTAGCCTCCGGGTTGCCGCTACGGCCGACAAGTCCGCCATCGAAAGCGCCGCGCTTGCGAGCGAGGCCGCGCAAAAATTCATGGAAGGCAAGCCGGCCAAGAAAGTGGTCGTGGTGCCGGGGCGTCTCGTCAATATTGTCGTCTGATCCCAAGGGATACGCCATGCGCCCTAGCTTGTTGCGTGCTGCCATCGCCTTGTGCTTGGCCGTGTCGCTAAGCGCGTGCGGCTTCAAGCTGCGCGGCTCCTTCACTTTGCCGTTTCAGAGCTTTTACATCGGCCTGCCGGCGAATTCGCCGCTGGGTGCCGATCTGCGCCGCCAGATCCGGGCCAGTCAGCCTGGCGTGCTGGTCGATGACCCCAAACAGGCCGAGGCCGTGTTCCAGCAGGTGAGCGAGAAACGCGAGCGGATCATCGCGGCGATGAACGCCGAAGGCCGGGCCCGCGAGTATCAGTTGCGTCTGCGCTACGGCTTTCGCCTCGTAGACGCCAAAGGCGCGCCGCTGACGCCGGTGCAGGAGATTGTGCTGGCCCGCGAGATTACTTATGACGACAACCAGGTGTTGGCCAAAAACCAGGAGGAAGAATTCCTCTGGCAAGCCATGCAGCAGGACCTGGCGCAGCAGATCCTGCGCCGCCTGACAGCGCGGCAGATGTTGCAAGCTCCGGCAGCGCCGGAAGATGACTGATGCTCATCAAGGCCGATCAGCTTTTCGCGCAGTTAGAACAGGGGGTAAAGCCGCTCTATGCGGTTTACGGCGATGCGCCGCTGCTCGTGCTCGAAGCTGCCGATGCGATTCGCGCCGCGGCCCGAGCGCGCGGCTACACCGAACGCGAAGTGCTCACGGTCTTGCCCGGATTCGACTGGGGCCAGCTGGCGGCGGCCACGCGCCATATTTCGCTGTTCGGTGGGCAAAAACTCGTCGATCTGCGCATTCCCAGCGGTAAGCCAGGCAAGGAAGGCAGCGCTGCCCTCATCGACTACTGCCAGCGTGCGAGCCTGGACAACATCCTGCTCATCACCTTGCCGCAGTTGGATTGGAAGGAAGAAAAGGCCGCTTGGTTTACAGCCTTGGCCCAGGCGGGCACCGTCGTGCGGCTCGATGCGCCGCCGCTGGCCGAATTGCCCGGTTGGATCGCCGGCCGTCTACGCCGCCAGCATCAGCAGGCCGATGCCGAGGGCCTGCGCTTCATGGCCGAACGGGTGGAAGGCAACCTGCTCGCGGCGCATCAGGAAATCCAAAAGCTTGGCCTGCTTTATCCGCCCGGACCGCTTAGCCTCGCCCAGATTCGCGCCGCAGTGCTGAACGTGGCGCGCTATGACGTAGAGGATTTGCGGGAGGCGCTGCTCGCCGGAGATCTGGCGCGGCTTGATCGCACCTTGGCGGGCTTGGAGCAAGAAGGAGAGGCGCCTGTGCTCGTGCTCTGGGCGATGACCGAGGAGATTCGAGCCCTGGCGTTGGCCAAGGCGGGGCTGGCGCGTGGTCAGGCGCAGGATCAGGTCTTCAAGGAGCTGCGCATTTGGGGTGGGCGCCAAGCCCTCATGCGGCGCGCCTTGCAACGCGTCAGTGGGGCTAGTTTGAAGGCGGCGCTCGCCGAGGCAGCCCAGCTCGACCGCTGCATCAAGGGGCTGTTGCCGGGCGCCGTCTGGGAAGGCTTGCTTCGGCTGGGGATGCGGCTCGTCGCGCCGCGCTGATCAATCGCCCTGGCCGCTGTCCGCCGGGCCTAGGTCGTCCCACAGGCAGGACGCCATGTTGCGCACATCCGTGAGCCCATGCGCCTGACACTCGGTCACTAGGCACTCGCCCTGGCATTCTTCGGACACCACCACGACTTGCATTTCCGTATCCACGTGGCGCTCACCATCCCAATAACAGCAGGTGGCGCAGACCTTGACCTCGGCCGGCAAAATCAGTTTTTGTGTCATGCGACCCCCAGGAAGGGATTTCCTTAGTGAAAGTGTGGGTAAGAGTTTACCCGCTTGGCAAAGGTTCCGTTCAGATTTACGTTAGGGCCCTGGCTATAATCACCGCTTTACCTGTCATTTCGCCCCGCCATGGACATCAAGCACTACATGCAGACTCTGGGCCGTCAGGCCCGTGCCGCCTCGCGTCGCTTGGCGCGCGCCAGCACGGCCGAAAAGAACGCCGCCCTGGAAGCCATTGCCTCCGCCATCTTGCGCGACAAGGAGGCCCTGCTCGCCGCCAATGCGAGAGACTTGGAGGCGGCACGGGCTGCTGGGCTGGAACCCGCGCTGCTAGATCGCTTGACCCTTTCGCCCAAAGGGGTGGATAGCATGGCCGAAGGCGTGCGTCAGATCGCCCAGCTTCCCGATCCGATCGGCGAGATGAGCGACATCAAGTTCCGCCCATCCGGCATCCAGGTCGGCAAGATGCGCGTGCCGCTTGGGGTGATCGGTATCATCTATGAGGCGCGTCCCAACGTCACTGCCGATGCCGCGGCCCTGTGCCTGAAATCCGGCAATGCCGCGATTTTGCGGGGCGGTTCCGAGGCCATCCACGCCAACCGCGCGCTGGCCGACTTGGTGCAGGAAGGTCTGCGTGTGGCCGGTTTGCCTCCTGAGGCGGTGCAGGTGGTGGAGACGACCGACCGGGCGGCGGTGGGCGAGCTGATTACGCTGCGCGAATACGTCGATGTGATCGTGCCGCGTGGCGGCAAGGGGCTGATCGCAAGGCTTCTGGCCGAAGCCCGAGTGCCGATGATCCAGCACTTAGATGGCAACTGCCATGTGTATCTCGAATCCCAGGCCGATCCGGAGAAAGCATTGAAAATCGTCGAAAATGCCAAGACCCAGCGCTATGGCACCTGCAATACGGCCGAATCGCTGCTCGTCGATCGCGCCGTGGCCGCGACGCTGCTGCCGCCGATTGCCCAGATGCTCAGCGAGAAGGGCGTGGAAATCCGCGGCTGCGCGGAAACCCAGGCCATTGTCGCCAACGCCCGGCCGGCGACCGAAGACGATTACTACGCCGAATATCTGGCTCCGGTGATTTCAGTCAAAGTCGTGTCCGGCATCGACGAGGCCATCGCCCACATCAACCAGTATTCTTCGCACCACACCGAGGCCATCGTCACGGAAAACCACACGCTGGCGATGCGCTTCTTGCGCGAGGTGGATTCCAGCTCGGTGATGATCAATGCCTCGACCCGCTTTGCCGATGGCTTCGAGTACGGCCTGGGCGCCGAGATCGGCATTTCCACCGACAAAATTCACGCTCGCGGCCCGGTGGGCTTGGAGGGGCTCACCAGCCAGAAATGGGTGGTGTTCGGTAATGGCCACGTGCGCGCCTGATCCTATTCCGGCTTGGGACGCCGTCGTCGCGGCTCCGGGGTTTGCCCTGGGGATTGCGTGCAGCGCTACGGCCGTGACCGGCATCGCATTCCTCGAGCCCCGTCCGCCCGAGCCTCCCCGCACGCCTCTGGCGGCCCTGGTCGCCCGTCAGCTCACGGCCTGGCTCGCCGATGCCCGCTGGCGCTTCGACCTGCCGCTTGCGCCTTGCGGCACCCCTTTCCAGCGCCGGGTCTGGCAGCAGATCGCTAGCATCCCCTTGGGTGAAACCCGTAGCTACGGCCAGCTCGCGCAAGCGCTCGGCAGCGCGCCCAGGGCCGTGGGCGGCGCTTGCGGCGCCAATCCTTTGCCGCTGATCGTGCCCTGCCACCGGGTTTTAGCCGCTCATGGCGGGCTGGGCGGCTTCAACCGGGCCCGGGGCGGCTTCCTCTTGGACGTGAAACGCTGGCTTTTGGCGCATGAAGCGAGATGCCGCGCCTGACGCGCTGGCGCCGCTGCGTCCGGCGGATCAGGCGGAGATCGACGCGTTTTGCGATGCCCTCTGGCTCGAAGACGGGTTGGCCCGGTGCACCCTCGATAGCTACCGCGCCGACTTGAGCGCGTTGAGCCGCTGGCTCGCTGCCGAGCGCCGGGCAGCGTTGCTCGACGCCGAGGCCGCCGATCTGCTCGCTTTCGTCGCGCGGCTGGCGCGCGACAAGAAAGCCAGTTCGCAGTCGCGCTACCTATCCAGCTTGCGCCGCTTTTATCGTTGGCAGCTGGGGCGCGGCCGGCTCGCGGTCGATCCCACGGGGGGCCTTGCCCGTCCCGTGACCCCGGGGCGATTACCCAAGACCCTGTCGGAGGCGCAGGTGGAAGCGCTGCTCCAGGCGCCCGATGTCGATACGCCCTTGGGGCAGCGCGACCGCGCCATGCTCGAAACCCTTTATGCCACCGGCTTACGGGTTTCCGAACTGGTGAATCTGCAACTTTATGAAATCGATTTCAACGTCGGCGTGGTGCGGGTGATGGGCAAAGGCAGTAAAGAGCGGCTGGTGCCCTTGGGGGAGGCAGCCTTGGATTGGCTGCGTGCCTATCTCGCCGAGGGGCGTGTCAGCCTGCTTGCCGGACGTCCTTGCGATGCCGTGTTCGTTACCGCCCGGGCGGCGCCGATGACCCGGCAAATGTTTTGGACTTTGATCAAGGGCTACGCCACCCGTGCCGGCATCGCGCGGGAAAGCTTGTCGCCGCATGTGCTGCGACATGCCTTTGCCACGCATCTGCTCAATCACGGCGCTGATTTGCGCGTGGTGCAACTGCTCCTCGGCCATGCCAACATCACGACGACGCAAATCTACACGCACGTGGCGCGGGAGCGGCTCAAACAGCTGCACCGCGTGCACCATCCGCGTGGCTAAGTGCCTACAATTTCATCTATGCAACGTGACGACCACGCCCCGGAAACTCCGGCGACCCAGTTCCTGCGCCAGCGCAAAGTGGCGTTCTCCACTCATCTTTACGACTACGTCGAGCATGGCGGCACGGCCGTTTCGGCGCGTAGCCTTAACGTCGATGAACATGCGGTGGTGAAAACCCTGGTGTTCCAGGATGAGCGCGCCAAGCCGCTGATCGTGCTGATGCATGGCGATTGCAAGGTGTCGGCGAAGGAACTGGCGCGGCAGGCGGGCGTGAAAAAGGTCGAACCCTGCAAGCCGGAAGTCGCGCAGCGCCATACCGGCTACCTGGTCGGTGGCACCAGTCCCTTCGGCACGAAAAAAGCCATGCCGGTGTACATGGAACGAAGCATCCTCGATTTGCCGCTCATCTACATCAACGGTGGCCGTCGTGGCTTTCTTGTCGGCCTGCATCCCCATGACTTGCTCGTGCTGTTGCAGCCCGTGCAGGTGAATGTCGCCCAGGCGAAGTAGGGGGCGCTCGCCGAAACGCGGGGTTTAGGCGGAGCGTTCGATGATGACGCCGACCCGCTTGACCCCGGGCATCATGCCGAGCTTGGCGACCGAGACGCGCACGCGCTGCGCAGCATAATCTTCGAGGATCAAAGTCGCGACGAATTCGGCCAGCTTTTCCAGCAGGTTGAAATGGCGACATGCCAGCTCGCGGCGCAGGTGCTCGCTTACCGCCGCATAGTCGATGGTGTCGCGGATGTCGTCGCTGGCGCCGGCCGAGGCCGTCGATACGCCCATCTGGATGTCCAGCACCACGGTTTGCGGCATGGCCTTTTCCCGGGGGTAGATGCCAATCCAGGTTTCGGCGCGCAATTCCTCGATAAAGATGATGTCCATGGGGCGGGGGTGTAGAATCTGGCGCCGCATTGTAACCCAGCCATCTTTTTCCGCCGCTTTGCCATGAGCTCCGTGCTGACTACCCTGATCGCCTGCCTCGCCGCCTATCTGCTCGGCTCGATTGCTTTCGCCATGCTCAGCGCCAAGCTCTTTAAGCTGGCCGACCCGCGCACCTACGGCTCTGGCAATCCCGGCGCGACCAACGTGCTGCGTACCGGCAATAAGAAGGCGGCGCTCTTCACCCTGCTGGGCGATGCCTTGAAAGGCAGCGTGGCCGTGCTCGCGGCCCAGGCCCTGGCGTTGCCCGAGGCGACCGTCGGCCTCGTTGCGCTCGCCGTTTTTCTTGGCCATCTCTATCCGGTCTTTCTTAAGTTCAAGGGCGGCAAGGGCGTGGCCACCGCCGCGGGCGTGCTACTCGCCCTCGCGCCGCTGGTGGGGCTGGCTACCCTCCTGACTTGGGGCGTTACCGCCTATGTGAGCCGCTATTCCTCGCTCGCGGCCATCGTTGCGGCTGTGCTCGCGCCGGCCTATGCCATGCTCTTCGATGGCGCTCACGGCTATACCGGGGTGGTGCTGGCCATGAGCCTGGCGCTGATCGCCCGCCACTTTGCCAACATTCAGCGCTTGCTGGCTGGGCAGGAAACAAAAATCGGGGCGAAGAAAAAAGCCTGATTCCCTCCGGTTAAGCCCGATTGACGCTGGGCGTTTAGGCGCCCGCGAGCTCGCTCAGGGGCCAGCGCGGCCGCACCGCAAACACCCCGGCGGGCTGGGCTTGGGCGCCGGCCATGAGGCGCATGGCGCCGGCAAAGGCGATCATGGCGCCGTTATCCGTACAGAACTCCAGCTCCGGGTAATAGACTCGATGCCGGCGCTTGGCCGCGGCCGCGTTCAGGGCCTGGCGCAACTGCCGGTTGGCGCCAACCCCCCCGGCTACTACCAGGCGTGTCATGCCCGTGTGCTTTAGGGCGGCCATGGATTTTTGCACCAGCACTTCCACCAGCGCGTCTTGAAATGCCCGTGCCACATCGGCGGCGAAATCCGGCCGAGCTTCCCTCTTGTCGCGCACCAGAGTGAGCACGGCGGTCTTCAGGCCAGCAAAACTGAAATTGAAGTCGCCTGAATGCAGCATGGGCCGAGGCAGCTCATAGACGCCGGGGGTGCCGCTATCGGCTAACTTCGATAGCGCTGGGCCGCCGGGGTAGCCGAGACCGAGCAGCTTGGCGGTCTTGTCGAAGGCTTCCCCGGCGGCATCGTCCAGAGTTTCCCCGAGCCATTCGTACTGGCCGACGCCGGTCACGGCCATGAGCTGGGTGTGACCGCCCGAAACCAGCAGCGCGACAAAGGGAAATTGAGGCGGATCGCGGGACAGCAAAGGGGACAGCAGGTGACCTTCGAGGTGATGCACGGGCAAGGTCGGCTTGCCCAGGCTGGCGGCTAGCCCCGCGGCAAAGGCGCAGCCGACCAAGAGCGCGCCGGCTAGGCCCGGCCCCTGGGTGTAGGCCACGGCATCGACCTCCGCCAGCGTGGTGCTGCTGTCTTGCAGGACCTGGCGCAGCAGCGGTACGAGGCGACGGATGTGGTCGCGCGAGGCGAGTTCGGGCACGACTCCGCCGTATTCGGAATGCATGGCAACCTGGCTATGTAGGGCGTGCGCGAGCAACCCTCGCTCAGTGTCATAGAGGGCGAGGCCGGTTTCATCGCAAGAGGATTCGATGCCAAGCACGCGCATGGGGCGCGATTCTAACACTTGTTCCTAGCTTGCTCGTCGGGTAGAATCTACGCCCTTCGCCGCTAGCGAAATAATCGAACGGGCAAACGACGCTGCCCAAACGGAAGGGGGTGATTTCAATGCCGAGCATTCGCGTCAAGGAAAACGAGCCGTTCGAAGTGGCGATTCGCCGCTTCAAGCGTTCCGTCGAAAAAACCGGTCTGCTGACCGAGCTGCGCGCCCGCGAGTTCTATGAGAAGCCGACCGCCGAGCGCAAGCGCAAGGCCGCTGCCGCCGTCAAGCGTCACCTCAAGCGCATCCGCAGCATGACCCTGCCGCCGAAGCTGTACTGATCGTACTGTTTCATGCCGCTCAAGAAGCCGCCCTTCTCGTGATTGGCGGCTTCTTGCATTTTCCCGTCCGGAGCGATTCATGAGTCTTAAAGCCCGTATCACCGAAGATATGAAAGCGGCCATGAAGGCCAAGGACAGCGCCCGTCTCGGCGCTATCCGCCTGTTGCTGGCGGCCATCAAGCAAAAAGAAGTCGATGCGCGCGTCGAGCTCGACGATGCCGGCATCGTCGCGGTCATCGAAAAGATGACCAAGCAGCGAAAGGATAGCTTGGCGCAATACGAGGCTGCCGGCCGTGCCGATTTGGCAGATGTGGAAAAGGCCGAGATCGCGGTGCTTACCGCCTATCTGCCGGAAAAAATGGACGAGGCCGGCATTCAGTCGGCCATCGAGGCTGCCCTGGCCGCTACGGGTGCGAGCGGCCCGGCCGACATGGGTAAGCTCATGGGTGTCTTGAAGCCGCAGCTTGCCGGCAAGGCCGACATGGCGCTGGTCTCTAAACTGGTGAAGGCGCGTCTCGGCTGACGGCTGGGTTCTAGCCGCCATGATCCCGGAGTCCTTCATTCAGGATCTCCTGGCCCGGGTCGACATCGTCGACCTGATCGATGGTTACGTGCGTCTCAAAAAGGCGGGTGCCAATTACAGCGCTTGTTGCCCCTTTCACAACGAAAAAACACCTTCTTTCACGGTGAGCCCAAGCAAGCAGTTCTATCACTGCTTTGGCTGCGGTGCGCACGGCACCGCCATTGGCTTTCTCATGGAATACCAGGGCCTGAGTTTCGTCGAGGCCGTCAAGGAGCTTGCCGACCGAGTCGGTATGCAGGTGCCGGAGCCGGGGCGAGGCGATGCCGGTGTCGTGCGCGGTGGGGCGCGTCGGCTCACCGAAATCATGGCCCGGGCAGCGCAATACTACAAAGACCAGTTAAAGCAGAGCCGCACGGCGATCGACTACCTGAAAAGCCGAGGCCTCACTGGGGAAATCTGCGCTCGCTTCGGCATCGGCTATGCCCCGGATGGCTGGCAGAATCTGGCTACGGTTTTTACCGACTATGGCGCGCCGGAATTGGTGACGGCTGGCCTCGTGATCGAAAACGAGCAGGGGCGGCGCTATGATCGCTTCCGCGACCGCATCATGTTTCCCATCGTCAATCCGAAAGGCGAGGTGATCGGTTTTGGTGGGCGGGTCATCGGCGCGGGTGAGCCGAAGTATTTGAATTCCCCGGAGACACCGATTTTCGAGAAAGGCCGCGAAGTCTATGGCCTGCCCCAGGCCCGCCAGGATCTGCGCCGCGACAACACGGCTATCGTCGTGGAAGGTTACATGGATGTCGTGGCGCTGGCCCAGCATGGGGTCGGTAATGCCGTGGCCACGCTGGGCACGGCCACGACCACGAGCCATGTGCAAAAACTGTTACAGCAGGTCGACCGCATCGTCTTTTGCTTTGATGGCGATGCGGCCGGACGCAAGGCTGCTTGGCGTGCGCTCGAAAACAGTCTGGCGGCGCTTGCGGATAGCAAAGCCATCGGCTTCGCCTTTCTTCCCGAGCCAGAGGACCCGGATAGCTACGTGCGTCAATTTGGCGCCGATGCGCTGCGCGCCTTGATCGCGCAGGCGACGCCGCTTTCCGATTTCCTCTTGCGCGAGCTCGGGCAGCGTTGCGATTTGGGCACGGCCGAGGGGCGGGCGCGCTTGATCCACGAGGCCAAGCCTCTGCTCAAGCGCTTGCCTACGCCGCTCTTGCGGTTGCAGCTGGTGAAGCGTCTGGCTGATGCTAGCGGCTTTTCCCAGGCCGAGGTCGAGCGTCTTTGCGATATCCGCGGCTACGCTCCACCCGCTCCGGCCAGGGCGCCGCGTCAGGCGCCGTCGTTGGCGCGCATCTTGTTGCGTCTGGTGCTCTTCGATCCGGCGCTGGCGGGCCGGATTCCGCTCGATGCCTTGCCGTCGAGTCAGGAGCGCGCCATTCTGGCGGCCATCCAGGCATGTCTGCCCGATCTGCCGGCCCGGCCCGCTTATGCCCAGCTGCGCGAATGCTTGCGCGGCCACCCGCTTGCAAGCCAGCTCGAAGCCTTGGCCGGGGAACTGCTGGACGCAGACTTGGACGAAGCGTATGTACACGGCGAGTTTGACGCGGCGCTCGCCCGCCTCGCGGCGGCTGATCGGAGGGCTGCGTTTGCCGCGCTGCAGGCCAAGGCGCGCCAGTTTGGCGTGGCCGGCTTGAGCGAGGCGGAAAAGCGCGAGTATCTGGCCCTGCTTTCCCAGCAGAAAAGCAGCTAAGTTATGGTAGAATTTAAAGTTTCCCGAATTCCGCAGGCAGGTAGTCATGGCTAAAGACAAGACGAAGGAAACCGCAAAGGAACTGCAAAAGGTCCGTGTGGCCAAGGCCAAGGAAAAGGCCGCCGAAAAGCTGCTGGAAGTCGGCAGCGGCCCCGTCGAGACGCCGTCCGTGGATGCCGAGACCCGCAAGATGCGGCTCAAGGCCCTGATCAAGCTGGGCAAGGAGCGCGGCTATCTGACTTACGCCGAGATCAACGACCATCTGCCCGACGACGTGGTGGATGCCGAGCAGATCGAGTCCATCATCAGCACCTTCAGCGACATGGGCATCAAGGTCTTCGACGAGGCTCCGGCCGCCGAAGAGCTGCTCATGTCCGACGCCACCCCCGCCGCGACCGACGATGAGGAAGTCGAGGAGGAGGCCGAGCAGGCTCTGTCTACCGTCGACTCCGANTTTGGGCGCACCACCGATCCCGTGCGTATGTACATGCGCGAGATGGGCTCCGTCGAGCTTTTGACCCGCGAAGGCGAAATCGAGATCGCCAAGCGCATCGAGGAGGGTCTGAAGCACATGGTGCAGGCCATCTCCGCCTGCCCGACTACCATCGCCGAAATTCTCGATATGGTGGACAAGGTGGCGCGCGATGAGATTCGCATCGACGAACTCGTCGATGGCCTCGTGGACCCGAATGCGCCGAGCGAAGAAGAGCTGGCCGCCGCCAGTCCGGTCGGTGACGAAGAGGCGGACGAGGACAGCGTGGCGGATGAGGACGATGACGAAGAAAGCGCGAGCAAGGCGGCTTCCGCCTCGCTCGCGCAACTCAAGGCCGACGCCATGGAGCGCTTCGAGCGCATCCGCGACAACTATGCCAAGATGCTCAAGGTGTTGAGTACCAAGGGCAGCCAGGACAAGGCTTACATCAAGCTGCAGCAGCAGATCAGCGATGAGCTGATGAACATCCGTTTCACCTCGCGCACCATCGAGCGCTTCTGCGACAGCGTGCGCGGCATGGTCGAGAGCGTGCGCGAATGTGAGCGCAACATCCAGCATATTTGCGTAGACAAAGTGCGCATGCCCCGGCCGCACTTCCTGAAGAGCTTTCCGGGCAATGAAACCAACCTCGATTGGGTCGACAACGAAGTCGCGGCCGCACCCAAGACCTATGCCGCGGTGCTCGCCCGCAATGCGCCGAACATCAAGGAAGAGCAGCAAAAGCTGATCGACCTGCAGGCTAGGCTGGGTCTTTCGCTCAAAGAGCTAAAAGACATCTACAAGCAAATGACCACCGGCGAAGCCAAGGCGCGCCGCGCCAAGCGCGAGATGACCGAGGCCAACCTGCGTCTGGTGATCTCGATCGCCAAGAAGTACACCAACCGCGGCCTGCAATTCCTCGATCTCATCCAGGAAGGCAATATCGGCTTGATGAAGGCGGTGGATAAGTTCGAATACCGGCGCGGCTACAAATTTTCGACCTACGCCACCTGGTGGATCCGCCAGGCCATCACCCGCTCGATCGCCGATCAGGCGCGCACCATCCGCATCCCGGTGCACATGATCGAGACCATCAACAAGATGAACCGCATCAGCCGCCAGATCTTGCAGGAAACCGGGCAAGAGCCCGATCCCGCTACCTTGGCCGAGAAGATGGACATGCCCGAGGAGAAGATCCGCAAGATCATGAAAATCTCCAAGGAGCCCATTTCCATGGAAACCCCGATCGGCGACGACGACGACAGCCATCTGGGGGACTTCATCGAAGATACCGCCACCCTGGCGCCGGCGGATGCGGCCATGTACTCTAGCCTGCGCGAAGTGACCGCCGAGGTGCTCGATACCCTGACGCCGCGCGAGGCCAAGGTGCTTAGGATGCGTTTTGGCATCGAGATGAATACCGATCACACGCTCGAAGAAGTCGGCAAGCAATTCGACGTGACCCGCGAGCGCATCCGCCAAATCGAAGCCAAGGCGCTCAGGAAGCTGCGTCACCCAACCCGCTCCGACAGGCTGCGCACCTTCGTCGATGCCGGTAATGGCTAAAAGGTAAGATGGGCGGTAAATTGCCTCGGCTGTCCGCCCTCCTTACAATCGCCGACATTCTTGCCCTCGCCGAGCGGGCAAATAGGTCTCGGGCCGCTAGCTCATGCTTGGTTAGAGCAGCAGACTCATAATCTGTTGGTGCTGTGTTCGACTCACAGGCGGCCCACCAACCCAAGTCCTGCCCCAAGGCATCGAGACGATGCCTTGGGGCAGCGCCATTTGGGGCGATGAACGGGGCAGGTGCTTAGACGGCTGCGGGCGTGCCGTTGGCGCGGCCGAGGCGGTATAGGGCGACTTCGGCGTTCAAATTCGGATCGGTTTCGACGCGCTCGCCGTCGGCAAAGGCCAGCCGTTCGCGTATTTCGATGTCCTGTTCGTGGCACAGCGCATCGAAATCGGCGATGGTGAAAAAGCGCACGTTGGGGGAGTCGTACCATTGGTACGGCAAGTGCCGGGAGACCGGCATCCGGCCGGCGGCAATGGCTTCCCGATGCGGCCGATAGCCGAAATTGGGGAAGGACACCACGGCCTCATGACCGACCCGCAGCATCTCCTTAAGTAGTGGCACGGTGTGGCGCACGGTTTGCAGTGAGAGCGACATGATGACATGGTCGAAGGAATCATCCTCGAAGCCTTGTAGTCCGCGCTCTAGGTCGAACTGCAACACATTGACGCCATTGCGGATGCAGGTCGTGACCTTGTCCGGATCGAGTTCCACGCCGTAGCCCAGGATGCCTTTCTCGCGTTGCAGGAAGTCGAGCAAGGCGCCGTCACCGCAGCCAAGGTCGAGCACCCGCTCGCCGGGTCGGATCCAGCGCGCGATGTAGTCGAAGTCGAAGCGTCCGTACAAGGTCATGTGGCAATACCCCCGAGATAGGCGCCCAGCGCGGCGTGATAATGGGGCGCATCGAGCAGGAAGGAATCATGTCCGGCATCGCAGTCGATCTCGGCGTAGCTCACCTTGCGGCCGTTGTGCAGCAAGGCGTACACGATCTCGCGGCTGCGCGCCGGAGAAAAGCGCCAGTCGGTGGTGAAGGAGGCGACGAAGAAATCGGCCCGGGCTCGGGCCAGGGCGGCGCACAGGTCGCCCCCGTAGTCGAATGCCGGATCGAAATAATCAAGCGCCTTGGTGGTGAGCAGATAGGTATTGGCATCGAAGAACTCGGCGAACTTGTTGCCCTGGTAGCGCAGGTAGGACTCGATCTCGAATTCCACGTCGTAGTGGAAGCGGTGCTTGCCGTGCCGGAGCTGGCGGCCGAATTTCTCCGCCATTTGGTCGTCCGAGAGATAGGTGATGTGACCTACCATGCGCGCCAGGCGCAGCCCGTTTTTGGGCACGACGCCGTGTTCGTAGTAGTGGCCGCCGTGAAAATCGGGGTCGGAGAGAATGGCTTGGCGCGCCACCTCGTTAAAGGCGATGTTCTGCGCCGAGAGCCGGGGGGCCGAGGCGATGACGATGCCGTGCCGTACCCGCTCGGGATAAGCGAGGGTCCACTGCAGGGCCTGCATTCCGCCCAGGGAGCCGCCGATGACCGCCGCCCAGGTCTCAATGCCGAGCCGGTCCGCCAGGCGAGCCTGGGCCTCGACCCAGTCCTCTACCGTGACCAGAGGAAAGTCAGCGCCGTAGGGCTTGCCGGTTTGCGGGTTGATGGAGCGGGGCCCGGTGGAGCCGTAGCAGCCGCCTAGGTTGTTGACCCCCACCACGAAGAACTTGCGGGTATCGAGGGGCTTGCCCGGGCCTACCAGATTGTCCCACCAGCCAAGCGTCTGCTTTTTCTGACGGGCATCGTAATAGCCGGCCACATGATGGCTGCCGGACAAGGCGTGACAGACCAGCACCGCGTTGCTGCGGGCAGCGTTGAGCTCGCCATAGGTCTCGTAGATGAGCTCGAAGCCGGGCAGGCGGGCGCCGCTCTTTAAGCGGATTTCCTGGTCGAAACGGGCCGTTTGGGGGACGACGAGGCCCACGGAATTGGGGTCGGTCATGGTGCTCCGAATGTAAAAAACCCAGCCGGCCAAAACGGGGACTGGGTTCGGGGTGCGCACATGTCCTCGCTTTAGCTGTTTTTCACGCCCGCAAGCTGAGTTCAAAAAGGCGTTCCCGACCAGCGTCGGAGTAGGCAACAGTACCGGCGGCGCCGGCAAAAGTCAATCGAGCCCAATCGGATTCAGCTGGCTGCCACGGGCACGGGATTGTTGAGCTTTTCCACCGCTTCGCGGATCTTGCTCGTTTCTTCGAGCCGCAGGATGCGCCGCACTTGCGGCGCCAGCTCGCTCACATCGGCCTTCAGCACCCGGCTCTTGACCTCGAGAATCTGGGAGGGATGCATGGAGAAGGTACGTAGCCCCATGCCGAGCAAAAGGCGGGTGAACTTGGGCGCGCCCGCCATCTCGCCGCAGACCGAGACGGGAACGCCGGCTTTCTCGGCGCTGGCGATGGTGTGCGCCACGAGCATCAGCACTGCCGGGTGGAGCGGATCGTAGAGGCTGGCGACTTGTTCGTCGGTGCGGTCGATGGCGAGGGTGTATTGGATCAGGTCGTTGGTGCCGATGGAAAGAAAGTCGAGGCGGCGCAGGAACATGCTCACGGCCAGGGCCGCGCCGGGAATTTCGATCATGCCGCCCACCTCGATGTTCTCGTCGAACAGGATCTTCTCGCCGCGGAGACTGGACTTGGCCTGCTCCACCGCCGCTAGGGTGGCGTCGATCTGGTGGGCGTGCGAGAGCATGGGAATCAGCAGCTTCACCTTGCCGTAGCGGGAAGCGCGCAGGATGGCCCGGAGTTGCAGGTGGAACATCTTCGGCTCGGCGAGCGACAGGCGGATGGCGCGCCGGCCTAGGGCCGGATTGGTTTGGGTGCGCTGCTGGTCGATGGCTTTGTCGGCGCCCAAATCGAAAGTGCGGATGGTCACGGGCCGGCCTTCCATGGCTTTGACCACCTTGCGATAGGCTTCGAATTGCTCGTCCTCCGAGGGCATGTCGCCGCGACCGAGGAACAGGAACTCGGTACGGAACAGGCCGATGCCGTCGGCGCCGGCTTCGAGGGCGTCCTTGGCGTCGGCCGGCAGCTCGATATTGGCTTGCAGGCTCACCGAGACCCCGTCCAGGGTTTCCGAGGGGGCCGACTTGAGGCGCTTGAGTTTGTTGCGTTCGAGCTCGATTTGCTCCTTACGGATCTGATATTCCTCGAGCACGCGCTCATCGGGATTGACGATCAGCACCCCCCGGGTGCCATCGACGATCAAAAGCTCCTCGTCGCGGATCATGGCGCGCGCATCGCCGAGACCGACGATGGCGGGAATCGCCATGCTGCGTGCCAGAATCGCGGTGTGCGAAGTAGCGCCGCCAACATCGGTGACGAAGGCGGCGAAGCGGTGTTCCTTGAAAGCGATGACATCGGCCGGCGACAGGTCGTGCGCGACGATGATCAGGTTTTCCTCAGTCACGCCCTTGCGCCGCTTTAATACCGGCCGGGCCGGATGGCCGAGGAGTTCCTTCACCACGCGCTCCACTACCTGCACCACATCGAAGCGGCGCTCCTTCAGGTAGGGGTCCTCGAACTGCTCGAACTGGGCGGCCAGATGCTCCATTTGCTGCACGAGGGCCCATTCTGCATTGCAGCGCCGCTCGCGGATGATCTGCTTGGGCACTTCGACCAGCTCCGGGTCGTGCAGGAACATCACATGCAGGTCGATGAAGGCCGCCAGTTCCGCCGGCGCGTGCTCGGCGTTTTCCTTCATGGCCGCGAGTTCCTCGCGCACCGCCTGGAGCGCCTGCTCGAGCCGGCTGACTTCCTTGTCTACCAGGCGCGGGGCAATGGTCAGGTGCGCCACCTCCAAGGTGGCGTGGGACATGAGCATGGCCCGGCCGATGGCGATGCCGCCGGATACGCCTAAGCCATGTAGGGTGAAGCTCACTCGCCTTCTCCGAAGCGGTCCGCGATTAAGGCCAGAATGGCCTGCATGGCCTCGGCCTCGTCGGGGCCGTCGGTCTCGATGGTGACGCTGCTGCCTTTCGCGGCGGCCAGCATCATCACGCCCATGATACTTTTCGCATTGATGCGGCGGCCGTTCTTTTCCATCCAGACTTCGCAAGCAAAGCGGCTGGCGGTTTGGGTGAGCTTGGCGGAGGCCCGCGCATGTAGCCCGAGCTTGTTGATGATTTCGGCTTCCCTACGCAACATCAGATGTCCTTGAGCATATTCAACACCCCGTCCCGCGCGCCGCTCACTGCCTTGGCTAGCATGGTTTCCATGCCTTTTTCCCGGTAGGTGAGGGCCCGCAGCAGCATGGGCAGACTGACTCCCGTGACAGCCTCGATGCGGCCGGGTTCCAAGAGCTTCAGGACCACATTGGCGGGAGTCGCGCCGTAGATGTCGGTCATGATCAGCACGCCTTCGCCGGCGTCCACCTGTTCTACCATGCGCCGCGCCAAGGGCAGGATGTCGAGCGGGTCGTCCTGCGCCGCGACGCCGAGTTGCATGAGCAGCGGCGGGCGTTTGTTGAGAACGTGGCAGACATTCTGGAGCAAAGCTTCGCCCAAGGTGCCGTGCGTCACGAGCAAAATGCCGATCATGGTGCGGGAGGGGTCGAGACGAAAGAAGGGCTATTCTAACGAAACCATGACCAAAGTCAGAGAAACGTCGAATCCATCGCGGCATGGTCAGACCTGCACGGCGCGCCGGTTTACCGCAGGGTGCCGTGCATCCGCGCTGGCGCGGACGGGTGGCGGCATGGCGCCCCCGTGCTTGGCTATCCATCCTGTCGGCGAGGCCTTGCTCGCCGGTCGCGCATGACGGACGTGCGCCCTGGCCGGCCGATCCTGCTTACGGCACGACGCTAAGATGCGCAGGCTTGCCGAGAAAGGTGAGCCTGGCTTGCAGTGCCGCCGTGACCTCGATCCGCCCTTCCGGGTCGATTCGCAGCACTTGCGTGGCGCCGACTTGCCGGGCCGCTTCTTGCCAGTGCGCGGGGCCGGCGATGAAGATGGGCTTGGAGAGCGCATCCGAAAGCGTGCCGGCCTTGGGCCCCGGGGGCATGAGCACCGTCACCGCTTGGGTATGCGTCACGGGTTCCGCCGTGGCGGGATCGAGCAAGTGGCTATAGCGCCGTCCGTTCAGCTCGAAATAGCGTTGATAGTCGCCGGAAGTGCCAATCGCCTCGCCATCGCGCAGCTCCAAGGTGGCAATCGCGCCGGGCTGGCGCGGGTGTTGAATGCCGACGCGCCAGGGCTTGCCGTGCTTGTCCCCCAACGCCATGACGTTGCCGCCGATGTTGATCAGGGCGTTACGCACCCCGGCGGCGCGCAGCCGGGCGGCTGCCAGATCGAGCGCCACACCCTTCAGGTAGCCGCCGAAATCGAGTGCCACCTTGGGGTTGCGGCTACTGATCCGATCGGCCTCGATGTCGATATCGGCGATCGAAGCTGGGTGCTGACGCCAAGCGTCAATGGCCGCGGCGTCGGGCAGCGCGGCCTTGAATTCGTCGGCATGAAAGCCCCAGAGCGCGATCAAGCGGCCAATGCCGGGGTCGAAGCGATAGCCGCTTAGCTGCGCCAATTCCTTTGCCTCGCGCACAAAAGCGAGCATTTCGGGCGTGGCTAAGTGCGTGCGTCCGGCTGCGAGCGCCGCGTTCAGTGCGCTTAGCTCTGAGGCCTGCCAGGCGTGGTAAGTGCGGTGTAGGCGGTCGAACTCGCGCAGCACGGCGCCGGCCGCCTCGCGGGCTTGAGGCTCGGGCAGGTCGGCCACGAGGATCTCCACGCGGGTGCCGAACACGTAGGATTCTTGTTGCACCAGGGGCGGCTGCCGGTCGCAGCCGGCGAGCAGCATCAGAAGGCCGAGGGCGAGGCAGAGGTGCTTGAACACAGGCGCTCCAAAGCGGTGATGCAGGCTCCGGCGGCATCGAAGCCGGTCTGCTGACGGATTTCCACCATGCAGGTGGGGCTGGTGACGTTGATTTCCGTGAGATAGTCCCCGATCACGTCGAGGCCGACGATGAAGAGGCCGCGCTGCCAGAGCACGGGGCCGAGCCGCTCGGCAATTTCGCGGTCGCGGGGCGAGAGTTCTTGGGCTACCCCGGTGCCGCCGGCGGCGAGATTGCCCCGGTTCTCCCCCGCCTTGGGAATGCGCGCCAAGCACCAAGGCACGGGCTTGCCGGCAATCAGCAGGATGCGCTTGTCGCCCTGGGCGATGGCTTGCAGATACTGTTGCACCATGATGGTCCGCGTGCCCATCCGCGTTAGGGTTTCCAGGATCACGTTGCGGTTCGAATCATTGCGGTGGATGCGAAAGACCTGGCTGCCGCCCATGCCGTCCAGTGGCTTGGCCACCACGTCGCGCTGCTCGTCGATGAAATGTTGAATCAGGTTTAAGTCGCGGCTCACCAGGGTGGGCGCGGTGAAACGGTCGAACTCGGCGATGGCGAGCTTTTCCGAATGGTCGCGCAGCGCCCGGGGCTTGTTGTAAACCCGCGCCCCCTCGGCCTCGGCCCGCTCCAGCAGCCAGGTGGCGGTGACGTATTCGCTGTCGAAGGGCGGATCCTTGCGCATCAGCACCGCATCGAACCGGCGTAAGGGCAGCCATGCACGTCCGGTTTCCCGGTACCAATCGTGGTTATTGAGACTTAAATTAAGACGCACGGCTTCCCCGTACACGCTGCCAGCGCTCGTGTTTTCTGGTCGTTGCCAACTCAGGCTGGCGGCTTCGATCGCATAGACTTCGTGGCCATGGGCTTGGGCTGCGCGCATCAGAGCCACCCCGGGATCGTTGAAAGCCTTGCGACTAGACAGAGGGTCTACGATGAAAGCCAACGACAGGCTGGCTTCCTTATCGGGAGTGCGCGTGGCGAAGCTTAACTGCATGTTGGTTTCAGCAGGTGTTAGCGCGTTGCTCGCTATCGACGAAGTGGTAGTTGCCGGGCAGTAAAGGCGCAGTAGGGAGGGGTAATTCACTGAGGTATGCACGGGCGAACTCTGGCTCGAAGTGAGCTAGGCCAGCCCGGATCTTGTCCAGATACGCTGCCAGCACGGGTGGCAGGGGTGGGGACGGGCGCCTTTCATCCATGAAAGTATTGGCTGCGCAGGGGCGAGTATCGATACCCTGGCATTGCACTGGAATCAAAGAGTAGCCTTTTTCTCTGGCTTTTAGGCGATAGAGCTCTTCGTCATTGAGTTCCAGTAATGCTCCCAAGCATTGCCCGGTGGGATCGGGTCGAATGTTGAGGAAGGCGGCTAGCGTGGCATGGCCAAGGCTGTCTACATGAACGAGGTGCAGCGAGTCCCAACATAAGCGGTATCCGGGAAGACGCGCGGGTAGCAGATCGGCTACGGTAATGGGGCGGCGCAAGGCTTGCTCGGCGCTGAACGGATTGAGCAGGGATCCATAGACGAAAAGCTTCATGAGCGGTCAATCCAGGATTTCCAGGTTTAGGACGGCTGCACAAAGTCGGGCAAAGCCCCCTTCTTCGGCATCCAGGCGGGCGAGACAAGCCAGTTCTCTTGGCGTGGCAGGCGCGCGCCGAGCGGCTTCGAAGGCAGAATGCCAGTCCTCGCCTAGCAGGCCGGAGGCCAGGGCGTTTTCCAGCAGCAGGGCAAAACGTTTTTTGTGCGAGCCCGTGCGCGCCAGCAGGGCCAGCCCTTCCTCAATGCATGCGCGGGCTTCCTGAATGGCCAGGCGATCGACTTGCGTGTGGGGCAGCAAGGCTTGGCACAAATGGGCTAGGGCTAGGTTGTGCAGAGCTACCGGCAGCTCATCAATATCAGCGATGCGTCGCTTCAGGTCGACTGCCAGGGCGGCATACTCCAGGGATTGGGCCAGCAAGGACTCGGCTTCGTCCTTGCGTTCTCGGTAGATGCGGAGGCCGTACTTGCGGTTTACATAGGCCAGGTTGGTCAGGGAGCCGCTGTACCACTTCAGTTGAATGCCAGGGATGGCAAGGGCCATCCGGTTGGCCTCGATGGCTTCGGCCTGTTGCCCCAGGGCATCCAGATACAGGGCGCGGTAATTGTGCAGTCGCCAGCAGGACTCCACATCTGTCGGTGTGCGTTCCCATTCCCGTTCTGCCTCTTTCAACCACGCAAAGCCGGTTTCAATGAGGTTGCCATCGCCGATGGAATAGCAGAGCCAGGCCGCTTCTAGCAGGGCGGCGATACGGATGTCGGGACGTTGCGTCAGGCTTTCACCGGCTAGGATGGGTCGGATTGACCGAAGCCCTCCCTGGGCGTCTCCCCGGCGTTCCATTAGGCGGGCAAGCCGGATGCTGGCTAGCAGCGGATCCAAGTTCCGCAGTTTTTCCCAGATGGCAGTAGCGGCTGCGTAATGGCCACCGATTTCCAGCAGCCGGGCGAGACGGACCAGAATATCCGGTAGAAAGGCGTTGAAGCGGGTCAGCTCAAGCACTTGGGCGGCAATCGGCGTATCTGGGGCTTCGTGGGCGATGACCCGGGGCAGACGCCGGGCGATCTCACCCATCCCCGCCCCCTCGGCGAACTCTTGGCGGGCGAGATGGGCAAACAGAGCGTAGTGCTCATCTCGATCCAGGCAGACAATGGTCTCGCTGACCAAATCGCGCAGCTGCTGCTTGAGGCGCTGCTGGAGTTGGGGTGTATCGGTCGCCTGATCGTGGAGGATGGCAAGCCCGTTGATGGTATAGATTAAGGTGGTTGGATCGTCTTCATGCACGAAGCGACGGGCATCGCTTAAGAGCAGTTGGCGGGCCTGGATGGCTAACTGCTGCGCCTCGGCATCCAGTGCTGCCGTAAGCGGGGCGGACCAGCGTAGGATTTCGACCTGGTTGGGGTTGAGATAAAGGTAGGCATAGTCGCTGCGGCAACGTACCAGAAAACGGTACAGGAATTCTTGGGAATGACCGGCGGCAAAGTGGCGTGCTAGCTGCAAGAAAACTTTTTCGGAAAAGCAGAGCGGGCCGTTGTCTTGGCGGAAGGTGCAGGTCATCAATTGTTGCAGGGGGAAACTGGCGATGCGCAGCAGACGCAGCAGCTGGATTTCACCAGCCGACAATACCTGCACAGGAGCGCCGGCGCCTGTCGATCCGCCAGGCGGATCGGTGATGGTCAGGACGATGCCGGTCATGTTTTTTAGGGCGCGGTGGACTGTTGCTACTTCGTCATGGCGCACGTGCAGGCGAATCAGGCTCCCTGGTGTCAGATGCTCCCGGAACAGGGGTAGCAGGATGTCCCAGAAAATCTCCGCTTGTTCCACGGTGGACGGCGGGCCAGGATTCCAGAGATCGATCCGGCTTACCCGCTCTAATTGTTGCAGACGCGCCCATGCTCTGGCTTGGCGCATGATTCGGGCTGGTCGCAGGTGAAAGCGGTGTGTGATATCCCGGAAGCTGTCGATCATGCCTCCCAGCTCTTGGGAAAGGATGGACAGGCGCTGGGAAGTCGCCGCTACGGCGGCCAAGATTACATAGATCAGCAGGGCAAATAGGACGATCTGGATCAGCCGGGTTGAGGGTTGCTCCTCCAGTAGCAGATCGTAGATGCCATTGCCTAGGACGGCGAATAGGCTGATAGGGAGCAGCAACACCAGGACTGCCAGTGTCGTACCGGAGAGGGCTAGCAGCCTGGCGTTCGGAACCCGTGCGAGCTCTGCCATGAAAAGTTGAGTGGCATTGGCTGCCGGCAAAGAGATCGTCCAGGTCTCGGGGGTCGTGGTGATGAAGGTTTCTGGCGGAGGATGTACTCGCCAATCTGCTGTGATCTCGATGCGGATCATGATTGCGGACGGGTGTGGTCTAACTCTACCGCAGCTGCCAGGCAGGCCAGCCGCCCCACGACGCCGTAAGCGTAGAAACGGTTGGGTGGCGCATCGGGATTCTCGCAGTGGTCGGGAAGGTTGCAGCCCGTTTCAAAGGCAAGCGGTTCGAATTCCATGCCCGGGGCGTTGAGGTTTTCGTCCTTGCCACGGGCCGTGTGCACCCGGTAGAAGCCGCCCACCACATAGCGATCGATCATGTAGATCACCGGCTCGGCCACCGCGTCGCGCACGGTCTCGAAGGTGTGTACGCCTTCTTGGATGATGACTTCGGAGACGGTTTGGCCTTCCTTGATGACGCTCATCTTGTTGCGCTGGCGCCGGTTGAGGCCAACCACCTCGCTGGCATCACGCACGGTCATCACCCCCATGCCGTAGGTGCCGGCATCGGCCTTGACCACGGCATAGGGGGTTTCGCAGATGTCGTATTCGCGGTATTTGTCGCGCACTCGGGCGAGCAGGGCGTCGACTTCGGCTGCGAGTTCCTCCTCGCCTTGGCGCGTGTGGAAATTCAGGTTGCGACAGCCGGTGAAATAAGGATTGATGCGCCAGGGGTCGATGTCGATGAAAGCGGCGAATTCATTGGCCACTTGGGCGTAGGCGGCAAAGTGCTGGGTCTTGCGGCGGCTGGCCCAGCCGCCGTGCAGGGGCGGCAGAATGACCTGTTCGTTCAGGCCTTGGAGGATGGGCGGCACGCCAGCGGAGAGGTCATTGTTGAGTAGGATGGCGCACGGGTTGAAATCGTGAAGGCCGAGGCGGTTGTCCTGGCGTACCAGGGGTTCTAGTAGCAGGGACTGACCGTAGGGCAGCTCGATGCGGGTTGGCGCGGTGACTTCCGGCAGCAGGCTGCCGATGCGTACTTCGAGCCCGGTACGGGTGAGGATGTGGGCGAGCTGGGCGAGATTTTGCAGGTAGAAGGTGTTGCGGGTGTGATTCTCGGGAATCAGCAAGAGCTTGCAGGCCGAGGGGCAGAACCTTTCCACGGCGCTCATGGCGGCCTGGACGCAGAGCGGCAGGAAAGCGGGGTTGAGGTTGTTGAAACCGCCGGGAAACAAGTTGGTATCCACGGGCGCCAGCTTGAAGCCGGCGTTTCTGAGGTCGCAGGACGAATAAAAGGGGGGCGTGTGCTCTTGCCACTGGCTGCGGAACCATTGTTCGATGGGGGCGCTTTCGTCGAGGAAGCGACGTTCGAGCTCGAGTAGCGGCCCGGTCAGGGCCGTTATCAGATGCGGGACCATGGTGCTCCTAGCGGGTTATCGTTTTTCTCCGGGCTATCTTACACTGGCCCGCCCGAGGCGGCGGCGCGCCCGCCAGGTGGCCAGCCCGCCCAGGTAGGCGGCCCAGAGGATCCAGCCGCCTAGCGCCATCAGCCCCAGGGCGGGCAAGGCCAAGACCTGCACCGACGGCCGGAGTTCCCGGTCGAGCAAGGCCGCCGCTGGATTGCGCGGGTCGTACCAAGCTTTTACCCGCTGCCGGTAGAGCAGGTTGGCGTAGGCCGCCCTTTGGGCGTCGGCATCGTCCATCCAGGTATATAGGCCGAAACGCTGGCCTTCGTACCAGTGCCCGGCAACCGCGTAGCGGTAGGTGACGAGCACTTTGGCGCCGCGATGGCCGCCACCGGGGCCGCCGCTGAGACGCACGTCGATGATTTGCGCCGAAACCGGTTGCCAGTCGCGGCTGCGCCAGGCATCCCAGAGCGGTTGCAGCGCGAAGCCATACACGCCGATGCCGCCGCCGCCCAGCGCGAGCAGGGCGAACAACACCAGCCCGGCGCGGGCCACGGCGCGGCCGGCAGGCGTGGAAACATCGGGCAGCAAGAGGCGCATGGAATCGGAAGCTGGCGGGAAGATGGCGCGGCTGGCGCCTTGGCATTGTAAGGCCAAACCTGGCGCTGCCGGGCAGCCGCGTCCAGGCTAGAATGCGTGCATCACTTTGCCGCGAGCGCCGCCATGGATTTTGCGTCTTGCCGTTGCCTTGCGCTTTTGGCCGCCCTGGGGCGTGTGCGCCATGCCGTCATGCCGGCCGGGCGCGGAGCGCGGCAATGAGTCGCGCTACCCTCGCGGCCGCCCGGATCGCCGCGATTTATGCGCTTTGCAGCCTGCTCTGGATCATCTTTTCCGATCGCCTCTTGCCCGAGGTGCAAACCGAGAAGGGGGCGATTTTCGTCAGCCTCACCGCGCTACTCATCTTTGCGCTCGTGCGCGCGACCTTGCTGCGCCGCGAAGCCGCCGAGCGGCACTTGGCTTGGATCAGCCGCATCATCGATCGCTCGCCGGTCGTGACCATCGCTTGGGACAATGCGCCGGGCTGGCCGGTGCGTTTCGTCAATGACACGATCCGTCAGTGGGGCTACGCGCCCCAGGATTTGCTCACTGGCAAGCTACATTTCGCCGACCTCATGCACCCCGACGATCTCGAACGGATCAACGCGGAAGTGGCCCGGCATTTCGCGCATGGGCCGGATGAATATACCCAGGAATACCGCATCAAGACCGCGGCTGGTGCCTGGATCTGGCTAAGCGACCGGACCTGGCTCGAACGCGATGTGAGCGGCAAGGTGACGGGCATCTTCGGCATCTTGCAGGACATCAGCGATACCAAGGCAGCCCTGCTGGATTTGGCCGCCAGCCAGAGCCGGCTTGAAACATTGATCAATACCATTCCCGACTTGGTCTGGCTGAAGGACCCGCAAGGCGTGTTCGTGACGTGCAATGCGCAGGTCGAGCGCCTCTATGGCGCGCCCAAGGCAGCCATCATCGGCAAGACCGATTACGATTTCGTCGCGCCCGAACTGGCCGATGCCTTCCGCGCCAACGACCGCAAGGCGATTGCCTCCGGCGGGCCGTGCGTCAACGAAGAATGGCTCACCTTTGCCGATACCGGCTACCGCGGCCTGTTCGAGACGATCAAGACGCCGGTGCGCGATGCCCGGGGCGAGCTCCTGGGCGTGCTGGGCGTGGCGCGCGACATCACCCAGTTACGCGCGGCGCAAGAAGCGCTGCGCAGCCTCAACGTCGAGCTCGAGCAGCGGGTGCGCGAGCGCACGCAGGCGCTCGAGGCGCTCAACCGCGAGCTGGAATCCTTCTCCTATTCGGTGTCGCACGATCTCAAGGCGCCCTTGCGCAGCATCGACGGCTATAGCCAGTTGCTCGAGGAAGACTACAAGGACAAGCTCGCTGGCGACGGTCTATTGTTTCTCGCCAACATTCGCAAAGGCGTGGCGCAGATGCAGGAGCTGATCGAGGACTTGTTGGCCTACTCGCGCATGGAGCGGCGGCCGCTTGCCAACGCGCCCCTGTCCTTGCCCAAGGTGGTGGCTGAGGCGCTCGAATATCAAGCCGCGGCGCTCGCCCAAGCTGGGCTCGAAGTCGATGTGCGGGTGCCGGATCTCACCGTGCAGGCTGACCGCGACGGCTTGGCCTTGGTGTTGCGCAACCTGCTCGAGAATGCCATCAAATTCAGTCCGGCCGCCCAGCCGCCGCTGATCCATATCGAGGCCTGGCCAGCGCCGGGGCGGGTGGTGTTGGCGGTGCGCGATCATGGTATCGGCTTCGACATGAAGTACCATGACCGCATCTTCAAGATTTTTCAGCGCCTGCACCGGGCCGAGGAGTATCCAGGTACCGGCATCGGTCTGGCCATCGCGGCCCGAGCCATGCAGCGCATGGGGGGCTCGATCCGGGCGGAGAGCAGCCCCGGGGCCGGCGCCACTTTCTATCTGGAGTTGCCCGCATGAATCCCATCGCTCCGCCCATCTTACTGGTCGAAGACAACCCGATGGACCTCGACCTCGCCTTGCGCGCCTTCAAGCGCAAGCGCCTGACCAACCCCATCCAGGTCGCCCGGGATGGAGAAGAGGCGCTCGCCTGGCTGCCGCGCTGGGAAGCTGGTGAGCCGCTGCCGGCCTTGATTCTGCTCGACTTGAAGCTGCCCCGCGTCGATGGCCTCGATGTGCTGCGCCAGTTGAAGCAGCACGCGCGGTTTCGCCACATTCCGGTGGTGGTGCTCACGTCCTCGGCCGAGGACCGTGACATCAGCACCGCTTACACCCTGGGCGTCAATTCTTACATCGTCAAGCCGGTGAGCTTCGAGCGCTTCATGGAAGTCGTCGAGCACATCGAGCTTTACTGGTGCGTCCTCAACCGCATGCCCGAGTAATGCCGTGCGCGTCCTTTATGTCGAAGATTCCGCTGCCGATGCTGATCTGACCCGCCGAGTTCTGGCACGCAAGGCACCGCATATCGAGCTGGAAGTCGTCGGCTCGCTCCAAGAAGCGCGGGCGCGCTTATCCGCCCGGCGCCTGGAGCGGCCCTTCGACCTGCTGCTCACCGATTTGAGCCTGCCGGACGGCAGCGGCCTCGAATTGCTCAGCGGCCTGCTGCTTGACGGTATCAAACTGCCGGTGGTGCTGATCACCGGTCAAGGCGACGAGCGTTCCGCCGTGGCCGCGCTCAAGGCCGGCGCTACCGGCTATCTGGTCAAGCGCGAGGGCTATCTGGAGAGCCTGGCCGAGACGCTCGCCGAGCTGCGCGCCCGCGCCGCCCGGCGCGCCGCCACGGCGCATCCGCTCGTCGTGCTTTATGCCGAGCCGCACGTCGCCGATGCCGACCTGACCCGTCTCCACCTGACGCAACATGCGCCGCACATTCAGCTCGATGTGGTGCCCGATGCCGAGCAGGTTTTGCGCCGCCTCCCCGCCGATGCCAGCACGCCGCCGGTCTACGACGTGCTATTACTCGACTACCGGCTGCCGGGCATGGACGCGCTGGAACTGACCCGTGTCTTGCGCCGGGAGCGGCAGCTTGCCCTGCCCATCGTGCTGATCACCGGCCAGGGCAGCGAGGACAGCGCCGCCACCGCCTTGCAGCTCGAGATCGACGATTACCTGGTCAAGCGCGATGGTTATTTATATGCGCTGCCTGCCACGCTCGAAAAGGTGCAGCGCCAGGCCGAGCTTGCCCGCGAAAAAGCGGCCTTGCAGGAAATCAGCGAGCGGCTTAACCACATTCTCGCCGCCAGCGCCACAGTGCTGTTCAAGCTGCGCGTCGAAGCCGGACAGCTGCGCCCGAGCTGGGTGAGCAGCAACGTCGAGCAATTGCTGGGCTACCGCGCCGAAGAGGTCATGGCGCACGGCTGGTGGTGGGCGCATCTACACCCGCAAGACAGAGAATCGGTGTTGAGCGCCCAGGAGGGCTTTTTGCAGCGCGATGAGCTGCAACGCGAATATCGGCTGCGGCATCGGCAGGGTCACTACCTGTGGCTGCGCGACCGGCTGCGCCTTTTGCGCGATGACCGCGCCCGGCCGCTCGAAGTGGTCGGCACCTGGACCGACATCTCGCACGAACAGGAGGCGGCGCGTCTGCGCAATGCGCGCATTGCCGTGCACAGCCTTATCTTCGACGGTGCGCCATTACAGCGGGTGCTCGCAGAGCTGATCCGCCAGCTGGAAGAGAGCTTTCCCGAATGGCAGGGCGCCGTGCTGTTTTTCGCGGGCCAGGAGTGCCCCTTGCGTGTGGGGAGCGCTCCGGCGCTGGCGGCGCTGCCCGGCGGCCTGGCGCCGGCTCTGCTGTGGCCTTATTCCGAAGCAGCCATCGCGGCGTTGCGCGCTCCCGGCGGGGACGATCTCGGCCAGGGGGTGTTCTGCCATGCGGGCGGCGCGGCCAGCGCACCGGCCGACATGCCGCCTGCGTGCGCTTTCCCCCTGCGGGGTAGCCAGGGGCGCTTGCTGGGCCTGCTCAACTGCTACGCCCGGCAATATCAGCCGCTCACCCCGGAACTACAGGCCCGGCTTGCCGAATTCGCCCAGATGGCGGCCTTGGCGGTAGAGCGGGTGCAAACCGAGCAGAACTTGCGCCAGGCCGCGGCAGTGCTCGCCAATACGCACGACGGCGTGGTGATTACGGACCTGAAGCCCGCCATCTTGTCGGTGAACAAAGCCTGGTGCGACATGACGGGCTACAGCGCGGAAGAAGCCTTGGGGCGCAACCCCTCCTTGCTCAAATCGAACCTGCAAGAGCCCGGTTTCTATGTCGCCATGTGGCAGGCGCTGCGCACGCACGGCGACTGGCAGGGCGAAATCTGGAACCGGCGCAAGAATGGCGAGACCTATCCGCAGTTTCTTAGCATCAGCACGGTGCGCGACGGTAGCGGCACGCCCACCCACTACGTCGGCGTGATGACTGATCTCTCCCGCTTGAAACAAAGCGAGGAGGAGCGGGACCGGCTCACCCACTATGATCCGCTCACCCACCTACCCAACCGGCTGTTGGTCCTGTCGCGTCTTGAGCACGCGATCGAACAGGCCCGGCGTGATAATTTGCGCATCGGCGTCATCTACCTCGATCTCGACCATTTCAAGACCATCAACGATAGTCTTGGCCATCCGGTCGGCGACCAGGTCCTACAGCTGTTGGCCCTGCGCCTCAAAGAGCGGCTGCGCGGCAAGGATACCCTGGCGCGGCTTGGCGGGGATGAATTCCTGGTCATTCTCGAGCGCCTCGAAAGCCCCGACGAGGCGGCGCGCGTCGGTCAGTGCATCCTCGATTTGCTGCACCAGCCGGTGCGCCTTGCCGATGGCCGCGACATCTATGTCGGCGGCAGCCTCGGCATCAGCCTCTACCCCGACGACGGCGGCTCGCCGCACGAGCTCATCCAACATGCCGATACGGCGCTCTACGCCGCCAAGAAGCAAGGGCGCGACACCTTCTGCTTTTATACCGCCGAACTGTCGCAGCAAGTGCGGGCGCGGCTCAATCTGGAAATCCACATGCGCCGGGCGCTCGAGCGGGGCGAGTTCAGTCTGCACTACCAGCCCCAGGTGGATATCCGCAGTGGCCGGATCAACGGAGTCGAGGCCTTGATGCGCTGGGAAAGTCCAGAGCTGGGCCCCATTCCCCCCTCCCAATTCATCCCCGTGGCCGAGCAAAGCGGCCTCATCCTGCCCATGGGCGCCTGGGCCATCGGCGAGGCCTGCCGCCAGAACAAAGCCTGGCAGGACGCGGGACTGCCGGCGCTGGTGATGGCCGTGAATGTCTCGGTGCGCCAGTTCAAGTCCCAGGATCTGGTGAGTATCGTGCAACAGGCCCTGGCGCAGAGCGGCCTGGCGCCTTGCTATTTGGAAATCGAGCTGACCGAGAGCGCCTTCGTCGAGGATGCGGAAGTGGCGATTGCCACGAGCCACCGGCTGCACCAACTCGGCGTGAAGCTCTCGCTGGACGATTTCGGCACGGGGTATTCCTCGCTCGCGTATTTGTCGCGCTTTCCCTTCGACAAGATCAAGATCGACCAGTCCTTCGTGCGCGATATTGCCTCGAATCCTACCAATGCCGCCATCGCCAATGCCACCATCGCGCTCGCCGAGAGCCTGCACATGTCCGTGCTGGCGGAAGGGGTGGAAACAGAGAGCCAGCTTCGCTGCTTGTGGTAGCGTGGTTGCGTCTTAATGCAAGGCTTTTTGTTTAGTCCCGCGCTTGCCCCCGATGCCTTCGCGGAGCTTTTGCGCACTTCCCCGCATGCGAATTTCCCGAGGCTGAAGCCGTAGCCGTCGCCTTGGAGCGCGCTGGATGTGCCGCTGTGCGCTAGAGCGGATGCGCCGTGCGCGAAAGCGAACGGGTTTGCGGTTATAATCGGCGCCTTTCCGAGGAGCGCTGCGAGATCAGCACGATCCCAGGCTCGGAACCCGGCGCCCAGGTCTTGGCGCCGGCCACATGTGTGAACGGCGCTCACCTTCCCAACCCTGTCGGGCGTAGGGGTCGAGGTGAGCCGCTGGGCGCACCCGCCCCGGCCGCTTTTGCCAAAGGAGCATAGCCGTGGCTTTTAACGATTACGTCATCACCGACCTTGCGCTGGCCGATTGGGGCCGCAAGGAAATCAAGATCGCCGAGACCGAAATGCCGGGTCTCATGGCCATCCGCGAGGAATACGCGGCGGCGCAGCCCTTGAAGGGGGCGCGCATCAGCGGGTCCTTGCACATGACGATCCAAACCGCGGTGCTGATCGAGACGCTGGTGGCGCTCGGCGCCGAAGTGCGCTGGGCGTCTTGCAACATCTTCTCGACGCAGGATCATGCCGCCGCCGCCATCGCCGCTGCCGGCATCCCGGTGTTCGCCAAGAAGGGCGAGACCTTGCGCGAGTATTGGGACTATACGCACCGCATCTTCGAGTGGCCCGATGGCGGCTATTCCAACATGATTCTCGACGATGGCGGCGATGCGACCTTGCTCTTGCACTTGGGCGCCCGCGCCGAGCAGGACCTGTCCGTGCTGGCCAAGCCCGGCTCCGAAGAAGAGACCGTGCTGTTTGCCGCGATCCGCGCCAAGCTCGCGCAAGATCCGCGCTGGTATTCGACGCGGCTGGCGCAAATCAAGGGCGTGACGGAAGAGACCACCACCGGCGTGCATCGTCTCTACCAGATGCACCAGCGCGGCGAGCTGAAGTTCCCGGCCATCAACGTAAACGACTCCGTCACCAAGTCCAAATTCGACAACCTCTATGGCTGCCGCGAGTCGCTCGTCGATGGCATCAAGCGCGCCACCGATGTGATGGTGGCCGGCAAGATCGCCGTGGTGTGCGGCTATGGCGATGTCGGCAAGGGCTCGGCCCAGGCCTTGCGGGCGCTGTCGGCCCAGGTCTGGGTCACCGAGATCGACCCGATCTGCGCCCTGCAAGCGGCGATGGAGGGCTACCGCGTCGTGACCATGGACTATGCTTGCGACAAGGCCGACATCTTCGTGACCGCCACCGGCAATTACCATGTGATCACGCATGAGCACATGGTGAAGATGAAGCACAACGCCATCGTCTGCAACATCGGCCATTTCGACAACGAGATCGATGTCGCAGCCCTCGAGCAGTACCCGTGGGAAGAGATCAAGCCCCAGGTCGACCACGTCATCTTCCCGTCGGGCCGGCGCATCATCCTGCTCGCCAAGGGGCGGCTCGTGAATTTGGGCTGCGCTACCGGGCATCCCAGCTATGTCATGTCGTCCTCGTTCGCCAACCAGGTGCTGGCGCAGATCGAGCTGTTTACCAAGACTGCGGCCTATCCGATCGGCGTTTATACCCTGCCCAAGCATTTGGATGAAAAGGTGGCGCGCTTGCAGCTCAAGACACTGGGGGCGCAGCTCACCACCCTCACGCCCGAGCAGGCGGCTTATATCGGCGTGCCGATCGAAGGTCCGTACAAGGCCGAGCACTACCGCTATTGAGACACACGGCGTGGCGCCGGCTGCTGGCAGGGGCATGCGATGTCGATGAATTCCTTTCATGGCCGCCAACCGCGTCCGGCGCCGTCGCTGCGGCACAAGGCGCGGCCCGGGCGGCAGGGGCTGCGGCTCGATCAAGTCCTGGTCGAGCAGGGCCTAGCCGCTTCGCGCAGCATCGCCCAGCGCCTGATAGCCGCTGGCCGGGTGCGCCATGCCGGCGAGGTGTTGCGCAAGCCGGCGCTGCTCGTGCCGGCCGATGCGTGCTTGGAAGTCGAGCCGGACGATGCGGATCGTTACGTCTCGCGCGGCGGGCTCAAGCTCGCCGGCGCGTTGCGTCATAGCGGCATCGATGTGCGTGGTTGTGTCTGCCTCGATGTTGGTCAGTCCACTGGCGGCTTCAGCGACTGCCTACTACAGGCCGGCGCGGCGCGGGTGGTGGGCGTGGATGTCGGGCATGGCCAGCTGCATCCGCGCCTTGTGGCCGATCCGCGCGTTACCGCCTTGGCCGGCATCAACTGTCGTAGCCTGACAGCGGCCGATCTGGGCGCTGCCCTGCCCGCCGCGGGGTTTGACCTGATCGTAGCGGATGTGAGCTTCATCTCGCTCACCCTGATCTTGCCGTGTCTGCCGGCGCTGCTCGCTGCCCATGGCCAGATGTTGCTCTTGGTCAAACCCCAGTTCGAGGTAGGGCCGGGCGGCATCGGCAAGGGCGGCATCGTGCGCGACCCGGCGCTGTACCTTGAAGTGGAGCGCAAGCTACGCCAATGCTGCGCCGCGCTGCGGCTGGAGGTGCGGGACTGGTTCGACAGCCCGATCAGCGGTAGCGATGGCAACCGCGAATTTTTTATTTGGACCCGACATGCACACTGAACTGTCGATCGAATTCTTTCCTCCTCAAACCCCGGAGGGCGCCGCCAAGCTCAAGCTCGAGCGTGCCCAGCTCGCGGCCCTCAAGCCGGCGTTCTTCTCGGTTACTTACGGGGCGGGCGGCTCGACCCAGGCGCGCACCTTTGCCACCGTTCGGGAAATTGCCGCCGAGGGCCATCAGGCTGCGCCGCATCTTTCGTGCATCGGTTCGACCAAGGCTGGCATCCGCGACATCCTCGCCTATTTCAAGCAGGAAGGCATCCGGCGCATCGTCGCCTTGCGTGGCGATTTGCCATCCGGCATGGCCGACCCCGGCGAGCTGCGCTATGCCAATGAGCTTGTGGAGTTCATCCGTGCTGAAACCGGCGACTGGTTTCACATCGAGGTGGCGGCCTACCCGGAATGGCACCCCCAGGCCAGGAGTCCCCGTGACGACTTGCAGAATTTCGCCCGTAAGGTGAAAGCCGGCGCCGATTCGGCGATTACGCAGTACTTTTACAATGCCGATGCCTACTTCCACTTCGTCGATGAGGTGCGGGCCCTGGGAGTGGAGATACCCATCGTCCCTGGCATCATGCCGATCGGCAGCTTCTCGAAGCTGGCGCGCTTTTCGGATGCCTGTGGCGCCGACCTGCCGCGTTGGATGCGCAAGAAATTCGAGAGCTATGGCGATGATCTCGAATCGATCCGCGCCTTCGGCCTCGATGTCGTTACCGAATTGTGCGAGCGCCTGCTGGCTGGCGGCGCCCCGGGGCTGCACTTTTATTCCATGAATCAAGCCGGGCTGACCTTGGCCATTTGGCAGCGTCTGACCGGGTGCGCCGCAGGCTGACGGCCGGCGGCGCGGCTTCAGCGCCGGCGCGTGCCGCCCCCCATGATGGAGCCCAGCACGCCGCGGATGATGGCGCGCCCGACTTGCGAGCCGATGGCGCGGGCGGCGGATTTGGCGAGCGTCTCGACCACGCCTTCGCGGCTATTGCCGCGTGGCCGCGAGGGCGTTGGGGCGCCGCCGCCGAACAGGTCGCCGAGACCATCGAGCATTCCGCCCGGGCGGTCCGGGTCGGCGGCGCGCTCGCTGGGCGCCGCGCTCGGCCGCGGCGTCTGGCCTTTGAGTTTTTCGTAGGCGGATTCGCGGTCGATGGCCTGTTCGTAATGACCGTAGAGCAACGAGCCCCGGATGGCGGCCTGGCGCTCGGCCGCGTCGAGCGGGCCGATGCGTGACGTGGGGGGAAGGATGAAGGCGCGCTCGACCATGTTCGGCCGACCCTTTTCATCCAGGAAGGAAACCAAGGCCTCGCCCACGCCCAACTCGGTGATGGCCGTAGCCGCGTCGAAATTCGGGTTGGCGCGCAAGGTCTCGGCAGCGACCTTGACTGCCTTTTGATCTCGCGGCGTGAAGGCGCGTAGCGCATGTTGCACACGGTTGCCGAGCTGGCCTAGCACCGTATCGGGCACGTCGAGCGGGTTCTGGCTGACGAAATAGACGCCGACACCCTTGGAGCGAATCAGGCGCACCACCTGCTCGATTTTTCCAAGAGCACCGCCGGCGCCTCGTTGAAGAGCAGGTGCGCTTCGTCGAAGAAGAACACGAGCTTGGGCTTTTCCAGGTCGCCGGCTTCGGGTAGTTGCTCGAACAGCTCGGCGAGCAGCCAGAGTAAGAAGGTCGAATAAAGCCGCGGGGCGTGCATCAGCTTTTCCGCGGCGAGCACGTTGATGACGCCGCGCCCGTGCGCGTCGGTCTGCATCAGGTCGTGGATGTCGAGCATGGGCTCGCCGAAGAACACATCGCCGCCTTGCTCCTCCAGGGTGAGCAGGTTGCGCTGAATGGCGCCGATCGAGGCGGCTGAAACGTTGCCGTACTCGGTCGTGAGGCGCTTGGCGTGTTCGCCGACGTATTGCACCATGGCGCGCAGATCTTTGAGATCGAGGAGCAAGAGGCCTTGATCGTCGGCGATCTTGAAGACGAGTTGCAGCACGCTGGCCTGCGTGTCGTTTAGATTGAGGAGCCGCGCCAGCAGAATGGGGCCCATGTCCGAGATCGTGGCCCGTACCGGGTGCCCGTTCGTGCCGAACACATCCCAGAACACCGTGGTGTAGGCCTGGGGTTGCCAATCGTTTACCCCGAGGGATGCGAGTCGTGCCTCCAGCTTGGGGCTGCGCTGGCCAGGAGCGGCAAGGCCGGACAGGTCGCCTTTGACATCGGCCATGAACACCGGCACACCGATGCGGGCGAAGCGCTCGGCGAGCACCTGCAAGGTGATGGTCTTGCCAGTCCCGGTGGCGCCGGTGATCAGGCCATGGCGATTGGCGAGGGCGGGGAGCAGGGCGATGTCGCGGTCTTGATGCCGGGCGACGACGAGTGGTGCGGTCATGGGCGGGCCTGTGCGTATGCTAGAATCTGCCGATTCTATCAACGCTTTCAGGCATTTGAGGTACACCATGGCCGGACATTCCAAATGGGCCAACATCCAGCATCGCAAGGGGCGCCAGGACGAAAAGCGCGGCGCCACTTTCTCCAAGATTGCCAAGGAAATCACGGTCGCTGCCAAGCTTGGCGGCGGCGACCCGGGCTTCAACCCGCGCCTGCGCGTGGCCGTCGATAAGGCCAAAGCCAACAATATGCCCAAAGATAAGATCGAGACCGCCATCAAGAAGGGTACCGGCGAGCTCGAAGGCGTCGATTACATCGAGGTGCGCTACGAGGGCTATGGACCAGGCGGCGCCGCGGTGATGGTCGATTGCCTGACCGACAACAAGACCCGCACCGTGGCCGAAGTGCGGCACGCCTTCAACAAATACGGCGGCAACATGGGCACTGATGGCTGCGTTGCCTTCCAGTTCAAGCACTGCGGCCAGATGATCTTCGCGCCCGGCACCGACGAGGCCGCCCTGATGGAGGCTGCGATCGAGGCGGGCGCCGAGGACGTGGCGACGAATGACGATGGTTCGATCGAGGTGATTACGAGTCCGGCCGATTTCATCGCCGTCAAGGATGCCCTGGATGCCGCCGGCTTCAAGCCCGAATTCGCCGAGGTCACGATGAAGCCCGAGGCCGAAACCGAGCTTGCGGGCGAAGATGCGGTACGGATGCAAAAGCTGCTCGATGCGCTCGAGAGTCTCGACGACGTGCAGGAAATCTATACCACTGCCGTCATGGCCGCGTGATGCCTGGGATGCGGCCTCGCAAGGCGGCGCTTGGCGCCGCCTTCGTTTTTGCGGGGGAGTTCGCTTGATGCAGCCCCTGCTGCCGCCCTTGTTCGTCTTGCTCTGGAGCACCGGCTTCATCGGTGCCAAGTTCGGCCTGCCCTACGCCGAGCCTTTGACCTTCTTGCTCTGGCGCTATGCCCTCGTGGTGGCCTTGATGCTGCCGATCGTGCGCCTGACCCGGGCGCCCTGGCCGAAATCGCCGTGCCAATGGCTGCACATTGGCGTGACCGGGGTGCTGCTCCACGGTTGCTACCTGGGAGGCGTGTTTACCGCCATCCATCAGGGCCTGCCGGCCGGGGTGACGGCCCTGGTGGTGGGCCTGCAGCCCCTGCTCACGGCCCTGGCCGCCGGCGGGCTGCTCGGCGAGCAGGTCTTGCCCCGCCAATGGCTGGGCCTGGCTCTGGGCTTCTTGGGCGTCGGCTTGGTGGTGTCCGACAAGCTAGCTGGCGGCGCGGCGGCCAGCATGTTTCTGCCGGCCCTGGTGGCCCTGGCCGGCATCACCTTCGGCACCTTGTACCAGAAGCGTTTCTGCGCCCGCTTCGATCTGCGCACCGGCTCGGTGCTCCAGTTCGTGCCGGCGGCGCTGTGCACGCTGCCGCTGGCCTTGGCCACCGAAACCATGGCGGTGGACTGGCAAGCTGAGTTCATCTTCGCGCTCATGTGGCTGGTGCTAGTGCTGTCGATTGGCGCCATCACGCTCTTCAATCTGTTGATCCGCCAGGGTAGCGCCGTGCATGTGACGCGGCTCTTTTATCTGACGCCGCCGACCACGGCGCTCATCGCCTGGGGGCTGTTCGGCGAAACCTTGGCGCCTTTGGCCTTGGCCGGCATGGGCTTGGCGGCGCTGGGCGTCTATCTGGCAAGAGGCAAGGCATGACGAGGATTCTGGGCATCGACCCGGGCTTGCGGGTGACCGGCTTTGGCGTGATCGACAAGGACGGCAGCCAGCTCCGCTATGTGGCGAGCGGCTGCATTCGGACCTGCGACCGGGAAACCCTACCGCAGCGCATCGCTACCTTGTTCAACGGCATTGGCGAGGTGATGGCGACCTACCAGCCCGATGCGGCGGCGGTGGAAATCGTGTTCGTGAACGTCAATCCGCAATCGACCCTGCTCCTTGGCCAGGCCCGCGGCGCGGCGCTCTCGGCTTTGGCGCAGGGCGGGCTGCCGGTGGCGGAATACACGGCGCTGCAAGTAAAGCAGGCGGTGGTGGGGCACGGCAAGGCGGCCAAGGCGCAGGTGCAGCACATGGTGGTGCGGCTGCTCCAGCTCGCCGGCACGCCGGCGGCCGATGCGGCCGATGCGCTTGCCTGTGCCATCTGTCACGCGCACGGCGGGTTGGGCGGCATGGCGGCGCTAGGCGGCCGCGCGTATCGCGTCCGTAACGGCCGCCTGATAGGATGATGCCATGCAGCCTGCCGAACCGACCCTAAGCCGTTTTGCCAATCCTTTGGCCAAGTATCTGGCCGCTACTCGGCCGGCTTTTCTTGGCGTGACCTTGGTAGCCTGCTTGATCGGCTTTGCCTCGGCGCGCCTCAATGGTTTTGCCGTCCTACTCGATAAGGCATGGGTGACGCTGTGCTTTGCCCTCGTGGCGCACGCCGGGGTGAATGTCATCAACGATTACTACGACGCCTTGAATGGCTCGGATGCGGCCAATACCGGGCGCATCTTTCCCTTTACTGGCGGCAGCCGCTTCATCCAGAACGGGGTGTTGAGCCTACGCGCCACCGCCGGCTTCGGCTACGGTCTCTTGCTGGCCGTGATTCCCGCCGGCCTGTGGTTGATGCAGGTGTCGAGTCCCGACTTGTTCTGGATCGGCCTCGGCGGGCTCTTGGTCGGCTGGGCCTATTCGGCGCCGCCGTTGAAACTCATGGCCAGGGGCTTGGGCGAGTTGGCCATCGTGGCGGGCTGGCTGTTCGTGGTGGTCGGCGCCGACATGGTGCTGCGCGGTGGCTTTGCCTTGCAGCCATGGCTAGCGGGCCTACCCTATGCGCTGTTGGTGGCCAACATTCTCTTCATCAACCAGTTTCCCGATTGCGAGGCCGATGCGCTCGCCGGCAAGCGCACCTTGGTCGTGCGCTTAGGGCCGGGCGAGGCGCGCTGGGGCTATCTCGCCATCGCTGCTGGCGCCTATGGGCTGTTGCTCTTTTTCGTGGCGCGCAATCTGTTGCCGATCTATGCCGCGGCGGGAGCCTTGGCCTTGCCGCTCTCCTTCAAGGCGGCGCGTCAGTTGCTGACCCATGCCGCCGAGCCGGGGCGGCTGGCGCCGGCCATCAAGCTTTCCATCCTTGCCGCCCATGCGAGCGGGCTGCTGCTTGCGGCGGGGCTTTACTTTGCGGGGCAATTGCCATGATTGGACGTCTTTCGGGCCGCCTGGCCGAGAAAAACCCACCGCAGATCTTGATCGACGTAGGCGGCGTCGGCTATGAGCTGGATGTGCCGATGAGCACGTTCTACCACTTGCCGGCGCTGGGTGAGCCGGTGACGCTGCTCATCCATCATGCCGTACGCGAGGACGGGCATTTTCTTTATGGCTTTACCACGCCCGAGGAACGGGCCGCTTTCCGCCAGCTGCTGAAGATTTCCGGGGTGGGCGCCCGCATCGCCTTGGCGGTGCTCTCCGGCCTGTCAGTACAAGATCTGGCCAGCGCCGTGGCGCGCCAGGAGGCGGGCTGGCTCACCCGGATTCCGGGCATCGGCAAGAAGACCGCCGAGCGCCTGCTGCTCGAACTCAAGGGCAAGCTGCCCACGGCGCCGGGAGGGGCGGCCCCGGCTCCCGGGGCGCTGCCGGCCGGGGATGGGGAGGACGTGCTGCATGCCCTGCTCGCCTTGGGCTACCACGAGAAAGAAGCGCTCGCCGCCCTGAAAACCCTCCCGCCCGGCCTGACTACCGCCGAGGGCATTCGCCAGGCGCTCAAGATCCTGGGCAAATTCTGAAGGCAAGTCCATGCATTACGGTCCTAAGAACCTGGCGCGCATCAGCTTGATCGCGCTGCTCATCCTCGGCTGTCTCTATGTGCTTTATCCGTTCCTGGCCGCGGTCCTGTTCGCCGCCGTGGTGTGCGTCACGACCTGGCCGGCTTACACATGGCTGCACGTCCGCACCGGTCGGCGCGATGGGCTTGCTGCCACGCTCATGACGGTGGGCTTGCTGCTGGGCATGGTGGTGCCCACTATCTTTCTTGCGGCGGGTCTTGGGGATGCCGTGAATCTGCTGGTAGACAAGGTCCGCCCCTGGCTGCATGACGGTATCGGCGAGCCGCCCGATTGGGTCGTGAGTCTGCCGCTGGTGGGGGAACAGATCGTCGAATATTGGCACCGGCTCGCCGAGAGCCGCGAGGAGGTGATGAAGCTCTTGCGTCAGGCCTACGAGCCGGCGCGCGGCATGGCGCTTGCGAGCATCGGCTTCGTTGGCAATGGCATTTTGCAACTGGTGCTGGTGATCTTCATCGGCTTCTTTTTCTATCGGGATGGCGAGCGTCTCGCCCATCGCTTGGGGGACGCGGCGCGGCGCCTGGGCGGCGAGCTGGGAAGCGAAATGCTGCAGCTGGCGCGTAGCACCGTGACCGGGGTCATGGTCGGCATCGTCGGCACGGCTTTGGCGCAGGCCTTGGTGGCGCTCATCGGGTTTTGGGTGGCTGGGGTGCCGGGCGCCATCCTGCTGGCCGCCGCCACGTTTTTCTTGTCGATGATTCCGGTCGGTCCGCCGTTGATCTGGGGCGGCGCCGCCTTCTGGCTCTATGACCAGGGCGAGATGGGTTGGGCGCTCTTCATGGTGATTTACGGCGTCTTGGTGATCAGCAGCGTGGATAACCTGGTCAAGCCCATCCTCATTTCCCGCAGCGCCAGCCTGCCCATCCTGCTCATCGCCCTGGGGGTGTTCGGCGGCATCTTGGCTTTTGGCTTCATCGGCATCTTCCTTGGGCCGACCTTGCTGGCGCTCGCGCACGTGCTGTTCATGCGCTGGATGCACCGGCCCGACTTGGACGACAACTAAAACCGCCATGATCGAAACCGACGACCTCGCTCCTTTGCCCGGCGCCGAGCGGCTCATCTCGGCCCAATCCCGCTCCGCCCAGGAAGAGGCGCTAGAGCGTGCCCTGCGCCCGAAGCGTCTGGCCGACTACACCGGCCAGCAGAAGATCCGCGAGCAGCTGGAAATCTTCATCCAGGCGGCCAGGAACCGGGGCGAATGCCTCGACCACGTGCTGCTGTTCGGCCCGCCGGGCCTGGGTAAGACCACGCTCGCCCACATCCTCGCCCAGGAAATGGGAGGGAACCTGCGCCAGACCTCGGGCCCGGTGCTGGAACGGGCCGGCGACCTGGCGGCCCTGCTCACCAACCTGGAACCGCACGACATTCTGTTCATCGACGAAATCCACCGCCTCTCCCCGGTGGTGGAGGAAATCCTCTACCCGGCCATGGAGGATTATCAGATCGACATCATGATCGGCGAGGGCCCGGCGGCGCGCTCGGTGAAGCTCGATCTACCGCCCTTCACGCTGGTGGGCGCCACCACGCGTGCCGGGATGCTCACCAATCCCTTGCGCGACCGTTTCGGCATCGTGGCTCGCCTGGAGTTCTATACGCCGGCGGAATTGCAGCAGATCGTCAGCCGTTCGGCGCAGCTACTCAATGCCCCCGTAGACCCGGAAGGCGCGCTCGAAATCGCGCGTCGCTCGCGCGGCACGCCACGCATCGCCAATCGCTTGCTGCGCCGGGTGCGCGACTATGCTGAGGTGAAGGGCAACGGCCGCATCACCCGGGCTACGGCGGATGCGGCGCTCGCCATGCTCGACGTGGACTCGGCCGGCCTTGATCTGATGGACAGAAAGCTCTTATCCGCCGTCATCGACAAATTCGGCGGCGGTCCGGTGGGAGTGGATAACCTGGCGGCGGCCATTGGCGAATCCCGCGACACCATCGAAGACGTGCTCGAACCCTATCTCATCCAGCAGGGCTACTTGCAGCGCACGCTGCGCGGCCGCATCGCTACGCCGGCCATCTACCGCCACCTTGGCCTCGCGGCGCCCGCCGTCTCGGGAGCCGCCGCCACGCCTGCGCTCTGGGACGAGCCTTGATGTGGCATAAGCGCCGGCCGCGCGGCTCAAGGCGCGGCGGCGAGATATTCGCGCGCGGCGATCAACTGCGCCCACGCCAGCGGGCTCCAGCTCGTTGCCGCGCCGATGCCGACGGCCAGGGTGGCCGCCGCGGTCACGAGCGGCGGTAGGAGCAAGAGCCAGGCGGTCTCGCGCCAGCCGCGCGCGGCGATGTGCTCGTCTGGCCAGGCGCTGCTTGCCCTGCCGAACCAGGCTTGCCAGAGGATGGGCAGGAAATACGCGGCATTGAGTAGGCTCGATGCCCACAACACCCAGACTGCCCAGTCGCTGCCGGCCGCCCTGGCCCCATCCATGAGCCATGCCTTGCTGACGGCCCCGGCCGTGAGCGGCGCGCCCATCATGCCGAGCGCCGCGATCGAAAACGCTAGGGTGGTGAGCGGCATACGCCGGCCGGCGCCGCGCATCTGGCTCACTTTGTGAATGCCGAGCGTCTCGGCATAGTTGCCGGCGCAGAAGAACAGCGTGATCTTCATGATGCCCTGGTGTACGAGATGCACGAGGCCGCCTACGGTAGCCACCGGGCCGAACAAGGCGAGGCCGAGAGCGATGTAAGACACCTGGCTGACGGTCGAAAACGCCAGCCGTTTTTTCAGATCATCCTGAAACAAGGCGCGCACGCTGCCCCAGACGATGGTGGCAGCCGCCAGCCAAGCGAGTGGCTGTAGCAAGCCTTGGGATTGGGCGAACTCTACCCCATAGACCTCATAGATCACCCGGGCGATGCCGAAGGCTCCCGCCTTGACCACGGCCACCGCGTGCAGCAAGGCCGAGACCGGGGCGGGCGCCACCATCGCCTGCGGCAGCCAGCCGTGCAGCGGCACCAGCGCCGCCTTGACCCCGAGGCCGGCGATCAGGAGGAAGAAGATGAGCCGCAGGGCGCCCGCCTGCTCGGCGCCTAAGCCGGCGACGATGCCGGCGTGGGCGAACTCGGTGTGGCCGAGCAGATGCTGGAGCCAGACGCTACCGGCCAAGAGCAAGGCGCCGCCCAGGAGGGTATAGCGCAGATACACCGTGCCGCCTTGCATGGCCTGGGCGGTGCCGCGGTGCACGACGAGCGGAAAGGTAGAGAGGGTCAGGAGTTCGTAGAAGACGAAGAAGGTAAACAGATTGCCGGCCATGGCGATGCCCATGGTCGCCGTGACGCACAGGCTGAAGAAGCCGAAGAAACGGCTACGGTGCGGCGCGCCTTCGAGATAGCCGATGGCATAAAGCGTGGTGAGCAGCCAGAGGATGGCCGACAAGCTGATGAACAGCAGTCCTAGGGCATCCGCCTTCAAGGCGAGCTCCAGGCCGGGCAAGACCGCATGGCGGAAGGCGTAGGTCTCGCCGCGGTACACTCCGTCCAGAAGCACGGACACCAGCGCCAGCTTGGAGATGGCGCCGGCCAGATTGAGCGCGGTGCGAAGCGCCACCTGCCGCTCCGGCAAGAGGAAAATCACGAGGCCGGGCAGGAAGGACGAGGCGAGCACGGCCAAGAGCAGTGCGGCGTTGGCGCTCATGCTGGCAACTCCGGTCGAGCGCTGCCGCGCTTCATTCCCATCCCCATACGGCGAGGAGCTCGACCAACTCCACGCCGCGTAGTCCGAGTAGGAGGCTCGCGCCGGCGAGCCCGAAAGCCGTCCATTCGAGCGTGCGCGGCACCGGCGCTACGGTGGTCTTGCTCGAGGTGAGCAGAAAGGCTTGGCGCAGCACTCGGAACACATACACGGCGGCGAGGAGGCCGCCGGATAGCGTGATGAGGACGATGCCCCAGTAGCCTTGGCCGAGCGCCGCATCGAGCAACTGCCACTTGGCGAGAAAGCCGGCCGATGGCGGCAGCCCCATCAAGGTCACGCCGGCGAGGCCGAAAGCGAACAGGGTCAAGGGCAATTGCTGGGCGGCCCCGGCCAATGCGGCGATACGGTCTTGGCCGGTTGCCTTGATGAGCACGCCGGCGGCGGTAAACATCGCCGCCTTCGCCAGACCGTGCGCAACCGCATGCAGGATGCCGGCCGCGCGTCCGCCGGGCGTGCCGAGCAAGGGAAAGATGAGGAACAAATAGCCGAGCTGGGCGACGGTCGAATAGGCGATCATCGTCTTCAGGCGCGGCGCCCGAATCGCCTGCCACGAGCCCCAGAGGATAGCGCCGGCGCCCAGCAAGGCGGGCAGCCAGGGCAAAAGCGGGTGCGAGGCCGTGAGGGGAGCCAGCGGTCCTAGCCAGAGGCGCAGGATCAGGTAGAAGGAAGCCTTCACCACCAGTGCCGAGAGCAGAGCCGAGACCGGCGCGGCGGCGCCGCCGTGCGCCGGAGGCAGCCAGTAGTGGCAGGGAAAGAGCGCGGTTTTCAGCAGTAGCCCGAGTAGCATCAAGCCCGCCGCCAGGCCGACCAAGGTTGGCGCCTCGGCCGCCACGAGGGGCGTCAGGCTAGCGACTGCGACGCTGCCGTAAGCGCCGTAAATCAGCGCTACGCCGAGCAGATAGGCGCCCGAGCCGAGCAAGGTGGCGAACAGGTAGCGCAGCGCCGCAGCGATTTGCAGGGCGCCGCCGCCGATGCCCACGAGGCCGACGGCGGCAAGTCCCACCAATTCCAGGGTGACGTACAGATTGAATAGGTCGGTGGACACGAAAAGCGCGTTCAAGCCGGCCAAGAGTAGGCCAAACAGCGGCCAGAAATAGCGGACCTCGGCGCTGTCGGGGCGGAAGTAGGCGCGGGCATAAAGCGCAAGCGGCAGGGCGACGGCTTGGGTGAGCAACAGCATGGCCGCGGCCAGGCCGTCGGCCGTCAGGTCGATGCCGAGCGGCGCGCCCCAGCCGCCGATGCGATGCCGCGCGATGTCGCCGGCCAGCACCGAATCGGCGAGCTGCAAGGCGAAAAAGAGCGCCGCCGCCTGGCTGGCGATACATAGACCGGCGCCACGGCCGGGGCCGAGCAGAAAGGCGGCGGCGCCGCTGGCGAGGGGCAGCAGAATGAGGCCGACGAGCGCCGCCTGCTGCGCGTCAATCATGCGCAGCCTCTGGTAGTTCGAGCCGGCCGGTGAGTGCGTGCAGGCGGCGGGTGAGCGCCAGCGCCAGGGCCGTGGCGGCAACTGCGACGACGATGCCGGTCAGCACCATGGCCTGTGGCACCGGGTCGGGCACGTCCTGGCGCTGGGCCAGGCCTACCAGCACCAGGAAAGCGCCGCTGCCCATCAGATTGAAGGCGAGGATGCGGCGCAGCAAATGGCGCTGCAACAACAGGCCGGCGGCGCCAAGGGGGAACAAGGCGGCGCCGACGAGCGCGAACAGCAAGCCGGTGCTCATCGGCGCTCTCCCTCGGCTTGGCAGAGGAACAGGAATAGTCCGGCCAGGATCAAGCCGAGCGAGCCGGTGAGGCAGAATTCGATGAGTAGGATCAAACGCCCGGCCCAGGCTGGCGGGTATTGCAATAGGCTGCCCTCGATGAGCAGTGCGGCGGCAACGCCGAGAAACACCAGCAAGCCGGCAGCGAGGCCGCCGCGCAATAGCGCTCCGGGTGTCGGCCAACCCGGCAATTGGCCGGTCAAATGCAATAGGACGAGCGCCGCGGCGAGCACCGCGCCGGCCTGGAAAGCGCCACCGGGCCGGAACGCGCCCGCCCAGAGCAGATAGAAGCTGGCGACTAGCATCAAGGGCACGGCTAGCCGCGCCAGCATTTGCAAGAGCGGGTCGGCCGGCGCCGGGCGCCGCGCCGGGCCGGGCGGGGTGACGGCCAGGATGGCGAAGAGCGCGAGCAGCAGCACGGCGACCTCGAGCAAGGTGTCGTAGCCGCGATAGTTGAGCAGCACCGCCGTGACCGGGTGGCGCACGCCGCTGTCAGCGAGATGCGCCGCCACGGCCGGGCGCAGATCGAGCCGCGCGGGGCCGAGTTCGAGCATGGCGTAGCCGAGGGCGAGCGCCAAGAGCAGTGCCGCGCCGCCGATGCCGAAGCGTTTCATGGCGTCTCCTGCGGGTTGTGGCGCCGCCGCAAGGCGCCGTAGGCATCGAGCAGCATCGCGCCGGTGAGGCCGGCGCCAAGCGCGGCCTCGGCTAGACCGATGTCGGGCGCGGCGAGGCGGGCCCAGGCCAGAGCGAGCAGCAGTCCGAAGGCGATGAAGAGGATGATGGCGCGGTCCAGCCGTGGCGTGCTCAGGCTGCGCCAGGCGCTCCAGAGCAGGCCGGCGGCGAGCAGTAGATCGAAGGCGAGCGTGACGCTCATCGTGCCTCCTTTTGCCAGGGCGCGATGCCGAGCCGGTCGGCACGTCGGGCGATGGCGTAGCTGACGCCGGCGCTCGCCGCGAGTGATAGGGGCCAGATGACAAGTAGCTTCAAGGCCACCGCCAGGCTATCGGCTTGCAGCGCCAGCCCGGCGAGGATGAAGCCCAAGCCGAGGTTGTCGGCCTTGGCCAGAGCGTGCAGGCGGCTGTAAATGTCGGGAAAGCGCAGTAGCCCAAGGGTGCCGGCAAAGTAGAAAAAGGCGCCGGCGCAAAGTAGCGCGCCGCTCATGGCTTCAATCATGGCTATCCTCCGGGCTATGCCAGGCGCGCCGGGCGAAGGCGAGGCCGCTGATGGCGGCGAGCAGCGCGAGCACCAAAGCGACATCGATCAAGGCGGGGCCGCCGCCGCCATGCGCGAGCAGGACCAGGATGCCCACCCCGGTGCTGCCGAACAGCAAGGCGACGAGCATCGGGTCGGCCCGGCCCGGGCGGCGCAGCGCCACGTGCAGCGCCGGCACCAGGTTGGCGAGCAGGAAGAGCGCAAGCGGGAATTCGAGGCCGGTCATGGCGCGCCGCCGAAGATTGGGCCGATGCGCGCCTCCAGGGCGCGGATGTCGCGCTCTATCGGCTGGCGCGCGTCGAGGCTATGCAGGCGTAGGCGCCGGCCTTGCAGGCGCACGCTAAGGGTGCCGGGCATGAGGCCGAGGGCATTGACGAGTAAAAGCGCCGGCGGGCCTTCTGGCAAGGTTAGCTCGACTTCGAGCATGGCCGGCCGTAACGCGGCCGGGCCGCGCAAGGCCAGGCCGGCGACTTGCAGGCCGCCGCGCACCGAGTTGGCGACGAAATAAAGGAGAAAGCGGATGCACGGACCAAGGCGCAGCGTTCGGCTGCCAGGGGGCAACAGGTAATGGCTCGCTGCCAGCGCGGCGGCAACCGCGACCGCGCCGAGGCCGGCGCTTTCCGGTAGGCCCTCGCTTAGCATCCACCACAGGAGCAGCAATGCCAGGGCGCGGCGCAATAGGCTTGAGCTCATGTGGCGCCGCCGCTCGCGGTGGGGGGCTGGGAAGCAGCGGCGGGCGCGCTCGCGTGGTCATCGACTTGCGAGGTTGCGGCCGTGCGCGGCGATGCCGCTGGCGAAGGGGGTTCGATGCGGGCTGCGGCGTGCCGCGCCGGGGCCTCCGCGGCGGTCTCGGGCGAGTTGGCGAAGGTGCTCCAGTGGCCTGTCTGGCCGGGCCTGGGCAGCTCCCGGTAGGGCTCCTGCAGGGTATGCATGTGCGCCTTGGCGAGAAAGTGCGCGGTGATCGGCGCGGTGAGAAAGAGGAATAAGGAGATCAGCAGTTCGTGGATCGAGAGCGTGCCGCGCAAGATGAGGAAATAGGTCATCGAGGCCATCAGCGCGCCACCGACCCCGAGCGTGGTAGCCTTGGTCGGCGCGTGCAGGCGGCTCATCAGATCGGGCAGCTTCACCATGCCGAACGAGCCGACCAGGGCGAAGCTCGCCCCGACGACGATCAGGGCGGCGACCAAGAGTTCGTGCGCGAATTGCATCGTGATTCCTTTCGTCCAGGTAAGTGCGCTGCCGGCTTATTCGATCACGTCGCCGCGTAGGATGAACTTACAGTAGGCCACGGTCGAGACGAAGCCGAACATGGCAAATAGCAAGGCGGCCTCGAAATAAATGGCGCTGCTTTCCTGAATGCCGTAGATGATGATGAGCGCGATGCTATTGATGACCATGGTATCGACCGCGAGGATGCGATCGAGCGTCGAGGGGCCGGCGAGGAGACGCCAGAGATTGAACAAGAGCGCCAGGCACAGTGCGCCATAGGCGTAGAGAATGGCGTACTCGATCATGCGAAGATCTCCAGGAGCCGGGCTTCGTAGCGCGTCTTCATGCTTTGGATGGCGGCGTCGAGGTCCGGCGCGTCGAGGCAGTGCACCAGCAGGCTCTTGCCGTCGGCGGCGAGATCGCAGCTCACCGTGCCCGGGGTCATGGTGATGGTGCCGGCGAAAATGGTGATGGCTTCGGGGTTGGTGAGCGCGAGTGGCACCACGGCCCAGCGCGTCTTAAGGCTGGCGCTGGGGCGAAACAGGATGATGCGCGCGACTTGCAGGTTTGCCACGACGATGTCCCAGAGCACGAGCAGCACGTACGCCAGCGCCTTGCCGTAGCGGCGGATGTCGGGGCGGTCGGGCCAGAAGTTGGCGGTCAGGCGGGCGATCACGAGACCCAGGATGAGGCCCAGGATGAAGCCGCCGGGATTGAAGCCGTTGATCAAGAGCATCCAGATGAGCGTGAGGACTAAAGTCAGGAGCGGATGTGGCACCCAGCGGCGCAGCAGGGTCGGTTGGGCGGAGGGGCGGGGCGCATCGGGCATCATTCGGCATCTCCGGCGGTGAGGTTGGGACGAGGCGAGAGCACGGTGGCGATATAGCCCTCTGGGGCAAAGATCTGCGCTGCCGTGGCGTCGAGATAGCGGCTGATTGGCCCGGCGAACAGGGTGAGCGCTACCGGACCGGCCAGGATGAGGCCAGTGGCGACATAGGCGAGCGGCTGGCGGCCGCCGCGCGACGGAAAGCTGCCGGGCTCGCCCATGCTCTTCCAAAACAAGGTGCTGCCGGCGCGGCCAAAGCCGATGATGGCGAGCAGCGAGGTGGTGAGGACGAGCGCCCAAATCCAGACGGCTGCGTCATGCGCGCGGGCGGCGTCGAGAATCAGCAATTTGCCAATGAAGCCCGAGAGTGGCGGCATCCCGGTCATGGCGATGGCCGCGACGAAGAACAGCGGTGCCAGCAAGCCGATCTGGGCGAAGCGGGGGCCGACGGAGAGCGCGTCGGCGGCGCCCGGACGGCGCCGGGCGATGAGGTCGGCGATGAGGAACAGTGCCGCGCCGGCTAAGGTCGAGTGGAGCAGGTAATACAGCGCGGCTGCCAGGGCTTGGGGCGTAAATAGGGCAATCGCGGTCAGCAGCGTGCCCATCGAGCCGATCACGGCGAAGCTGGCGAGCTGGCCCAGACGCCGCGCCGCGAGCACGCCGACCATGCCCAGCGCCAGGGTGACGAGGGCCGCCGGCAGCAGCCAGGGCGCCGCCAACCAGGCCGACTCCCCGGCGCTGGCGCCGAAGGCGAGGATGTAGAGGCGGATGATGCAATAGGCGCCTACCTTGGTCATGATGGCGAACAGCGCCGCTACCGGGGCCGAGGCATGGGCATAGGTGCCGGGCAGCCAGAAATGCACGGGCACGAGGGCGGCTTTGAGCGCGAACACCAAAAGTAAGAGCAAGGCGCCGGTGTGCAGCAGGGCCTGGTCGGCCGGCGCCACGGCGGGCACGCGCAGGGCCAGATCGGCCATGTTCAGAGTGCCGGTGACTGAGTAGATCATGGCCACGGCGATCAGAAACAAGGTCGAGCCCATCAGGTTGATCACGACATACTGCACCCCGGCCTTGATCCGTGCCGCGCCGCCGCCGTGCACCATGAGGCCATAGGAGGCGATCAGCAGCACTTCAAAGAATACGAACAGGTTGAAAAAGTCGCCGGTCAGGAAGGCGCCGTTGATGCCCATCAACTGAAATTGGAACAGGGCATGGAAGTGCCGGCCTTGGCGGTCGTGCCCGTCGATGGCGAACAACAGCACGGCGACGGCGAGAGCGGCGGTGAGCAGCAGCATCAGCGCGGCGAGCCGGTCGAGCACCAAGACGATGCCGAAAGGCGCGGGCCAATTGCCGAGTTGGTAGGTGAGCACCGTGCCCGTCGCAGCGGTATGCATGAGGCCGATGGCGAGCGCCAACGAGAGCAAGGTTCCGGCCATGGAAAAAACCCGGGCGAGCACGATGTCGTGGCGCGCCGCCATCACGAGGATGGGCGCCAGCAAGGCCGGCAGCAGGATGGGGAAGATGATCCAGTGGTTCATCGACGCGTCTCCCCGGCATCCGGCACCGATTCGAAATTCTCGTGCTCGATCGTCTCGGGGATGCCGTCTACGTGGTCGCTGCCGCTCTCTAGGTAGCTGCGCAGCGCCAGCACCACGATCACGGCAGTCATGCCGAAGGAAATGACGATGGCGGTGAGCACCAGGGCTTGGGGCAAGGGGTCGGTGTAGCCGGATGCGAGCTTGGAGATCACCGGTGGCATATTGACGGCGAGGCGGCCTGAGGCGAACAGGAAGACATTGGTGGCGTAGGTGAGCAACGACAGACCGAGCACCACGGCAAAAGTGCGGCCGCGCAAGACGAGATAAACGCCAGCTGCGGTCATGATCCCGACGGCGCTGGCAACGAGCCATTCCATCCTCAAGCCTCCTCTGCTTGGTTGGGGGTGGGTTGAAGCGGCGGCCTCCTCGGCGCCGCGCAGACTGGCAGGCACTCGGCGCGGCGGCCGATGCGCGAGAGATTGGCGAGCGCCAGCATCACCGCGCCTACCACGGTGAGGAACACGCCGGTATCGAAGGCCATGGCCGAGGCCAACTCGAACTCACCCACCAGAGGCAGGTGGAAGTGCCCGAAGGTGCTGGTCAGGAAAGGGTGATCGGCGAGCCAGGCGGCGATGCCGGTCGCGCCGGCCACGAGCACGCCGAGGCCGATCAGGGCGTGGTAATCGACCTTCATGCGCTGCGCCGCCCAGCCGAAGCCGCTTGCCATGTACTGCATGATCAAAGCGATGGCCACGACCAGCGCGGCGATGAAGCCGCCGCCGGGCACGTTGTGGCCGCGCAAGAAGATGTAGGCGCCCACCATCAGCGCCAAGGGCAACATCACCCGGGTGGCGACCACGAGGAGCAGCGGATGGCGGTCGCCGGATCGCTTTTGATCGGGGACCCAGGCCGCCAGCTTACGGCCGACGGCGCCTTGCAGGGCGCCATCGAGCAAGGCGTAGATGGCGAGCGCGGCGATGCCGAGCACGATGATTTCGCCGAAAGTATCGAAGCCGCGAAAATCGACGAGGATCACGTTCACCACATTCGTGCCGCCGCCGCCAGGCACCGACTTCTCCAAGTAGTAGCCGGACAAAGTGGCGGCGTCCCGCGTCAGCATCGCCCAGCAAGCGCCGCCCACGCCCATGCCGGCGAGGCTGGCGAGGCCGGCGTCGCGCCACTTCCGCCCAAGGCTGCTTTCCGCTGGGGTTTCCTTGGGCAGCAGATTGAGGGCGAGGAGCAAGAGGATCACCGTCACCACTTCCACGGAGATTTGCGTGAGCGCCAGATCCGGGGCCGAGAAATAGATGAAGCCGAGACAGACGATCAAGCCGACGACCCCGACGGTGAGCAGCGCTACCAGACGCTGCCGATGCAAGCACACCACCGCAAGGCTCGCGGCTGCCAGCAGCAGCCAGGCGATCACGGCCACCGGATGCGCCGGTAGCAGGGCGCGGCTGCCGGGGCTGTGGCTCGCGCCGAAGAAAGCGGCGCCGCCCAGCAGCACGGCGGCGCCGAGCATGAAAGCGAGATGACGTTGCAAGGAAGCGTTGTGCAAGCCGTGCATGCCGCGCTGGGCCAGGGCCACGGCGCCGGCGATGCTGGCTTGGAACATGGTTTTCGCGTCCGGGTGCGGGCCAGCTTGCCAAGCGGCGCGCAGGGCCGGGTAGCGCCAGAGTAGGGCGAGGCCGAGTGCGATGGCGATGGCGCTCATGAACAGCGCCGGGGTGAAGCCGTGCCAGAGCGCCAAGTGGTAATCGGGCAGGGGGCCGCCGATCACGGCGCCGGCCACCGTGGCTACCAGAGGGCCGGCGATTGGGGCGGGGAACAGGCCGATCAACACCACCAGCGCGACCAGCAGGGCAGGCGGTCCCCAGAGACCGAGGGGGGGATCGTGCGGGATGTGCGGATAGTCGTTCCGGGGCTTGCCGAAGAAGACATGGACGATGTAGCGGAAGGAATAAGCCACCGAGCACACGGCGCCCAGGGTAGCAAGCAGTGGCACCGGCCAGTCCTGCCCGAGCCAGGCCGTGTGGGCTGCCGCTTCCAACATCATTTCCTTGGAAAGAAAGCCGTTGAGGAACGGCATTCCGGCCATCGAGGCGGCCGCCAGGAGCGCCAGGGTGCCGCTGATCGGCATCAGCGCCATCAAGCCGCCCAAGCGCTTGATGTCGCGGGTGCCGGCCTCGTGGTCGACGATGCCGGCGTTCATGAACAGGGCGGCCTTGAAAGTGGCGTGGTTGAGGATGTGGAATACCGCCGCCACGGCGGCCATGGGCGAGCCTAGGCCGAGCAAGAAGGTGACGAGGCCCAAGTGGCTGACCGTGGAAAAGGCCAGCAGCCCCTTTAGATCATCCTTGAACAGCGCGATCCAGGCGCCGATGACCATGGTCACGAGGCCGGTCGTGGCGACCAGGTAGAACCAGGCATCGGTGCCGGCCAGTACCGGCCAGAGGCGGGCCAGCAAGAACAGCCCGGCCTTCACCATGGTGGCCGAGTGCAAGTAGGCGGACACCGGAGTGGGCGCCGCCATGGCGTGCGGCAACCAGAAGTGGAAGGGGAACTGGGCGCTCTTGGTGAAGCAGCCGCCCAAAATCAAGAGTAGGGCCGGCAGGTAGAGCGGCGAAGCCTGAATGGTCTCCTTGTGCTGCAGGATCACGCTCAAATCGTAGGAGCCGGCGATGTGCCCGAGCAGCAACATGCCGGCGATCATGGAGAGGCCGCCGGCGCCGGTGATGGTGAGCGCCATGCGCGCGCCCTGGCGGCCTTCCGGCAGGTGCCGCCAATAGCCGATGAGGAGGAAGGAGGAGAGGCTGGTCAGTTCCCAGAAGATGAGCAGTAAGAGAATGTTGTCGGACAGCACGATGCCCACCATGGCGCCCTGAAAGAGCAGCAGGTAGGTATAGAAGCTGCCCATGGGGTCGTCCTTGGCCAAGTAGAAGCGGGCGTAGGTGATGATCAGGAGGCCGATGCCGAGGATCAAGCCGGCGAAGAAGAAACCCAGGCCGTCCAGAAAGAAATTCACGTTAAGGCCGAGCTGGGGCAGCCATTCCCAGCCTGCCTGTACCACCTCGCCGCGAAACACGGCTGGGGCGTGCGTCAGCAGCAACAGGAAGGCCAGCAGGCTGACCGTGAAGGTACTGGTGGCGCAGGCGTTGCGCCCGGCGCGCAGCATCAGCGCCGGCAACAAGGCCCCGAGAAAGGGCAGCATCACGATCAGGGCAAGGCTCATGGGCTATCCATCCGCAAAACACGACGTTCGGCTGCCTACCGCTCACGCTCAAGGCAAGCCCCGGTCAGGCCGGGGCTGCGGGGCAGTATAAGATGGTTTCGCCGGCTTCTCCAAGGCCGGGGCTTGACATATAGCCAACAAATGCAATCCGAGCTGGCGCTCCGTGCGCCTGGCGGCGGCTTCTTGCGCCGCAACAAATCATTACATTCCGTCACTTGGGGGCTGGGTTAGAATCGCGGGCCATGGAACAGGCACGCACAACCCACGCCTTCAGCATCCCCGTGCGGGTTTATTACGAGGATACGGATGCCGGCGGCGTCGTCTATTACGCCAATTACCTGAAATTCTTCGAGCGCTGCCGCAGCGACTGGATGCGCGCGCTGGGCTACGACCAATCCCAACTGGCGCGCGAGCATGGCATCGTGTTCGTGGTCGGCGGCGTCAGCTTGCAGTATCTGAAGCCGGCGCGGCTCGACGATCTGCTAAGCGTCGGGTTGGAAGTGGAAAAACTCGGGCGGGCCCAGGTGGTGCTGCGGCAATACGTGCGCCGCGATGCCACGGATCTGGCTGTCGGCAGCGTGCAGATCGTCTGTGTCGATCCTCTCAAGATGAAATCCACGGCCATTCCCGCCTGGCTGCGGCAACAACTGGAGTCCCTCGCATGAACGTCACCCAGGATATGTCCATCCTGCACCTGATTCTCGAAGCTTCCGCCGTGGTCCAGGCGGTGATGGCCATCCTCGTCGGGGTGTCCTTCATGTCCTGGTACTACATCTTCATGAAGTGGTTCGCGGTGCGCGACTCGCGGCAGAAGACGGAGGATTTCGAGCGCGATTTCTGGTCCGGCGGCGACCTGAACAGCCTCTACAACAGCGCGGTGAACGATCGCCATCACGCCGGCAGCATGGAGCGCATCTTCGAAGCCGGTTTCCGCGAATTCACCAAGCTGCGCGGCCAAAAAGGACTCGAACCCAGCGACGTGATCGACGGCGCCCGCCGCGCCATGCGCGCTACCTACCAGCGCGAGCTGGATGCGCTCGAAGCCCATCTGGCCTTCCTCGCCTCCGTCGGTTCCGTCTCTCCCTACATCGGCCTGTTCGGCACCGTCTGGGGCATCATGCACGCCTTCCGCGCTTTGGGCAACGTGGGCCAGGCTACGCTCGCTTCGGTGGCGCCGGGCATCGCCGAAGCTTTGGTGGCCACGGCGATTGGCCTCTTTGCCGCGATTCCCGCGGTGCTCGCCTATAACCGCTTCTCGCATGACATCGACCGGCTCGCCACGCGTTACGAATCCTTCATGGAAGAGTTCTCCAACATCCTGCAACGTCAGATGAGATAAGCCATGCGCCGTGCCCGTCGTCTCAAGAACGAAATCAACGTCGTGCCTTACATCGACGTGATGCTGGTGCTCTTGGTCATCTTCATGGTCGCCACCCCGATGATGCAGACCGGCTCCGTCGATCTGCCCAGCGTCGGCCAGGCCAACACCCCGCCGGAAAACCCCTTGCGGGTCACCGTGGGCCCCACCGGGGAACTGGCGGTGCAGGACGGCAGCGGCAAGTCCCGCAGTGTCAGCCGCAGCGAACTGGCGCCCCTATTAGCCGCGGAACTCGCCAAGAACCCCGAAGCCGCGGTACTCGTGGCCGGCGATAAGCAGGCCAGCTATGCATCCGTGCTGGCGGCCCTGAATGAAATCAAGGCCCTGGGCTTTAAGCGGGTCGGCTTGGAAACCACGCGCAGCAAATGATTCCCAGCGCTCCCCAGGAACCCGGCAAGGGCAAGGCTCTGGCGCTCGCCATCGCGGTGCACCTGTTGCTCGCGCTGGCGCTCTTTCTGGGGGTGCAATGGAAGACGGAAGAGACCGCGGTCGAGGTCGAGCTCTGGTCGCCGGTGCCGCGCCAGGCGACTTCGCCGCCGCCCCCCAGGGAGCAGCCGAAGCCGGAAGCCAAGCCCGAACCGAAGCCCGAGCCGCGGGTGGAGCCGGAGCCCGGCCCCGTGGCGAAGCCCGACATCGCCGTGAAGAAGGAAGAGAAGCGCGCTGAGCCGAAAAAGCCGGAGCCCAAGCCCGAACCCAAGCCTGAGCCGAAGAAACCAGAACCTAAGCCCGAGTCGAAACCGGAGCCGAAAAAGCCGGAGCCGCCCAAAGACCCGTTCAAGGACCTGTTGGACCAGGAGCTAAAGCAGACCCAGCGCCACAGCCAAGCCCAGGCCCGCGCCAGCCAGGAAGATCGGCTCAAAGCGCTGGCCGCGGAGGAGCAGAAGGCCGCCGGCCGGCGCAGCGCCGAGGGCGGCTGGGTGGACAAGATTCGCGCCAAGATACGCGGCAACGTGATCCTGCCGCCCAATTTGCAGGGCAACCCCGAGGCCGAGTTCGAGGTCACGCAATTGCCGACCGGCGAGGTGATCGGCGTGCGCCTGCGCCGTTCGAGTGGCCATGCGGCGCTCGATGCGGCCATCGAGCGGGCCATCCTCAAATCCTCGCCTTTGCCCAAGCCTGACGATCCGGCCGTATTCCAGCGGGTCCTGAACATCAAATACCGTCCTTTCCCCGAATGACTTGGCGCGCGAGGAACGGTCTGTATAATCGCCCGGAGACAAAATGCCCTTGCAGAACATGAACTTGTCAAATTCTCGTCGTTTCGTCCTGGCGGGGATCGCCGCCTTCTTGCTAGGGGGCGCGGGTCTCGTTCAGGCGCAGCTCTCGATCCAGATCACCGGCGCGGGCGCCAACCAGATCCCTGTCGCCATTGCCGATTTCGGCGGCGATGTCGGCACGAGCCGGGCGCTGACCTCCGTGGTGCGCGCCGATCTCGAGCGCAGCGGCTTGTTCCGGCTCGTGGATGCGAGCGGCGCCGCGCTCACCGAAGCCTCCCCAGTGGATTACATGGCCTGGAAGGCTCGGGGGGCTGACGCGCTGGCCGCGGGCAGCTTGGGGCCTAGCCCCGATGGCCGCCTGGAGGCCCGCTTCCGCCTCTATGACGTGAACCGCCAGAACAACCTGGGCGGCGCCGCCTACCTGACCACCGTGCCCCAGCTGCGGGCGGCCGGGCACCGGATCGCCGACTACATCTATGAGAAGCTCACCGGCGAGCGCGGCATCTTCTCCACCCGCATCGCCTACGTGGTCAAGTCGGGCGGCCGCTACGAGCTGCAAATCGCCGACTCCGACGGCCAGAACGCCCAGACCGCCCTGGTTTCCCGGGAGCCCATCATCTCCCCGGCCTGGTCGCCTGACGGCAGCCGCATCGCCTACGTCTCGTTCGAGAACAAGAAGCCCATCGTCTTCGTGCACTCCCTGGCTACCGGCAAGCGCCATGTGGTTGCCAATTTCAAGGGTTCGAACTCCGCGCCGGCCTGGTCGCCCGACGGCCAGCGCTTGGCCGTGGTGCTCACCAAGGATGGCAGCTCCCAGATCTATCTCATCAGCGCCAGCGGCGGTGCCGCGCAGCGCCTCACCAGCTCCGCCGGCATCGACACAGAGCCGCAGTTCTCCCCGGACGGCGCCTGGGTCTATTTCACCTCTGACCGGGGCGGCAGCCCGCAGATTTACCGGGTCTCGACGAGCGGCGGCGCGCCGGAGCGGGTCACGTTCGAGGGTAACTACAACGTCACGCCGCGCCCCTCGCCTGATGGCAAGAGCCTGGCTTTCATCGCCCGGCGCGAAGGCCGCTTTCAGCTCGCCATCATGGATTTGGCCAGCCGCCAGGTGCAGATCCTGTCGGATTCGCACAAGGACGAGTCGCCCAGTTTCGCCCCCAATAGCCGCATGATCCTTCTGGCCACGGAGATTGGTGGCCGCGGCGTGTTGTCCGCCGTGTCGGCGGATGGGCGCATCAAACAGCGCTTGTCGGTGGCGGCAGGCGATGTGCGGGAACCCGCCTGGGGTCCCTTCTTTCAGTAATTGATCGAGCCAACAGACGAGATGGAGCTAAAAGCGATGAAAACCAGCATGAAAGTTTCCCTGGCCTCTTTGGCCGTGGCCCTGGCCCTGGCCGGCTGCGGCAGTACCGGTGACAAGGAGGGCGGCGCCCCGGTGGAGAGCCGCGACTCCAACGCCGGCGTGGCCCGGGTCGAAGCCGGCGGCGTGCAGAGCGGCAAGCTGCCGGCCGTGCTCACCGACCCCAACAGCATCCTGTCCAAGCGCAGCATCTACTTCGCGCTCGACCGCTACGATGTGTCCGAGCAGTACCGGGCGCTCGTCAATGCGCACGCCAAGTTCCTGGTCGAGAATCGCCAATTCAAGATTCTGATCCAAGGCAACACGGATGAGCGCGGCAGCCGCGAATACAACCTCTCCCTCGGCCAGAAGCGCGCCGACGCGGTGAAGCGGATGATGGTGCTCCTCGGCGTGCGTGAGGACCAGATCGAATCGGTCAGCCTCGGCGAAGAGAAGCCGCGCGCCGAAGGCCACAACGAAGAGGCCTGGGCCGAGAACCGTCGCGCCGACATCCTCTACGCCGGCGAGTATTGATCATGCCGCGCCGTCCGGTACTGCCCGCAGTCCTGCTGTGCGCCCTGCTGGCCGCGCCGGCGGCCCAGGCGGGCCTCTTCGACGACAAGGAGGCCCGCCAGCAGATCGCCGATCTGAAGGCCCAAGCCGAACAACGCTTCGATACCCAGGCCAAGGGCCAGCTCGAACTGGCGAGCCAGATCATCGCCTTGCGCGAGGAGCTCGCGCGGCTGCACGGCCAGGTCGAAACCTTGAGCTACGAGAACGAGCAGCTCAAGAAACGCCAGCAAGACCTATATCTCGATCTCGATGCGCGCTTGCGTAAGCTCGAACCCAGCCCGCCGACCGCCGCTGCCGCGCCAGCCGCCGAAGGCGGGAGCAGCGATACCGCCACCAGCGCCCGGGGTGGCGACCCGATGGCCGAGTCCAAGGCTTATGAGGCCGCCCTCAATTTGTTCAAGAATGCCAAGTACAAGGAAGCCGCCCAGGCTTTCGAGCGTTTCGTCAAGGATTACCCGCATAGCGACCTCGCGCCGAATGCCCAGTTCTGGCTGGGCAACGCCTGGTATGCGCAAAAGGAGTGCAAGAAGGCCATCGACGCCCAGCTCGTGGTCACGAGCCGTTGGCCCGATTCGCTCCGGGCGCCCGACGCCATGCTCGCCATCGCCGATTGCCAGCGCGACTGGGGTAACGTCCAGGCAGCGCGGCGCACGCTAACTAGCCTGGTGGCCAAATATCCCGATTCCAAGGCGGCGGCCCAGGCCCGGCAACGGCTAGGGCAGAAATAAGTGGCGCCGGATACGCCCCGTTCGCTGCGCGTCAGCGAGATTTTCTTTTCCCTGCAAGGCGAGGGCTCGCGGGTCGGCTTGCCGACCGTGTTCGTGCGTCTGACGGGCTGCCCTTTGCGCTGCACCTGGTGCGATACCTCCCATGCCTTTAGCGGTGGCCAAAGCATGAGCCTGGCGGCCATTTTGGCGCGCGTGGCGGAGTTCCCTACCCGCCAGGTCTGCGTCACCGGTGGCGAGCCCTTGGCGCAGAAAGCCTGTCTCGACCTGCTCACGGCGCTGTGCGACCGGGGCTACGATGTCGCGCTGGAAACTTCCGGGGCGCTCGATGTGAGCCTGGTGGATCCGCGCGTGTCGCGCATCATGGATTTGAAGGCGCCGGGCTCCGGCGAGGCTAAGCGCAATCGTTGGGAAAATCTCGCCTATCTTCGCCCGCACGACGAGCTCAAGATCATCATCGCTTGCCGCGCCGACTATGAGTGGGCCAAGGCTCAGCTTGCGAAGTACGATCTCGCCCGGCGCTGCCCGGTGCTCCTATCGCCGGCCCAGGGGCTGATCGAGCCGCGCGAGTTGGCGGAATGGATCTTGGCCGATGGCCTGCCGGTGCGTTTCCAGTTGCAGCTGCACAAGTGCCTCTGGGGTAACATTCCGGGCAGGTGAAAGCCCGCAAGAAAGGCCTGTCATGGACACGAACCGCCGCCAGTTTTCGCGCATCCACTTTAGCGCCGAGGGCCGGCTTTTCTTCCCGGGTGGGGAGGCGCCGGTCGAGGTCGTCGATCTTTCCCTCAAAGGCGTTTTGCTGCGCTTAGCGCGTCCGGTCGCGCTACAGCCTGGGCAGCGCGCTACCTTGCGCGTGGCGCTGGCCGCAAGTGGCGAGGGCATCCGCATGGAGACTACGGTGGCGCATAGCGAAGGCCAGAATGTCGGCTTGCGTTGCATCGAAATCGATCTGGACAGCATCACGCACTTGCGCCGCTTGGTGGAACTCAACCTCGGCGATGAAGCCCTCTTGCATCGGGAGTTGGAATCGCTCGTGCGATCCTGAGCCGCCGTGCCTATCGGGCTGCGGTTTTCGCGGTGCAGCAAACGCGGTATAGTCCGCACCCATCATGCAGCCCAAAGCCGTCGTTCTTCTCTCGGGCGGACTCGATTCCGCCACTTGCCTTGCCGAAGCCAGACACTGCGGTTTTGCCGCCTATTGCCTGTCGTTCGATTACGGCCAGCGGCACCGGGCCGAGCTCGACGCGGCCGCGCGGGTCGCCCAGGCTCTGGGGGCGGTCGAGCATCGGGTCTTGCAGCTGGATCTGCGCCAGTTCGGCGGTTCCGCCCTCACGGATACGAAACTGGACGTGCCCGTGGACGGCTTGCATCCGGGCATTCCCATCACCTATGTGCCGGCCCGCAACACCATCATGCTTTCCCTCGCCCTGGCCTGGGCCGAGGTGCTCGACAGCCGTGACCTGTTCGTCGGGGTGAATGCCGTCGATTATTCCGGCTACCCGGATTGTCGTCCCGAATACATCGCTGCGTTCGAGGCTATGGCGAACTTGGCTACCCGGGCCGGGGTCGAAGGCCACAAGCTGACCGTGCATACGCCGCTCATGCGCTTGTCCAAAGCGGACATCATCTTGCTCGGGCAGCGGCTTGGCGTCGATTACAGCCTGACCGTCTCCTGCTATCAGGCCGACGTGCAGGGGCGCGCCTGCGGGGTCTGCGACTCCTGCCGCTTGCGCCGCGCCGGCTTTGCCGCCGCTGGGGTGGTGGACCCTACTCGCTATCGGGATTGAAAATCATGGAAGCTGTCTCCAGCGTTTCGACCTCAACCCTTCTCTGGCTCGTCTTTGCCGCCGCCTTCGCCTTCGGTCTGATTGGGCAGCGCACCCATTTTTGCACCATGGGCGCGATTTCCGACATCGTGAATATGGAGGACTGGACGCGGATGCGCCAGTGGCTCCTGGCCATCGCCGTCGCCGTGCTGGGCAGCGCCGCGCTGCATGGGGCCGGGCTCATCGATCTCGATAAGAGCATCTACCGCGGCGCCAACTTCACATGGCTGGCCTATCTCATCGGCGGCTTCACCTTCGGCATCGGCATGGTGCTGGCCTCCGGTTGCGGCTCTAAGACCTTGATCCGTGTCGGCGGCGGCAATCTCAAGTCGCTCGTGGTCATGCTCGTGCTCGCCGTGTCGGCCTACATCACCATGCGCGGCATTCTTGGGGTGTTGCGTGCCAATGTGCTCGAGCCCGTCGCGTTCACGCTCGAAGGCGGGCAAGACATCCCCAACCTGCTCGAAACCGGGCTGGGCATCGCTCCGGGCACGGCGCTTGCCGTAAGCGCTTTGGCGGTCGGTGGGGCGCTCTTGTTCTTCGTATTCCGGCAGCGCGATTTCCTCGCCTTCGACAACCTGCTCGCCGGCATCGGCACCGGTCTCGTCATCGTCGCTTGCTGGTATATCAGCGGCCACCTCGGCTACTTGCCGGAAGACCCAGAAACGCTGGAAGAAGCTTTCCGCGCCACCAACTCCGGGCGCATGGAGTCGCTTACCTTCGTGGCGCCCCAGGCCTATACGCTGGAGCTGCTCATGTTTTGGTCCGACGCCAGCCGCAAGGTCACGCTCGCCATTGCCTCGGTGCTGGGCGTTATTTGTGGTTCCTGTGCCTATGCCGTGGCGACCCGCAGCTTTCGCTGGGAAGGCTTTCGGGATGTGGAAGACACGGCCAATCACCTGATTGGCGGCGTGCTCATGGGCTTTGGCGGGGTCACGGCGATGGGCTGCTCGGTGGGGCAGGGCATTACCGGCTTTTCTACCTTGGCGTTGGGCTCCATCGTCACCTTCGCCGCCATCGTCGCCGGGGCATGGGCGGCGCTCAAGTACCAATACTGGCGGGCGATGCGCGCCGATGCCTAAGGCGCGTCGGCCGCCTTTGGCTCATTGTGGCGTGCCTTGGCTGAGCAAGAGGCGGATGACGCGCACGGTTTCCAGGTCGGAAGCGTGATAGGCCGACTTGACGTATTCGAGATAGGCGCCATCCGGCCCTTCTTGCGCCAGCGTGGTTTGGTAAGTAAAGCGCAGATACAAGGCGCCGGGCTGCGGTTCTTCGAGGCGGATCACGAGTGAGCCGCCGGCATGATCGGGGCCGGCTTCGATATCGAAGCGAAGCCATTCTTCCGCCACGAAGCTGACCTGATCGCGGATGCGCGTCGCGCCGAAATCGAGCTCGCGCGCGCAGCCTGATTCGCTGCGCGCGAGCATGGTGCAGGCCACGAGCCCGGGTAAAAAGAGCATAGGGTTTTCCACCCGCTGCCATAAGCCCCGCCAGAGCTGCGCCCGGGTCAAGGGCGCGAGCATGGGTTGGGCGGGGTCGTTGATTGCCACGAGATGTTCAAAGTACATGGGGCGCATTTTGCCTGGCTGTGTTCTACCTGTCACGGCGGCTGCCCGTGGTAGCATCGGCCCATGCAGATCGAACGCCTCCTTCAGCAGCAAGGCTTCGGCACGCGCAAGGCGTGCCGCAGCCTCGTGCGCCGCGGTCGCTTCGCCGTCGCCGGGCAAGTCATCGACGACCCTTTCCGCGATATCGACCCGGCTGGCCTCGTGTTCACGGTCGATGGCCAGGACTGGCCCTACCGCGACAAGGCCGTCATCCTCTTGCACAAGCCGGCAGGGTATGAATGCTCGACACGGCCGCGGCACCATCCGGGCGTGCACACCCTGCTGCCGCCCCAGTTCCTGGCGCGCAACGTGCAGTGCATCGGCCGCCTCGATGCCGATACTACGGGGTTGTTGTTGCTCACCGACGATGGCCCGCTCATCCATGCGCTCTCGTCGCCTAAGCGCAAGGTGCCCAAGGTGTACCGCGTCACGCTGCGCCATCCGCTCGAGGAGGCTCAGCGCCAGGTCCTGCTGGCCGGGGTCGTGCTCAACGACGACCCGGAGCCGGCCTGCGCCGTGGCCGCCGAGCTGGTCGATCCGCACACGCTCATGCTGACGCTCACCGAAGGCCGCTATCACCAAGTCAAGCGTATGCTCGCTGCGGTCGGCAACCGTGTCGAAGCGCTCTGCCGCGTTGCCGTCGGGGGCTTGGCCTTGCCCGCCGATCTGCCGCCAGGGACGTGGCGCTGGCTCGATGCCGCTGATCTGGAGCGGCTCTGGAGCAAGACATGACCTTGACGGAACTGCGTTACATCGTCGCGCTCGCCCGCGAACGCCATTTCGGCCGAGCTGCCGAGCGTTGCCATGTCAGCCAGCCGACCTTGTCGGTGGCGGTGAAAAAGCTCGAGGAGCGGCTGGAGGTACTCTTGTTCGAGCGCACGCCCGGCGATATCCGTCTCACCCCCGTGGGTGAGCGGGTGTGCGCTCAAGCCGAGAAAGTCCTGGCCGAGGCGGCGCGGGTCGAGGAACTGGCGCAACTGGGCAAGGATCCGCTCGTGGGGCCCTTGCGATTGGGCGTCATCTATACCATCGCGCCCTATTTGCTGCCGCGCTTGATTCCTGCGCTGCATCGCCTGGCACCGCGTATGCCGCTCTATCTACAGGAGAATTTCACGCACCGCCTGGCCGAGGCACTCAAGAGCGGCGAGCTCGACGCCGCCATCGTCGCCGCGCCGTTCGAGGAGCCGGGCATCGTCACGCGGGCGCTTTACGATGAGCCGTTCGAGGTTGCCTTGCCGGCGCAGCACCCGCTTGCTGGGCGCGAGGCGATTGCCAAGGAGGAGATCGATCCAAGCCAGCTACTCATCCTCGGACAGGGCAATTGCTTTCGTGACCAGGTGGTTTCGGCCTGCCCGCAGCTTACCGCGCCAGGCAAGATCGAGCAGGCCGTCGAGGGTAGCTCGCTCGAAACCATGCGACACATGGTGGCAAGTGGCGCCGGCATCGCCGTGGTGCCGGCTTCGGCTTCTGCCACTTGGCCGAAGGACGATCCCTTGTTCGTGATTCGGCCTTTCCAGTCGCCCGCGCCGAGCCGGCGCGTGGTGCTGGCGTGGCGCGTCACCTTTCCTCGGCCGCAAGCCATGGATGTGCTCTACCAGGCAGTTTGCCAGGCACCGCCGACGGGCACGCGCTTCTTGAAATAGGCTGGCGTTGCCGCGTCTTCGGCTTTACGCCGCTTCGGTCGCCGTCTTCTTGGCCGGCGCTTTTTTCGGCGTGGCCTTGGGTTCGCGCTTTTCGAACTCGAAGCCGACTTTGCCGTCCTTGCCGACGACCAAGAAGGCTGAGAACTTGCGCCGGGTGCGGGCCGAGACGAAGTCCTTGAGGAGATCGGTGCGCCCGTTTTGTAGCAGCTTTTGCATTTGCGCGCGTTCGATCGGTTGCAGCAGGATCACCTTGCCGGAGCGAAAATCGCAGCGCTTCTCGGCGCCGACCGCCTTGGCGCAGACGTAGGCGTTGCCGTGCTCATAGACCGGGCTGCCGCACTTGGGACAGTTGCCCAGGGCTTCTTGCGTCGAGAAGTCCACGGTTTCGGCATCGCCTTCCTCGTCCGCGGCCCCCTGGCCAAAGTCGAATTCGGTCTCGCATTGATCGTTCAGCTTGATGCTGGCGGCAAAGGGGCGGCCCATTTTGTTGCGAAAGCCGGTGAGCGGACCGATGCTGCGCTGGGTGAGCAGCGTCTCGATTTCCTCGGGCTCGAACTGGCGTCCGGCCACGATCTTCCAGAGCGCGAAGTCGCAGCTGCCGCACTGAAATTTTTTGTAGGTTTCACGCACTTGGCCGCCGCATTTGGGACAAGGCGCGCGCAGCACGCCGAAATCGCCGGGGATGGTGTCCGAGTCGTAGGACTTGGCGCGCTCGACGATGAGGCGCGTCATCTCGGCGATTTCCTGCATGAACGCCTGGCGCGACATTTCCCCTTTCTCGATGCGGGCGAGCTTCCATTCCCACTCGCCGGTCAATTCCGGCGCGGTGAGCTCGTGGATGCCGAGGCCGTTCAGCAGCGTGAGCAAGGAGAAAGCCTTGGCGGTCGGGATTAGCTCGCGGCCTTCGCGCAGGATGTATTGCTCGGCGATCAGGTTCTCGATGATCTGGGCCCGCGTCGCCGGGGTTCCCAGACCTCGCCCGGCCATCGCGGCCTTGAGCTCTTCGTCCTCGACCATCTTGCCCGCGCCTTCCATGGCGGAGAGCAAGGTGGCTTCGGAATAGCGCGGCGGCGGTCGGGTTTCGGCACGCTTGAGTACGACTTCCGTGGCGCGGACTTTTTCTTGGGCTTCGACGCGCGCCAGATTGCCGGCTTCGCCCTCCTGGCCTTCCTTGCCATAGACCGCGAGCCAGCCTGGATTGACCAGGACCTTGCCTTCGGTCTTGAAGGGATGGCCGGCGACCCGGGTGATGCGGGTCGTCACTTGGTATTCGGCGGCCGGGAAGAATACTGCCAAGAAACGCTTGACCACGAGGTCATAGAGCTTTTGCTCAGGCTCGGATAGGTTCTTGGGCGCTTGCGTGGTGGGGATGATGGCGAAGTGGTCGCTTACCTTGGCATTGTTGAAGATGCGCTTGTTGGGCAGTACCCAATTGCGCGCCAGCACCTGATGGGCGAACGGCGCGTAGCGTGCCAGGAGCACCTCGTCGTGGCCTTTGCCGGCGCCCTCGCCAGTGAGCATGGCGAGCGTGGCCTTGACCGTGCCCAGGTAATCTTCGGGCAGGTGGCGCGAGTCGGTACGCGGATAGGTGAGGACCTTGTGCTTTTCGTAGAGCGCCTGGGCCAGTCCCAGGGTGTTCTTGGCAGAAAAGCCGAAGCGGGCGTTGGCTTCGCGCTGTAGGCTGGTGAGGTCGAAGAGCAGCGGCGAGAGGCGCGTTTCCGGCTTCGATTCCTCGCTTACCTCGCCGATCTGGCCGCTACAGGCGGCGCGGATGGCGGCGGCCTTGGCCTCGTCCCAGATGCGCTCGGCGCGGGCGTGCTCATCGGCGTCGTCCTTGCCCTTGAAGTGTTCGTCGAACCATTTGCCCGTGTATTCGCCGGCCAGGGCGCTGAAGCAGGCTTCGACTTCCCAGTAGGGGCGAGGTTGAAAGGCACGAATCTTTTTTTCGCGCTCGACGACGATGGCGAGGGTGGGGGTCTGAACCCGGCCGACGGTGGTCAGGTGAAAGCCGCCGGTCTTGGAGTTGAAGGCGGTCATTGCCCGCGTGCCGTTGATGCCCACCAGCCAGTCGGATTCGGAGCGGCACACGGCGGCATCGGCGAGGCCTTGCATCTCGGCGCCCGAGCGCAAGTGGGCAAAGCCGTCGCGGATGGCTTGCGGGGTCATGGATTGCAGCCACAGCCGTAATACCGGCTTGTTCGTCTTGCTGTGCTGGACGATGTAATTGAAGATCAGCTCGCCTTCGCGGCCCGCATCGCAGGCGTTGATCAGCGCGTCTATGTCCTTGCGCTTGATTAGCTTGGTGAGCAGCTTCAAGCGTGCCTCGGTTTTTTCGATCGGCTTGAGCGTGAAATGGGGCGGAATCACCGGCAGGTGGGCGAACGACCATTTGCCGCGCTTGACTTCGTATTCTTCCGGGCAAGCCAGTTCGAGCAGGTGGCCGATGGCCGACGAGATCACGTACTCGTCGTTCTCGAAATAATCGTCGTGCTTGGTGAAACCGCCGAGTGCCTTGGCGATGTCGGCGGCGACGGAGGGTTTTTCGGCAATGATCAGCTTTTTGCCCATGACTGGTTCGGCGCGTGGCCGCCCTGGAAAAAGTGCGGTGGATGATAAGGGGGCGGGAGGCGGCGTGCAAGCCAGGCCGCCGCTGCCGTGGCGGCGCTAATGGTAGGCAGAATCGGCGGCGCCATCGGCGAGCAGCTCCTCGACGATGAGCGGATCGAGGTCGCGGGTTTGCCACCACAAGACCATGAGCACGATGATCTTGAAACGTTCCAGGGCGATGGGCGGCTCGGGTAGATCGGCGGCGCGGTCGAGGATCAGCTCCCGCGTCGGCGCGTCGATGACCCCGGCACGTTCGAGGAAAATGAGGAAATCGAGACAGCCAGGCTCGAAGCGTTCGAGCTCGGCGGCGGTAAACACGCGCAGGCCGTGGCTGGTGAAATGAAGCGGCGCGCTTTGCCGCAGCGCCGCGAGCCAATCGAGCGCGGCGCTGATGTCGAGCTCGTCGAAGCCGAGCGCCGAAAGCTTGCGGGCCAAGGCTTCCCCCTCGGGATGGGCGGAAAAATCGGAGTAATTTTCGAAAAGGTAGACGAGGATGTCGATCATGGCCGGGCTTGGGGAGGAAGGCGCTGGTAACGGTTGCCGGGCAAGGGGGCGATATGGCCGTCCAGTTCCAGCCCCATCAGGATGGCGAGAAGCGCATCCGCCGTCAAGCCGCAGCGTTGGCTTAGCACGTCGAGCGGGCAGGGGTCGTGTCCCAGGGCCGCGAGCACTTGCTGCGCTACGGTCGAGTCGGCTTCTGCCGGCGGACAGGGGGGCGGATCGGTCTCGACCAGCGCGGCGGGCGTGGCCCCGGGCAGCTCTTCGAGCACGTCGGCGACGGTCTCGACCAGCTTGGCGCCTTCGCGGATGAGGCGGTGGCAGCCGCGCGTGAGTGGCGAGTGGATGGAGCCGGGAATGGCGAATACCTCGCGGCCTTGCTCGCCCGCTAGGCGAGCCGTGATGAGGGAGCCGCTCTCGAGTGCGGCTTCGACGACGAGCACCCCTTGCGCCAGGCCCGCGATGATGCGGTTGCGCCGCGGGAAATGCGCGGCGCGGGCCGGCGTGCCCAGCGGGAATTCCGAAACGATAGCGCCCTGCGCCAGGATTGCTGCCGCCAGCTCGGCATTGCGCGCCGGATAAAGGCGGTCGGCGCCGGTGCCGATCACGGCGATCGTGCCGCCTCCGGCCGCGAGCGCGCCGCGGTGCGCGGCAGCATCGATGCCGAGCGCCAGGCCGCTGATGATGACCAGCCCAGCCTGGGAGAGCGCGGCTGCGAAGGCTTCTGCCGTATGGCTGCCCTGTGGCGAGGCGTTGCGGCTGCCGACCACGGCGATGCCAGGCCGGGCGAGTAAGCCGACATCCCCGCGCACGTAGAGGAGCACGGGCGGGTCGGCGATTTCCAGGAGCGGCGCCGGGTAGCGCGGGTCGGCCAGGGTGAGGATGTGCTGTCCCGGTTGCGCCGCCCAAGCTAGGGCCGCTTCTATGGCCGGCTCGAGTTCGCTCTGCGTGGCGGCGGCGTACAGCGCCTCGGCCTTGGCGCCAATGGTGGCCTGCCAGGTGGCGGCGGGGGCGGCGAAGACGGCCTCGGGCGAGCCGCAGGCAAGTAGGAGCCGGCGCTGTGAGCGCGGCCCGAGGCCGGGGATCAGCGTGAGCCGCAGCCAGGCGCGCAGCGCGGCCAGATCAGGGGTTGCGAACGGCATCCCCGACGGCGAGGGGGCGCGAGGCTTCCATGACCAAGCCGTAGGCGACGCGCTCGAAGGTGCGGAAGACGAAGACGAGGCCGTAGCGCTCTTCAGGCAGGGCCATGACCTGGTTGCGGCCTTCGGCATCGCGGTACATCGCGGCGCGCTTGCTGAATAGGCCGAGCACATGGCCGACCTCGACGCCATCGCGGCTGCCGCGGTTGAGCGTGATCACCGAGTTGCGCCCGCCAGCGCTGACGCCGCCATAGACCGACATGACGAGGCCGGAGATGTCTTGTTCGGCCCGGCGCGGCACATAGGATTTGAGATCGGGGAAATCGGCCGGTACGAGCAGGTCGCCTTTGAGGATTTCTTCCTTGCTGGCGAGCACTTCGAGGATGCTCACTTCGCCGGGCTGCTTGAGCTGGGCGGTGCCGAGGAAGAAAGCCTCGAAACCCAGCACTTCCTGGGTGGCGGGGTCCTTGAGCGGTACCCCGGGGCGGTAGATGTGCCAGCGGGGATGCTCTTCGTTGAGCCCCAGGACGAAGATTTCGTCACCGTTACCGGCAATGACGCGCGATTCGTTGGTGGCGATGATGCGGGGCGCATCCTTCAATGCGTCGGCCTCGACCACCAGGGGCTGGGAAATATAGGGTTCGATGGCTTCGCGCGGGATGGCCGGAATCTCTTGGCCGAGTCGTTCCTCATGCACCTTGGGCGAGAGCTTGCTGGCCACCGGCTTACCTAGGCGCAGGCGCGGCTTGCCATCGACGTAATCGAGATAGACGATGTCGCCTGGATAGATCAGGTGTGGATTGCGAATCTGCTCGCGGTTCAAATTCCAGATTTCCGGCCAGCGCCAGGGCTCTTTGAGGAATTTGCCGGCAATGCCCCAGAGGGTGTCGCCCTTCACTACGACGTGTCGATCCGGAACGTTTTCCGCGAGTTGCAGGGAGTCGCCGGCGTAGGCGGCGGCTGCGGTCACAGCCAGAAGCAGGGCAGATATAATGCGGGACATGGATTTTCCTCGTGGACGGGTGGAACACGCCGGGCCCGGATCTGTCTGAACGAGCACGGTTTGAACCACGGCTCATGCCATTCCAATTTTCGGAAGCGCTTGAGATTCTGCACGCAATGACCTAACTGAGCAAGCTTTGCCATGGCCCTACTTCCCATTTTGCGCTTTCCTGATGCGCGTTTGAAGAAAATTGCCGCGCCGGTCGAAAAAATCGACGATGGCATTCGCCGCTTGGTGGCCGACATGGCCGAAACCATGTACGAGGCGCCGGGCATCGGTCTTGCGGCGACGCAGGTCGATGTGCATCGCCAGGTGGTGGTCATCGATGTCTCGGAAGAGAGGAATCAGCTGCTCGTGCTCATCAATCCGCGCATCACGCACCGCGATGGCGTCCAAGTCTATGAAGAAGGCTGTCTTTCCGTGCCGGGCATCTACGACAAGGTGGAACGCGCGGCCCAGGTCAGCGTGGAATACCTCGACTTGGAGGGCGAGCGCCGCACCTTGACGGCCGACGGGCTGCTGGCGGTGTGCATTCAGCACGAGCTCGATCACTTGCAAGGCAAGGTCTTCGTCGAGCATTTGTCGCAGCTCAAGCAGATGCGCATCAAAACCAAGCTGGCCAAGCAGGCCCGTATCACCGCATGAAGCTCATTTTCGCCGGCACGCCGGAATTCGCCGCCGTCGCGCTTGCCACCCTGATCGAAGCCGGGCACGACTTGGCGCTGGTCTTGACCCAGCCGGACCGGCCGGCCGGGCGAGGGATGCAGCTCAAAGCCTCGCCCGTCAAGCAGCTGGCGCTGCGGCATGGCATCGAGGTTTGCCAGCCGCTGTCCTTGCACAAGGATGCCGCGGCGCGGCAAAAAATCGCGGACATCGGCGCCGATGCCATGATCGTCGCCGCTTACGGCCTGATTCTGCCGCAAGCGGTGCTCGACATGCCGCGCTTTGGCTGTCTCAACATCCATGCTTCGCTCTTGCCGCGTTGGCGCGGCGCGGCGCCGATTCAGCGCGCCATCTTGGCTGGCGATGCACAAACTGGCGTCTGCATCATGCAGATGGAGGCCGGGCTCGACACCGGCCCGGTGCTGGCCCGCGTCAGCACCCCGATTGCCCCGGACGACACGGCCGCCAGCCTGCACGACCGGCTGGCGCAACTGGGCGCGCGGCTGCTGGCCGACACGTTGCCGCGCCTGCCGCTCCCTGCCGAGCCGCAGCCACAAGCGGGGGTGAGCTATGCCGCCAAGATCGATAAGGCCGAAGCGCAGATCGACTGGCGGTGCAGTGCTGTCGAGCTGGATCGGCGCATCCGTGCCTTCAACCCTTTCCCGGTGGCGCAGACATCCTTACACGGCACGCCGATCAAAATTTGGGCGGCCTACCCGGTTGCCGGGCAAGGCGCGCCCGGTACCGTGCTGGCCGTGGATAAGGCCGGCATCCATGTCGCTTGCGGTGCTGGCGCCTTGTGTCTCACCGAGCTGCAAAAAGCCGGTGGCAAACGCTTGCCGGCGGCGCAATTTCTCGCTGGGCATTCGATAAAAGTGAATGAACGTTTCGGCAGCCTCGCTTGAATGCGAAGCTTGCGTGCCTATCTAATAAACCGATACCACTTTAGCCTCGAGGAGGTTTCCATGTTCAACTGGTTCAAGACAGCCCTGCTGATGGCGGGCATCATGGCCTTGTTCGGGGCCATCGGCGCCTATGTCGGCGGCGCCCAAGGCATGGTGCTGGCGCTGGTGCTAGGCGGCGCGATGAATTTCTTCTCCTACTGGTTCTCGGACAAGATGGTGTTGAAGATGTACAACGCCCGAGAAGTGGATGAATTCTCCGCGCCCCAGTTCTACAACATGGTGCGGGAACTGGCGCACCGGGCCCAGATGCCCATGCCCCGGGTGTACATCATCGACGAAGCCCAACCCAACGCCTTCGCTACCGGCCGCAATCCGGAAAATGCGGCCGTGGCGGCCACGACGGGCATCCTGCGCTTGCTCTCGGCGCGAGAGATCCGCGGTGTCATGGCGCATGAGCTAGCGCATGTGAAGAACCGTGACATCCTGATTTCTACCATTTCCGCCACCATGGCCGGCGCCATTTCCATGCTCGCCAACTTCGCCATGTTCTTCGGCGGCCGCGATTCGGAAGGGCGTCCGGCCAACCCGGTGGTGGGAATGCTGGTGATGATCCTTGCGCCGCTTGCGGCGACGGTGATCCAGATGGCTATTTCCCGGGCCCGCGAATACGAAGCCGACCGTGGTGGAGCCGAGATCTGTGGCGACCCCCATGCCCTGGCCGATGCGCTGGAAAAGATCAATGCCTACGCTCGCGGCATTCCCATGGCCACTGCCGAGGCACACCCCGAAACGGCGCAGATGATGATCATGAACCCGCTCTCGGGCGGCGGCCTGCGCGGCCTTTTTTCTACCCACCCGCCTACCGAGGAGCGAGTGGCGCGACTCCGGGCCATGGCCCGGGCGTACTAAGCTCCATCCCCAGGCCGGCTTCGCCGGCCTTTTTTGTTGCAGGGGGTGCTAAGTGGCGGGGAATGTCACAAATTTGGCGTGCCCTGGCATTCAATCTGCATCGAGATCAAAGCATAGTGTGCTTGTGTTGATTGGCGACAGGATCACTGTATGAATTTCTCGCAGGCGCTTTCATCATTTGTCGGCGAATGCCAACCGAGCCTAATGAGCCGTTTCCTGGCGGTTGAGGATGGCCGTATCGCGTATGACGATACTGGGGGGCCAGGCCCTGTCGTACTTGCCATCCCGGGCATGGGCGATTTGCGCTCCGAATATCGTGCTGTGCGTCCCTTGCTCCAACGTGCTGGCTATCGTTTCGTGAGCATGGATGTACGGGGTCACGGCGAAACTTCCGTGCAATGGCCGGATTATTCCGCGCGCGCGGTAGGTCAGGATGCCGTGGCGTTGCTAAAGCATTTGGATGCAGGGCCGGCTGTGATTTTGGGCAATTCGTTTGCTGCTGGTTCTGCGTTGTGGGCGGCTCGGGATGCGCCCGACCGTGTTGCGGGCGTGGTGCTGCTTGGCCCCGTGGTGCGGGATATCCCGTCTCCCTGGTGGGTGAAGGTGGTGTTGCGCCTTGGTTTTGCTGGACCTTGGCGAGTGGCTTTTTGGTTGGCCTTTTGGGATAGCTTGTTTCCCGGGTGTAAGCCGATTGACCATGCCGAGGCTAGGGCGGCTTTGGCGGCTAGCTTACGTGAACCGGGGCGTATGGCGGTGTTGCGCCATATGGTGAGTTTGTCGAAAGCCGATACGGCTGCCATGTTGACGCAAAGTAGTGTGCCCGCGCTGGTGGTCATGGGGAGTCGTGACCCTGATTTTCCCGACCCACCCGCCGAAGCGCGTTGGCTGGCGGATGTGTTGGGTGCGGAGTGCTTGATCGTCGAGAGCACGGGTCACTATCCGCATTTGGAAATGCCAAGGCGGGTCGAACCTGCCCTTTTGGCATTTTTGGCGCGTGTCGTGGGGTGACGATGCAAAAACGAATTCAGGCTTCCCCCGCCAAATCTGCCAAATTCTCAGTGGTTTCTTTGTCGCGCTGCGGTCGGGGTGATGCCGGTCCAGCGCTTGAAGGCACGCTGGAAAGCGCTGGGCTCGGCGTAACCCAGCAGATAGGCCACCTCGCCCAGCGCCAGCCGTGGGTCGGCCATGTAGCGCATGGCAAGTTCGCGCCGGACGGCATCCAGCAGGTCCGCAAAGCGCGCTCCCTCCTCCTGCAGCCGGCGTTGCAGGCTGCGCTCGCTCATGTGGAGGGCCCGGGCCACGGCCTGGAGCGTCATCGGCCTATCGGCCAGGCCTTCGAGCAGGTGCCGACGGACCCGCAGGACGGTGTTTGCCCGGTGCGGCGTGTAGGCCGCGAGCAGGTGTTCGGCATGGTCGGTGATGATCCGGGACAAGCCCGGATCGGCCGCCGGGACGGGGCGGTCCAGGACTGCGGCAGGCAATGCCAGAAAGGAGACGGGGGCGTTGAAGGCGGGGGTGACACCGAAGACCTGCCGGAAATCTGCCGCATCGCCAGCGGCGGGGTGCGGCAATCCGACCGCCAGGGCCTGCACCGCTTCTCCCGCGATCTGGGTTGCCATCACCACCAGGGAGGCCAGGGTGAACTCCGTCGCGTGCCGGCACGGCCGCGCCGCGCTGCCCTGGAAACGGTGCTCGATGCGCACCACATCGCCTGCCGGAATGACATCGAACGTCGCCAGGTCATGCACCAGGCGGTTGTAGCGGACCAGACGTTGCAGGGCGGTGCCCAGATCCGGCGCTGTGCGCACCGCATAGTCGAGCACGCCGAAGGCTCCGGGCTGGATCAGGGCGGCCGCGTGCAGACCGAACAAGGGGTCGCCGGTCAGCGCCGCCGCCTGTTCCCACAACCGCTGTTCGACTTCCAGCGGAATCCGCGCATCGGCCGCGTCGGATCCGGCCGGCGTGAACCCGGCCGCCTGGGTCAGGCGTGTGGCATTCGCTCCCATGGCGGCTGCCATCTGGACAATCATGGCGCCGGTACGGGCGGAAACCTGGGGGACTGGGAGACGGGAGGACATGGTCGGCTGGGCGTTGCGGCTGATCGGCATGGAATGGCTGCATTTTCCTTCTTTTCCTGTCGGAAACCCAGAATGGCTGCTTCTGCGCGGGGCTTCCCCACGGGAGTCCACGGGGCCACCCCGGGCATCGCGTCCCTTGTCCGGTGCCGGTGATGCCGATGGCTGATGCAGTGATCATGACACCTGCCAGCGGGGCCTGTGCGGGGGATTTCCTGGCCTGGTTGGATGCCATCCTGGCCTCTTTTTCCTCCGGGCAGGGGGCTGTGGTGCCCTGTGGCGATTGTCGGGCCTGCTGCCGGGCCGGATATTTCATTCCAGTTCGTCATCACGAATGGGCAACCCTAGCCGTCATTCCCCGGGGGCTGCTGGTGCACCCTCCGGGCACCTCCGGGGAGGGCGATTATCTGATCGGTACGACGCGACGCGGTGACTGCGCCATGCTGCGCCCCCAGGGCTGCCCGATCTACGCCCGGCGCCCCCAGGCCTGCCGCAATTACGATTGCCGGATCTTCACGGCGGCGGGAATTCCGTCCGGCCATGACGCCATTGACCGGCAGGCCGGACGCTGGCGTTTCCAGTACGGTAGCGACCATGGCTGGCTCGTCCATGCGGCGGTCAAGCAGGCGGCGCGCTTCGTGATCGACCACGCCCGGGCGTTTCCCGGCGGGCGCGTCCCTGAGCAGGCCGCCGACATTGCCCTGGTGGCGCTGAAAGCTCATCCGGTCTTTCTCGGCCCCATGGACGGATACGCGACGGACGCGGCTGTGGCCCGGGCAGTCGTGCGCGCCTGCCGGGTTTTCGATGCGACGGGCCGTCTTGTGTCCGGCGGAGCGCCCTGATGCCGAAACAGCCTGAAACCCGCCCCTGGCCGGCAGGGGAAAGAAGAAGCTGCGAACTGGTGATTTTTGACCTGGACGGCACCCTTGTGGACTCCTTCGGCCTCTTCATCAGCATCTACAACTCCCTGGCCGGCCGGTACCGCCTGAAGCCGCTCAGCCTGGATGAGGCCGAGCGGCTGCGGCAGTCATCACCCCGCGAAATCATGGCCCGGGTCGGCTTGCCGTATCGGAAGCTGCCCTGGATAGCCCGGGACTTCATGAGCCTGATGGGGCAGCGGCGGCATGAGACGGCCTTGTTCGGCGGCATCGGGCGGGTTCTTCACGAACTGCATGGGCGGGGACTCCGGCTTGCCGTCGTCAGCGCCAACTCCCTCGAAAACTGCCGGCGCATGCTCGGGGACGATATCGGCGGCCTCATGGATTGCATCGAGGGGGGCGCTTCCCTCTTCGGCAAACACCGCCGGATCCGTCGCGTGCTCGCAATCCTGGGGGTTCAACCGGGCCGGGCCATCTACGTGGGAGATCAGTTGCCGGATGCCGACGCGGCCCGGGCGGCGGGGGTCGCCTTCGGCGCGGTGAGCTGGGGATATGGCGCACCAGAGGCCCTGGCCCGCCAGCGTCCGGACATCACGTTTGCACGCGTCGAAGACCTGGGCTTGCTGGCCCCCCGCGGCCCATGAGCTCCGGGCCCGTTCATCCGGAGTGGGCATGCCCGGGTAGCTGGCGGTTCTTGCCCCGATAGGCGTTCCATGTCGTCCGACCTCTTGGCTGCCATCCTGCTCGGCTTGATCGAGGGATTCACCGAGTTCCTGCCGGTTTCCAGCACCGCCCACCTGCTGGTGGCCCAGCACTGGCTGGGCCACCGGAGCGAGTTCTTCAACATCGCGGTGCAGGCCGGCGCCATCCTCGCCGTGGTTTTCGTGTACAGGAGCCGTCTCGGGGTGCTTGCCGCCGCCGTCTTCGTGCCTGCCGCCGCGGCGCCTGCGGCGACGGACCGGGCCCAGCCTCCCCGCGCCTACCTCACGCGCCTTGCCCTGGCTTTCAGCGTGACCGCCGTGCTGGGCCTGGCCGTGAAGGCGCTGGGGTGGGAGCTGTCCCATGCGGTCACTCCAATCGCATGGGCCCTGATCCTGGGGGCTTTCTGGATGCTGGCGGCAGAACACGCAACGGCGGGCCGGCCGGGGCAGTCTCCCGACGAGGCCTCGATCACCTGGGCGGGGGCGGTTCTGGTAGGTGTCGCCCAGGTCGTGGCGGGGGTGTTCCCGGGAACGTCAAGGTCGGCGGCGGCAATTTTCGTCTTGCTGCTGCTGGGCGTGCGGAATCGGGGCGCCGCCGCCGAATTCGTGTTCCTGGTCGGCATTCCCACCATACTGGCCGCTACCGCCTATGCGCTGTTCGATTCCCTGGCGCATCGGCCGTTCGGGGACATGCCCTGGGCGGACATCGGCGCCGGCTTCGTGGCCGCGTTCCTGGCGGCAAGCTGCGCGGTACGCTGGTTGCTGCATTTCATCCGGGTGCACCGGTTCACGGGTTTCGCGCTCTACCGGCTGATCCTGGGCCTGGTTCTCTTGGTTTGGGGGGAGGCGAGCGCGCCGATGTCAATGACGGGATAAAACGCATGCAGTCAGGAGCAGGAGGGTGAATCATGCACTTGTCTAGCCGTTGCCCGTTATGCTTGCGACTCGCCATGAATCGAGGTCTATCGCATGAAGAAACACATCGACGAGCTGTTGCTGCGCATTCAGGCGCTGCAAGAAGAGTTGGAAGAGGAGTACCGCAAGCGGCGCGAGGAATTAGAGCAGCGCCGCCTGCAATTGGCCGAGGAATTCTTGCGCACGCAGCGGCGTTACAAGATCGGCCTGTTCCGCTTTTTGATCCGCAGCCGTTTGCTGGTGGTGTTGACGGCGCCGGTGATCTATGCCGGCTGGATTCCTTTTTTGCTGATGGACTTGTTCGTGACCGTGTATCAGCACGTCTGCTTCCCCATTTACCGCATCCCTAAGGTGCGGCGCGCTGATTACGTGGTTCTGGATCGGGGTGAGTTGCCGTATCTCAACTTGGTGGAGAAGTTCAACTGCCTGTATTGCTCTTACGGCAATGGCGTGGCGGCGTACACGCGAGAGGTGGCGGCGCGCACCGAGCAATACTGGTGCCCGATCAAGCACGCCCGGCGCATTCGCGGCGCGCATGAGCGCTATCCGCGGTTTTTCGATTATGGCGATGCCGAGGCTTTCCGCCAGGGTATCGAGCGCTTGCGTCGCCAGTATGAGCGGGACGTTTGAGGCTTCTACTGCTTCGAAGGCTGGCGGCAGCTCAAAGGAATACGGGCTCTGGCACCAGGTTGACGCCGAAGCGGGCGAGCACGGCCTCACGCACGGCGCGGGTTAGACGCTGCACGTCGCGGCTGGTGGCGCCGCCGCGGTTGACCAGCACCAGCGCCTGTTGTTCGTACATGCCGACCGGCCCTAGGTTGCGGCCTTTCCAGCCGGCTTGTTCGATGAGCCAGCCGGCCGCCAGCTTGACGCGTCCGTCGGCCTGGGGGTAGCGGGGCAGGCTGGGGTGCGCGGTGGCGAGCGCCGCGGCCAGCTCGGCGCTGACGACCGGGTTTTGGAAGAAGCTGCCGCTGTTGGGCAGCTGCGCCGGATCGGGCAGCTTGCGCCGGCGGATGGCGGCGATGGCAGCGGCGATGCGCGTCGGGTTGGGATCGCCGCTGCCATGCTGGGCGAGTTCGGCTGCGACTTCGCCGTAGCCGGTGCGCGGCTGCCAGCGCTTGGGCAGGCGAAAGACCACGCGGGCAATCGCATAGCGGCCTTGCACATGCCAGCCCTCGCGTTTGAACAGGCTGTCGCGGTAGCCAAAGCCGCAGTCGGCGGCGGTGAAGCGGGTGAGTCGGCCGGTATCGAGGTCTATGGCTTCGAGATGGTCGATGCGTTCCCCGACTTCGAGGCCGTAGGCGCCGATGTTCTGGACCGGCGCGGCGCCGACGCTGCCGGGGATCAGGATGAGGTTTTCCAGACCCGGCCAGCCTTGGGCCAGCGTCCAGGTGACGAATGCGTGCCAGTTTTCGCCAGCGCCTGCGGCGATGTACCAGGCTTGGGCGTCTTCGCCGATGCAGGCCTTGCCGGGAATCGCCATGGCCAACATCAGACCGGCAAAGTCGCCGGTCAGCACGAGATTCGAGCCGCCGCCGAGGACGAAACGGCGCCGTTTCGCAAGGTCCGGGTGGCGCGCTATGTGCTGCAATTGCTCGATGTGGGTGATGTTGGCCAGGAATTCGGCCCGGGCAGGCAGGGCCAGGGTGTTGCGCGGGGTGAGGTCGACATCGGATGCGATGAAATCGGGCAACATGGACTTTAAGCGCGGTGGGTGAGCGGAAAGAGCCGGTCGTAGGCCAGGTTGAACAGGTAGGCGTAGCCGGCATAGGTGAGCGCAAGGCCGATGTCGGCTACGAGCGCGGTCCAGAAATCCATCCCGGTCCAGAGCATGATGACCGGCAAGGTGAAGATCAGCAGGCCGCCTTCGAAGCCTAAGGCATGGGCAAGCCGTAGGGCTTGCGGGCGGCGGTCGGCTGGGCGGCCGGTGAGGCGTCCTTCGATCCAATCGAAGCCGGTGCAGTACAGGGCATTCCATACGGCGGCGATGCTGGACAGCAGGGCGAGCAGCACCGCCGATTCCAGCATCGGCCTGCCGCTGGCGAGCGCGAATAGCGGGGTGATGAGACAGACACCGATCAGTTCAAACAAGAGCACTTGGCGGATGCGGTCCGGCAGCGAGCGCAGCGGAGGGGGGGTCATGGCGCGATCGGAAAGGGAACGTGGGCAAGGTTGCAAGTGTGGCAGAGAAACCCGGCCGGGAGCCAGGCCGGGACGGATTCACAGCCCTCGGGTCCAGGCGGGGCGCAAGGGGGCGTGCTCTGGGTCGGCGATGGCGGCACGCAGCCGCTGGAGCAGCTTGTCCTTGTCGGCCGGCAGGTTGCCGCGCAGCACGAGCCAGTTCGAGGCGTGGTCGCTGCGAAACACGGTGTGGCGTAATTCTAGGTGGCTGATGAACTGTTCTAGCTCGATGAGGAGGCCGCGGATGTCGAGGGCTTCCCACTCGGGGAAGGCGGCACGGAAGCGCGCTGCGCCCATAGGGAAGCTTAGCACCAGGGTGGCCAGGAATTCCGGCTGGGTGGTATTCATGAGCGCGGCTGAATGTTCGGCATGGGCTTGGCTTAGGGCGCGCCCGCCCAAGCCGTTTATGATCATCACCGAGCGGCGGATGCCGGCCTCGCCGAGTTTTTCCAAGGCCTCCCGGGTGCTGGCGTGGGTTTCGCCTTTGTTGACCCGCGCTAGCACCGTATCGTCGCCGGATTCGGCGCCCACATAGGCGAGCGTGAGCCCGGCCGCGGCGAGCTCACGCAGCTCGATGATGCTTTTCTTCTTCAGGTTGCGCGGTAGGCAATAGCTCGACACCCGATGCACGCCTGGCAGATGTGCGCGGATGGCGGTGAGGATGGCCAAGAGCCGCCGGGTCGGCAGCACCAAGGCATCGCCATCGGCGAGGAAGACGCGCCGGATGTGGCGGCCATGGCCTTCTCCCAGGCGGCGGATGGCGTCGAGCACTTCGGCCTCGTCCCGCGCGCGAAAGCGCTTCTGCGGCGCGGTGTACATCTCGCAGAACGTGCAGTGGTTCCAGGAGCAGCCGTCGGTGACGGGCAGTATCAGGGATTCGGCTTCGCTGGGCGGGCGATATACCGGCTCGACGTAGCGGAGTGGAGCAGCGAGCATGGCAGTGGGGCGAAGGCGCGTTCTTCAAGATCACTCTGCCTGCCAGCGCAATACCAGACGCTGGCCGCCGCGCGGTTTCAGCGTGAGGGTCTTGTCCTGCTGCTGGCTGCCAAAGCGGGCCGTGAGCTTGTAGCGTCCGGGGGCCGCCACATGCACCTGACCGATGGGGCCGCAGCTTTGTTCGGCGGCATGCTCGCCGTCCAGGCTAGCGATCCGGGTCTGCACGTCCGACATGTAGTGGCCGTCGCGTGAGACATAAAGGAGGGTGAGCGCGTGCGCTTTGCTTTCGGCGAGCATGGCCGAGGATTCGTCCGAGCCGATGCCGCCGCAGCGTAGGCTGATCGGCGCATCCGCCGCGCTTTGCGCCAGCGCTGGCAGGGGGGCGAGGCCCAGCAGGCCGAAGAGCGAGAGAGTGAGGGATAGACGGCAGGTAGGCATGGCACGCTCCTTGTGGTCGGGAGCGGAAATGGTAGCGGTTTTCGGCGCGCTTGCGGCGCTGCTGCGATTCGGGCGAACGGCGCTAGAATGCCGGCTCTCATGACGAACTGCCAGTCTATTTGCCTCGTGCCCCATGCCGCGTACCCGCTTCCTGGTGGAGGCGGGCTCGCGGTCGATTGCGCGCCGCAGCGGGGCGGCTTGGCGCTGCATTATCGTCTGACTGCCGATCTCACCGGCTTGCGCCTGCCCGATCCGGCCCACCCGGTCGAGCCGGATCGGCTGTGGGCGCATAGCTGCTTCGAGCTGTTTCTGGCCCGTTCGGGGCAGCCGGATTACCGCGAATACAATTTTTCGCCTTCCGGGCAATGGGCCGGCTACGCTTTTAGCGCTTGCCGCGAGCGCCAGGCAGACTGGCTGCCGCCGGCGCCCGAGCTCGATTGGCGCATCCAGGCCAACTGCCTCGAACTCACGGCCTGGTTGCCGGGCGCGGCGCTGCCTGCGGGCACGTCCAACTTGCAGCTGGGTCTTGCCGCGGTGCTAGAGCTTGCCGATGGCCGCTTGTCTTACTGGGCCCTGCACCATCCTTGCGAGCGTCCTGACTTTCACCATCGAGGCGGCTTTACCCTCACCTTGGAGCCACCATGATCCGTTTTGGCCTTGATCGCTTGCTGGCAGAGCCCGCCTTGCGCCGTCCCTTGGTGGGTCAGCGTGTCGCCCTGCTGGCCCACCCGGCTTCCGTGACCCGTGACTTGACGCATTCCCTCGATGCCTTGGCGGCTCTGCCTGACGTGCGGCTTAGCGCCGCCTTCGGTCCGCAGCACGGCCTTCGGGGCGATAAGCAAGACAATATGGTGGAATCCTCCGATTTCATCGACCCCCGTCTGGGCATTCCCGTGTTCAGTCTCTATGGCGAGGTGCGCCGGCCGACGGGCGCCATGATGGACAGCTTCGACGTGCTGCTGGTGGATTTGCAAGATCTGGGGTGCCGCATCTACACCTTCATCACCACGCTGCGCTACGTGCTCGAGGCGGCGGCCCGGCATGGCAAGCGCGTCTGGGTGCTGGATCGTCCCAATCCCGTCGGCCGCCCGGTGGAAGGGCTTGCCTTGCGTCCGGGTTGGGAAAGTTTCGTCGGCGCCGGCCCCCTGCCCATGCGCCACGGCCTGACGCTCGGCGAACTGGCCCGCTGGTTCGTCGCCACCTTGAAGCTCGACGTGGATTGCCAGGTGATAGCGATGCAAGGCTGGCAGCCCGACGCCGCGCCCGGCTACGGCTGGCCTCTGGGGACGCGGACGTGGGTGAACCCGAGTCCGAATGCTGCCAATCTGTGGATGGCGCGAGCCTACGCCGGCACGGTGCTGCTCGAAGGCACGACGCTTTCCGAAGGGCGCGGCACTACCCGGCCTCTGGAGCTGTTCGGCGCCCCGGACATCGACGCCCGGGCGATCATCGCCGAAATGCGCGCCTTGGCCCCGGACTGGCTGCGCGGCTGCTGCCTGCGCGAATGCTGGTTCGAGCCGACTTTCCATAAACATGCGGGCCGGCTCTGTCACGGGGTGCAGATCCATGTCGAAGACCCGGCCCATTACGACCACCGCGCCTTCCGTCCCTGGCGCCTGCAAGCCCTGGCGTTCAAGGCTCTGCGCCGGCTGCAGCCCGATTACCCGCTCTGGCGCGATTTCGGCTATGAATACGAATTCGACCGCCTCGCCATCGATCTGATCAACGGCAGCCCCCTGCTGCGCCAGTGGGTAGACGATGCCGCCGCTACCCCGGCGGATCTGGAGGCGCTGGCGCGCCCCGACGAGGCAGCCTGGGAGGAAGCGCGGCGCGACTGCCTCTGTTACTAGACGTCAGAACTCGATCGGATCGACCTCCAAGTGCCAGCGTAGGCGGTTGGGGGTCTTGAGCCGCTCCAGCCCTGTGCGCCAGTCAGCCAGGAAGGCTTGTAAGCGTGGGCGGCTTGGCGATTCCACCAGTAGTTGCGCCCGTTCCAGGCTCCAGAGGCGGGAGAGACGCATCGGCACCGGGTCGTAGCGCAGCACTTCCGGGTGCGCCTCTGCCGGGACGAGGGCGGCCGCGGCCTTGAGAAAATCGAGCGCATCCTCCATCCGCGCGGCTTCGGCGCGCAGCATGGCCTGGAAAGTGTAGGGCGGAAAGCCGGCCTGGCGCCGTTCCGCGAGCAGGGTCTCGGCATAGCGCGGATAGTCGTGCGCTTGCAGCGCCGCGTAGAGGGGGTGGTCCGGGTATTCGGTCTGGATGATGACCTCGCCGGGCAGATCGGCGCGGCCGGCTCGGCCCGCGACCTGCATCAATTGGGCAAATAGCCGTTCCGGGGCACGCCAGTCGGCAGCGAACAGGGCCGCGTCGGCCCCCACGGCGCCGACCAGGGTGAGACGGGGAAAGTCGTGGCCCTTGGCGAGCATCTGGGTGCCTACCAGGATATCCACCCGCTCCGGGCCGGTGCCGGTGTGGATCTGTTCGAGTAGGGCTTCCCATTGCTTCTTGCTCTTGGCCGAATCGCGGTCTACGCGCAGGATGCGGGCCTCGGGAAAGGTTTCCGCGAGCCAGGCTTCGAGGCGCTGCGTGCCGCGCCCGAAAGGATGGAGGTCCTGATTGCCGCAGGTGGGGCAGGCGCGTGGAATGCGCATTTCCAGGCCGCAATGGTGGCAGCGCAGGCGCTGATCTTTGAGATGCACCACCATGTTCGCGGCACAGCGCTGGCAGCGCGATACCCAAGCGCAGGCGGTGCAGCTTAGTACCGGGGCGTAGCCGCGCCGATTGAGGAAGATGAGACTTTGTTCCCCGGCCATGAGGCGCTGGCGAATCGCTTCAAGAAGCGGTGCGCTGATGCCTTGGGTGAGTTGCATACGGCGGGTGTCGAGCAGGCGCACCGTAGGCAGGCGAGCGCTGCTGACGGCGCGCTCCTTGAGGCGGATGAGCGTGTAGCGGCCGCTTTGGGCGCGTGCCCAGGATTCCAAGCTGGGCGTGGCCGAGCCGAGCACGATCGGCAGCCGCTCGGCGCTGGCGCGGTAGATGGCCATGTCGCGCGCCGAATAGCGAATGCCGTCCTGCTGCTTGTAGGAAGGATCGTGCTCTTCATCCACGACGATCAAGCCCAGCGCCGGCAGCGGAGTGAAGATGGCGAGCCGGGTGCCGACGACGATGCGCGCCTCGCCCAGGAAAGCCGCTTTCCATTCCCGCTCCCGCGCGGCCTCGGCCAGCTCGCTGTGCAGGATGGCCGTGCGCACGTCGGGAAAGCGCTGGCGGATGCGCGCTTCGAGCTGCGGCGTGAGATTGATTTCCGGCACCAGCAAGAGCGCCTGCCGGCCGCGCGCGAGCGTCGCGGCGATGAGGCGCAGATAGACCTCGGTTTTGCCGCTGCCGGTGACGCCGTGCAGCAGAAACGGCGCATAGCCTTGGCTAGCGGCCATTGCCGCCACGGCTTGGGCCTGTTCGGCGGTGAGCTCGGGTAGCGGCGCGGCGGCCGGTACGGTAGTGGCCATGGCCTTGCCGGCGCGGCGCTGGCTGGCGCGGGTTTTTTTCAAGCCCGGCGGCAGGGCTTGGAGCAGCACCTCGCCGAGCGGAGCCTGATAGTAGCTGCTGGCGAATGCGCACAGGCGGAAGAAATCGGCGGGTAGGGGGGGCGTGTCGCGCAGGATTTCCAGGGCCGGTTTCAGTTGCTCCGGGGCGAGCTCGCTCTGGCTAGGCAAGTCGACGATGATGCCGATCTTCTCGCCGCGGCCAAATGGCACCCGGATGCGTAGGCCTACCGTGGCGGGCCCGAGACCGTCGATGCGGTAATCGAAGAGCCGGTTAAGCGGCAGATCGAGGGCGACTCGGGCGATGCTCATCGGCCCGCGCCATCGCCTACGCGGGCCTGCCTGGCGCATTGCGCGCGCCGGGCAGGCTTATCCCCAAAAGCTGTGGATAAAGTTGTGGGCAGCGCCGGGAGGAAAGCGCTAACTGCCTCGCCCATAAGGACTTTTCTTACCCTGCCTAAAAATTGGCAGGGGTAGAAATCGTTAAAAAACAAGCACATAAGCGCTGTTACCGATTGTCAAGCAGCACGCGGAGGTTGTGGGCGCGCAAGCGCGATCTGTGCATAAGTCAAGCCTGGGACCCCATTTATGCACCCGAACGGGGCGCGTGGCGACGGCGATAGTTGTGCACGGTTTCCACCAGCGCCGTGACGTGCTCGGGCGGGGTGAACTGGGAAATGCCGTGCCCCAGGTTGAAGACGTGACCGGTATCGCCGGGGCCGAAGGCATCTAGCACGCGGGTGGCCTCGGCGGCGATCGTCTCAGGCGGCGCGAACAGCACGTTCGGGTCCAGATTGCCTTGTAGGGCGACCGTGTCGCCCACCCGGCGGCGGGCATCGCCGATGTCGATGGTCCAGTCCAGCCCCACCGCATCGCAGCCGATGGCCGCGATTTTCTCCAGCCACAGGCCGCCGCCCTTGGTAAATACGATGGTGGGTATCTTTTCCCCGTCCCAGGTCTTGTGCAGCCCGGCGATGATCTTTTGCATGTAGGCCAGAGAAAATTCCGGGTAAGCGGCGTTGGCGAGGGAACCGCCCCAGGTGTCGAAGAGCATCACCGCCTGGGCGCCGCATTCGATCTGGGCGTTCAGGTAGGCGGTGACGGCGTCGGCGGTGACGGAGAGGATGCGGTGCAGCAGGTCGGGCCGGCTGTAGAGCATGGACTTGATGTGGCGGAAGTCCTTCGATCCGCCGCCTTCGACCATGTAGCAGGCGAGGGTGTAGGGGCTGCCGGAGAAGCCGATCAAGGGCACGGAATTGTCGAGCGCCTTGCGTATGGCGCGCACGGCATCCATGACATAGCCGAGATGGTCGTAAGGATCGGGCGCGCTTAAGTCGTTGATTGCCCATTCCTCGCGCAAGGGGCGCTCGAAGCGCGGGCCTTCGCCGGCCTCGAAGTAAAGGCCGAGGCCCATGGCATCGGGCACGGTGAGGATGTCGGAAAACAGGATGGCAGCATCCAGCTCGTAACGGGCGAGCGGCTGTAGCGTGACTTCGCAAGCCATGTCGGGCGACTTGCACAGCGACAGAAAATCTCCGGCGCGCTTGCGGGTCTCGCAATATTCAGGCAAATAGCGCCCGGCCTGGCGCATCAGCCACAAGGGGGTATGGTCGGTGGGTTCCTTGAGCAAGGCCCGGAGGAAATTGTCGTTCTTGGGTCGGGACACGGCAGGCGCTCCGCTGGAAGAAAAGCTGGATTATCCCTCAAGGGCCGGCGGCAAGCGAAGGCGCGACGGTTAGCGCACGCTATTTCTTCCAAAAGGCCGGCGTCAGCACCACGAGCAGGGTGAAGATTTCCAAACGGCCGAGCAGCATGGCGAAGGAGCAGACCCAGGTCTGGAAGTCGGTGAGGCTGGCGTAATTGCCAGCCGGGCCGACGCTGCCGAGGCCAGGGCCGGTATTGTTGAGCGAGGCGACGGCGGCGGAGAAGGCGGTGACGATTTCCAGGCCGGAAAAGCTCAACACCAGGGTCAGGGTGACGAGGCTCACCATGTAGATGAAGCCGAAGGCGAGCACGGCAAAGAGCATGTTCTGGGGCACCGAGTGGCCGCCTAGCTTGACCGGATAGACGGCGTTGGGGTGCATGGCGCGCAGCAGCTCCCGGTACACCTGCTTGTAGAGCAGCACGGCGCGCATCATCTTGATGCCGCCGCCGGTCGAGCCGGAGCAGGAGACGAAGCTGCACAGAAACAGCATCCACAGGGGCGCGAAGAAGGGCCAAAGGCTGTAGTCGGTGGTGGCGAAACCGGCAGTGGTGGCGACGGAAATCACGTTGAAGGCGGCATAACGGAGAGCTTCGCTCGTATTCGGGAAGACCCGGAATTCCCACAGGTAAAAAGTGATGAGCAGGATGCTGGCGAGCAGCACGCCGAGGAACCAAACGATTTCGGGGTCGCGTAGATAGGTGCGTAGGTCGCGCCCGGTGAGGGCGACATAGTGGGTGGCGAAGTTCATGCCGGCTACCAGCATGAAAAAAATGGCGATGCCTTCGATGCGCGGTGAATTCCAGTAGGCGAAACTGGCATCGTGGGTGGAGAAGCCACCCAGGGCTACGGTAGAAAAAGCATGGCAGACGGCATCGAACCAGCTCATGCCGGCCCAGCGGTAGGCCAGGGCGCAGGCGCTGGTGATGCCGACATAGACGAGCCACAGGCCCTTGGCGGTCTGGGCGATGCGCGGCGTGAGCTTGTTGTCCTTCATGGGGCTGGGGATTTCGGCTTTGAACATCTGCCGGCCGCCGATGCCGAGCATGGGCAGAATCGCCACGGCCAGCACGATCAAGCCCATGCCGCCCAGCCAGATGATGAGATGGCGCCACAGGTTGATTGACTCGGGCAGGGTGTCGAGGCCGGTGAGCACGGTAGCGCCGGTGGCGGTGAGCCCCGATGTCGCCTCGAAATAGGCTTGGGTGAAGCCGATGTCGAGCTGCACGTAGAGCGGAATGCTGGCGAACAAGGGGAGTACCGACCAGACCAATACGACGATCAGAAAGCCATCCCGCACCTGCAGTTCACGCCTGTGGTGGTGGGTCGACATCCAGAGCAGCAGGCCGCTGCCGAAGGTGGCGAGAAAGGCGAGATCGTAGGCTTCCTGGGCGCCATCGCCGACGGCGTGCGAGTGGATGAGCGGCACCAGCAAGGCCAGCGAGAACAGGGTGAGCACCCCGCCCAGCGCACGGAAGACGGGCAAGAAGCGCTGCATGGTCAGAGGAAATGAAAACCGACCTGGAACAGTTGTTCGACCTTACGCACCAATTTTTTTTGGACGCAGAACACGATGACGTGGTCGCCGCTTTGAATGACGGAATCGCCGTGCGCGATTTCGACCCGGCCAGAGCGCCGGTCCACGGTGCCGTCATCGCGCACCAGGACCGACTCGACGTGATCGAAATCGCGCACCAGCGCCGCCACGGTGACGCCCTTGGGCCAGGGGATGTCGGCGATGCGCCGGCCGACTACCTTGGAGCTGTGCATATCGCCGTGCGCCACCAGTTCCAGGGCTTCGGCGGCGCCGCGGCGTAGGGAGTGCACGGCTGCCACGTCGCCGCGGCGCACATGCGCCAATAGCGTGCCGATCGAGACATGCGCCGGAGAGATGCCAATGTCGATGGGGCCGCCCTGCACCATGTCGGCGTAGGCGCGGCGGTTGATGAGCGCCACGACGCGCTTGCAGCCCATGCGCTTGGCGAGCGAGGCGGCCATGATGTTGTCCTCGTCGTCGTTGGTGAGCGCCAGGAACAAATCCATCTCGGCGATGTTTTCCTGCTCCAAGAGCGCCTCGTCGGTAGCATCGCCGGACAGCACGAGCGCGTCCTTGAGCTTGCCGGCGATGTAGTCGGAGCGGCCCTTGCTGTGCTCGATGACCTTCACCTCGTAGCGTGCTTCCAAGGTGAGCGCCACCCGCAGGCCGATGTTGCCGCCGCCGGCGATCATGATGCGCCGTACCGGGTTCATCATGCGCCGCAGCTCCCTGAGCACCGGGCGGATGTGTTCGGCGGCAGCGAGCACGAAGACCTCGTCCCCGGGCTGGATGTGGGTCTCGCCGGTAGGAATGATGGGTTGGTCGCGCCGGTAGATGGCGGCGATGCGCGCCTCCATGCCGAACGGCAGGTGTTCCTTCATTTCCTTGATCGGCTTTCTGACGAGCAGTCCGCCTTCGATGGCGCGCACGGCCACCAGCGACACCCGACCGCCGGCGAATTCGAGCACTTGCAGGGCTTCGGGGAATTCGATCAGACGCACCACGTAGTCGGTAATGATCTGCTCTGGGCAGATGGCGAAATCGACGGCGAAATTGTCCGGGGCGAGCAGGCGCTCGTCTTCGAGAAAGTCGCGGGAACGCAGCCGGGCGATGCGGGTCGGCACGTTGAACAGGCTCTGGGCGATCTTGCAGGCCACGAGATTGGTCTGGTCGCTCTGGGTCACGGCGATCACCAGGTCGGCGTCCTCGGCGCCGGCGCTCTTGAGCACCGAGGGGTAGGCGGCGTTGCCGGTGACGGCGCGCAGATCGAGCCGGTCTTGCAGCGCCGCGAGGCGCTCGCCATCGCTATCGACCATGGTGATGTCGTTTTCTTCCGACACCAAGCTTTCGGCCACGCTGGCGCCGACCTGGCCGGCGCCGAGGATGATGATCTTCATGCGCCATTCTCCTCGCCCGAGCGCCGTCCGACGCCGAGTTGCTTGAGCTTGCGGTACAGGTGCGTGCGCTCTAAGCCGGAGCGCTCCGCCACCCGCGTCATGTTGCCGCCCTCGACCTTGAGCAGATATTCGAAGTAATGCCGCTCGAAGGCATCCCGGGCCTCGCGTAGCGGCTGCTCGAACAGCTCGCGCAGTCCTTCGGGCGCCATCGGACCCGCTGCCGTCGGGTCTTCAGGCAAGAGGCGCTGCACGTCGGCCTCGCTGATTTCTTCCTCCAAAGCGGTCAGGGCCAGATTGCGGATGAGTGCCTGCAAGTCGTTCCAGCCGGTCTCGGCCGACCACTTGCGCACGCGCAAGAGATTGAGCGCGGCGCTCGAAAAACGGCGCAGCGGCACTTCCTGGCGCTCTACCATCTGGGTCAGGAACAGACTGACGACTTCGGGAAGCTCGTCCGCATGTTGGCTAAGGTTGGGCAGCGCCAGCCAAACTTCGCCTAGACGCGCCAGCAGTTGCGCATCCCAGCCGCGGGCGGCGAGGCTGGCGAGCGGCTGCGCCATCGCGGCGACGATGAGGATGTTGTGCTTATGCACCCGCTCCAGCGCGAAAGCCAGGTTCATTTGTTGCAGCTTGCCGAGCGCCGCCAGGTCGCTCACATAGATCAGGCCGCCGGCGGTCTTTTGTAGCAGTTCCTGTGTCATCGGCGCGGCGCATGCGCGCAGATCGAGCCAGGGCGCATGTGGGCGTTGCAGGGTGCGCGCGCAGATTTCGGCGATGGCCCCGGTGCCGCCCTTGATGAGCAGCGCGCTGGTCTTGGCGGCGGCTTGTTCGAGGCGCTTCTTCAAGTCGCGGAACAAGGGGGCGTGCGCCAGGGCTTCGAGCGTGAGCGGCGGGCGCTGGCCGATGTGATCGTGCTTGAGCGCCTTCTTGACCGTAGACAAGAGCTTTTGCAGGGCGATCGGCTTTTCCAGAAAATCCACCGCGCCGATGCGGGTGGCTTCCACCGCGGTGTCGATGGTGCCGTGCCCGGACATCATCACGACCGGCATGGTCAGGAGGCCGGCCGCCGACCATTCTTTCAGCAGAGTGATGCCGTCCGTGTCGGGCATCCAGATGTCGAGCAGCACCAGATCCGGCGCGCGCTCGCCGCGCATGCGGCGGGCCGCGGCGGCGTTCTCGGCCAGGCGGACGTCGTGGCCTTCGTCGGCCAAAATCTCCGAGAGGAGCTCGCGGATGCCGATTTCGTCGTCAACGACCAGAATCTCTGCCATGTCTTCCTTCCTTGTTGCCATCCTGCGCGAGCGGCAGGCGGATGCTGATGCAGGCCCCCCCTTCTGGGCGGTTGCCGATGTCGATGCTGCCTTGGTGCTCGTCTACGATTTTCTTGACGATGGGCAGTCCCAGCCCAGTGCCACGCGGCTTCGTGGTGATGTAGGGTTCGAACACGCGCGGCAGGATCTCGGCCGGGAAGCCCTTGCCGTTGTCGCAAATCTCCAGCAGGGCCTGGCCCGGCAGGGCCTCGGTGCGGATCGTGAGGCGCGGCGCGGCGATGCCTTCGAGCGCGTCCTGGCCGTTGCGTAGCAGGTTGTGGATCACCTGGCGAATCTGGTTGGCGTCGCCGAGCACCGGCGGCAGTTCCGCCGCGAGCTCGGGCGTGACCCGCACCTCGGAGTTTTCATAAAGGCCCAGCACTTCGCGGATGAGCGCGTTCAAATCCAGGGGCGCCAGCTCCGGCGCCGGGTGGCGCGAATAGTCGCGGAAATCGTCCACCATGCGCTTCATGGCCTGCACCTGGTTGATGATGGTCTGGGTGGAACGCGCCAGCATTTCCGCTTCCTTGCCCGTCAGATGGTCGGCGAGCTTCATTTGCAGGCGCTCGGCGGAGAGTTGGATGGGCGTGAGCGGGTTCTTGATCTCGTGCGCCAAGCGCCGGGCGACTTCGCCCCAGGCGGCGCTGCGCTGCGCGGCGATGAGCTGGGTCACGTCATCGAACACCACGACATGGCCGCCGCCGCTCGAATCAGGTAGACGGCTGCCGCGCAAGAGCAGCACCTGGGCGATGCAGCCCTCTTCCTCCAGTTCGAGCTGGCCCTGCCAGGCATCCGGGCCATCCGCGCCGAAGTGCTGGCGGATGAACTGGCCGAGTGCCGGATAACGCTCCCAGGCTTCGGTCGGCTGGCCGACCAGCGCCGCGAGGTCATCGCCGAGAATCGTCGTGGCGCCGGCATTGATGCTGCGCAGCGCGAAGTGGCGGTCGAATACCAAAACCCCGGCGGAAAGATTGGCGAGAATCGATTCGAGATAGGCCCGCGCCGCCTCGACCTCGCTCCGGTGCCGCTCCGCCTCGCGCCGCGCTTCGTCGAGCTGGCGCGTCATCTGGTTGAAGGACTGGGTCAGCACGCCCAGCTCGTCGCGGCTGTCGATGGCCTGGCGCGGCGAATAGTCGCCCTGCGCGACGGCCTGGGTGCCTTCGGCCAGGATGGAGAGGGGCGCCGAGAGGCGCCGCGCCATGAAGAAAGCCAGCGCAAAGGCGGAAAAGAGCGCCACGAGCACCGTCAAGGTCAGCGTGAGGGCATAGATTTGGGTCAAGCCTTGGCGCGCCAGCTGCAATTCTTGGTAGTCGCGGTACACCGCCTGCACATCCTCGGCATTGCGCGCCAGACTGGTTGGCACTGGCTGGGCGAGCTGCAAGACGCGCGGCTGCTCGAAGAAGGTGAGTGGCGCCACCGGCACCAAGACGCGCAAGAGCATGGCATCGCCTTCGCCTTCGATAGCGGTGACGGTGCGGTTGCTGCGCGCCTGCTTGAGCTCGGTTGGCGCCGGCAGCGGCGGCATGAGCTTACCCAATTCGGCATGGGCGCTGCCGACGAGCTGGCCGTTGGCGGCGAACAGCGCGACCGAATCCACCCCGGCCTGCTCGCGTAGCCGGGCAAGCAGCAGGGCTTGCGCGTTTTCCGGGCGCTCTGCCAGTTCCGTAGCCATGTTGCGTGCCTTCTGGGCCAGCTCGCCCAGCAGTGAGTCGAGGGCCGAGCGACCGAGATTGAGGCCCGATTCCAGCGCCTTCTCGACGCGCACGTCGAACCAACTCTCGATCGAACGGGTCACGAACTGCACCGAGACGCCATAGACCAAGGTGCCGGGCACCACGGCCACCAGGCCGAACATGAGCATCAAGCGCAGTTTCAGGCGCGAGCCAAACACTTGCGCGCGGTGCTCGCGCCAGAGCACATAGACCTGCCAGCCCACCAGGCCGAGCAGCACGGCCGCCACCAGCCCGTTCAAGCCGAGCAAGAGCGGATACTGGTTGGCGAAGATCATGGCGTCGGCCGAGGTGGACGCCAAGAGCAGGAACCAGAGGATGGCGCCGAGGGCGGCGCCGAGCGCGCCAGCGATGGCAAGTAGGCGCTTCATCGGCCTTCCTGGGCCGGCAAGACGGCCGGCGGCGGCGAGGTCTCCGGCTCGCTGGCTGGTACCACGAATTTCCAGCGCAGCCAGTCCGAGTTCAAATTCCAGTCCCGATTCGCCAGCGCCGAGACCTGAAAGGGCTTGGGCAGCTGCGAGATGTCTAGGCGCAGACGCAAGGCCGCTTGATAACTGTCGCCGGGCCTTAGGGGGGTGTCGAGCACCGGCCAGCGGCGCACCCGCGAGAGCATTTGCAAGGCTTCTTCCAGGCTGGCGAAAGCTTGGTGCAGGCTGCCGGTGGATAAGCGGTATTGGCGCGTCAGGGCGTGGTAGCTCAAACGCCAGGTCTGGCTCTTGCTTGCCACTTTCTCGTCCATCCAGTACCAGCGGGGCCGCTCCAGCTCGAAGTCGAGCACGAAATACAGCGTGACCCCCTTGGTCACGGCTTCTTCCAGGCGGGGGTTGAAGTCGATGCGGAAATCGGCGGATAGCACATAACCCTCTTCGCTGGCTTGCAGCACGGGGTTGCGGATGTCGATGCTAGCGGCCCAGCCGAACGGGGCGCAGAGCATGAGGTAGATGGCCAAGAGCCAGGTGGCTAAGCCGTCAGACCAGTTTTTGCAAAAGCGCATAATAAAAGCCGTCGTGTTCCGCGCCGGGTAGCCAGCGTTCCTCGTCGACCAGGCGGGCATCCGCAGTGCGGGCCAGGAAGTGGGCTACTTGCTCGCCGTTCTCCTCGGGAAATACCGAGCAAGTAGCATAAAGCAATTTGCCCCCAGGCCGCAGCGCCGACCATAGGCGCGCGAGAATGCGCCGCTGGGTGTGCGCAAAGCGCAGGATGTCCTGGGGTTGGCGCAGCCATTTTGCATCTGGATGACGGCGCACCACGCCGCTCGCCGAGCAGGGTACGTCGGCGAGGATGGCATCGAAGGCGGTCGGTTGCCGGCCCCAGGCCCGGGGGGCGCTGGCGTCGCCGCAGCGTACCCGGGCGGTGAGCCCGAGACGCGTAAGATTGTGTTCGATCTGGCGGCAGCGGTCCGGGTCGATGTCGAGCGCGGTCAGCGCCAAGTCGGCGCGTTCGAGCAGGTGCGCGGTCTTGCCGCCCGGCGCGGCGCAGGCGTCGAGCACGTGGCTGCCCGGCGCGGGGTCGAGCAGCTCGGCGGCGCGCTGCGCGCCCAGGTCTTGAACCGAGACCCAGCCTTCGGTAAAGCCGGGGAGCTGGTTGACGGGCACTGGACGCACGAGGCGAATGCCGGCTGTGCCCACGGCGCGGCCGGCGATGCCAGCAGCTTCGAGTCGGGATAGATAGTCGGCGCGGCTAAGCTTACGCAGGTTCACGCGCAGGCTCATGGGGGGCGCGGCGTTGCCGGCGGCGACGATGTCCTGCCAAGCATCCGGGTAGGCGTGCTTGAGCTTTTCCAGCCACCAGGCCGGATGCCAGAGGCGCGCGGCTTCGTCCAGGACGGGGCAGAGCGCCTCGTCCTGGCGCAGATAATTGCGCAGCACCCCATTGACGAGTCCCTTGTAACGCCCGCCTTCGAGCTGGCCGGCGGCCTCCACCGCCTGGTCGACTACCGTGTGTGGCGCATCCGTCCAAGTGGCGAGCCGGTAGAGCGCGGCCAGCAGCAAGGCGCGGATGGTCGGCTGAGGCGGATGGCGCAAGAATGGGGCGAGGCGGGCATCGCCTTCGCCATGCCGGCGCAAGGTGCCATAGACGATATCCTGCACCGCTGGCCGGGCCGTGGCCGGCACGGCCTCCAAGGCGCCAGCGGCGAGGCTGGCGCCTGCCATGACCCCGGCGATGACGGGCGCGGCATGGGCAAGGGCGAAGGCCAGGGAGTCCGGGGGCAGACGGGGCGGCACGGGCATGGCGGGGATGAACGCGGGGCCGCAAGTCTAGCATGGCAGGCGGCAAGCCCCAGCCTCCGGCGCGTGGGGAAAAACCGGGATAATCGCGCACATGAAGCGAAAGTCCCTCGTTTGCATCGTGCTTCTCTTGCTGCCGTTTGCGGCTCCAGCCTGGAATGGTGCCGGTCACCGCCTCGTGGCGGCGCTGGCTTGGCAGGAGATGCGCCCGGCGGCGCGCGAGCGCGCCAGCGAGCTGCTGCGCCGACATCCTGACTACGCCCGCTGGCGACAGCGCCAGCAGGAGGCGGATGTGGATTATGGGGTGTTTCAGGAGGCTTCCACCTGGCCCGACGACATTCGCCGCGACCCCCGCTTTCATGACTGGGATGAGCCGCCTACGCCACGCCTGCCCGGCTTTCCCGACATGCTGCGCCAGCGCCACTGGCATTACCTCGATCGCGCGGCGGCGGAGCCGGGCGAGATCGACACTCGGCTGCTGACTTTGGCCAATACGCTGGCGCACGGCAAGGTGGCGGATCAAGTCTATGCCCTACCTTGGTTCTTGCACCTGGTGGCTGACCTCCATCAGCCGCTACATACCGGCGGGCGGGACGACCGGGGCGGCAATGCCTTTACGATCGAAAATCCCTACGCGCCGCGCCAGCCTTTCATGTCGTTACACCGCTATTGGGACGATCTGCCTGGGCCGCCCTGGCTACGCGGCCGCTCTCTCGATCAAGCCCTGCAGCGCCACATCGCCTTGCCGCCACCGGCGCAGGGCGATGTGGCAGACTGGCTGGCGGAAAGCCAAGCCTTGCTGGCAGGGCCGGTCTACCCGAATGCCCAGGGTAGTCTGTTGCCTCTGGTGACGCCGGCATTCCATCGGCGCGCCCAGGCCATCGCTGCGGCCCGGCTGGCGGCTGCGGGCCGCCGTCTCGGGCGCTGGCTCGATCAGCTGCTCGCCCCAGTTCCGCGCCCGCCGGCGGCGAACCGCTAGCCCAGCATGATCGATCCACATGCTTCTGAGCATGAAAGGGCGCGCCACCGCACAAGGGGGGAGTCGCGGATCGACTTTCACGGTAACATGAGCGCCGATGGCAAGCCGGAGCCGCGCCCATGCAAAGCTTTCAGCAGCGTTACGAAATTCTCCGCGAACTCGGCCGTGGCGCTTCCGGCAGTGTCTATCTGGCGCAGGATTTATTCGCCGATCAGCAAGTCGCCTTGAAAATCGCTCATCCCCAGATCTTTGCCGGCGACGATCCCGAGCAAAAAGCCATCCGCAAGGCTTGGCTCAATGAAGTGCGTCTGGCCGGCCGTCTGCGGCACCCTTACATCGTCGAAGTGTTCGATGCCGGCATGGGCGATGCCACCGCCTATCTGGCGATGGAATACCTGCCCGGCGGCACGCTCGAGCCCTATACCCGTCCGGGCCAGCTCAAGCCCGTGCGCGAGGTGCTGGAAATCGCCTACAAATGCGCCAGCGCGCTCGATTACGCCTGCCGCGCCGGCATCGTGCACCGCGACATCAAGCCGGCCAACTTGCAATACGCCGGGCCGGGCGAGGTCAAGATCGGCGACTTCGGCGCCGCGTACTGGGGCCGCAGCGATTCCACCCAGGTCATGGACATCGGCTCCCTGTCCTACATGGCGCCGGAATTGTTCCGGCATTGGGTGACGCCGCAGGCCGACATTTACGCCCTGGGTGTGGTGCTGTTCCAGCTGCTTACCGGGCAGCTACCTTTCGTTGCCGACTCGCCGGCGGCGTTGATGTACAAGATTCTCAACGGCGAGCGGCCACGGCTTAGTGATCTGCGCCCGGACTTGCCGTCCGGTCTCGACGCCTTGGTCGAGGAAATGCTGGCGGTGAGCCTGGAGCGGCGCTTTGCCGCGTGGCCCTTGGTGCTCGCCGCGCTCACGGCGCTCATGCCGGACACGGCTGGCAATGCCGGCGAGCCGCCGGCAGCGGCGGAGCTGTTCGAGCGGCTGCGCCGCTTACCCTTGCTGCAAGAATTGGCCGATCCGCAGCTGTGGGAATTGCTGCGCTTTGCCCACTGGCGCCGCGCTCCGGCGGGCACCGTGTTGATTCAAGAAGGCGCGGCGGCGCGCTCGTGCTACTTGCTGCTCGAAGGCGAGACGCGGGTGACGCAGCGCGGCCGCCTCATCAACTTGCTCACCGCCGGCACCTTGTTCGGCGAGCTTGCCTTCGCCGAGGCCGTGCCCAGCCCACGTGCCGCGACCGTCACCGCCATGACACCGGTGCTCTATGGCAAGTGGGCGTATAGCCGTCTCAACCGGGCTTCGCCGGAGCTGCGCTCGGGGATGTTGAAGATTTTCTTTCGCCTTGCTGCCGAGCGTTTGAAGCAGGCGGATGAGCAATACCAACTGCTGTACCGGCGTCTCCAGGCGGCGCCGGGCTGATGCCGGCGCCGTCCGGGGAGGCCTTCCGGCGCGCCGCTCAAACCTTGAATTGAGCGACGGTCTGGCTGACTTCCTGGGCGAGCTGATCGAGCCGGGTGGCGCTTGCCGCCGTTTCCTCGGCTGCGGCGTTGTTCTCGTCGGTCATCTGGGCGATGCTCTCGACGTGCCGGGCGATGTCTTGGCTGGCCTGGCTTTGTTCCTTCAAGGCGTTGGAGATTTCCGTCACGGCTTCGGCGACGCGGCCGGCCTCGGCGCGGATCGCCTGGATGCGCTCGCCGGCTTCCTGCGCCAGGCCCTGGCCGGATTCGACTTGCCGCACGACACGCTCCATTTCAGCCACGGCTTCGCTGGCGGAGACCTGCATCTTGCCGATCATGTTGCCGATGTCGCCGGTGGATTGCGCCGTGCGCTCGGCGAGCTTGCGCACCTCGTCGGCGACCACGGCGAAGCCACGCCCCTGCTCGCCGGCGCGGGCGGCTTCGATGGCGGCGTTCAGGGCGAGCAGATTGGTTTGCTCGGCGATTTCCTTGATGACCTGGACGATGCTGGAAATCTGCTGCGACTCTTCGCCGAGCGAGCGGATCACCTGCGAGGCTTGCGCCACGGCCTGGGCGATGGCGCCCATTTCCGTGACCGTGCGCTCGATGATGCGGCCGCCCTGGTCGGAGATCTCGCCCGCCTGGCGCGCCATGTTCTGCGCATCGCCGGCGCTGCTCGAAACGGTGCTGATGCTCACTGTCATCTGTTCGATCGAGGCGGCCATGGCCGAAGTCGAGCCGCTTTGGTTGGCCGAGCTCGCGGCTACTTGTTGCGCGGCGGTAGACAGCGATTCCACGGCGCTGCGCACGCCGGCCATGCGCGCTTGAATGTCCTGCATCGAAGCCTGTAGCCGTTCGATGAGGCGGTTGAAGCCCTGTACCATGTGGCCGATCTCGTCCTTGCTCTGGATCGGCACCCGGCGGGTGAAGTCGCGCTGCTCGGCGATGTCGGCCATGGTGCGGCGCGTGAGTTCGAGCGGGCCGATCACGGCGCGGAATACCGAGATGCCGACGATGAGGAGCACCGCCAGGCCGGCGACGAACGCGCCTTGCTGCACCCAGGTCATGTTGGCCGAGGTCTGAGTCGCGGCGGCGCCGGAAGCACGGGCTTTGTTCTCTTCATAATCGATCAGCGCCTGGAGTTTTTGTTCCGAGCTGCGAAAGGCGTCGCGCTGGGCGAAGTAGCCGGCATAGAACTGGCTGAATAGCTCTTTTTGCCGGGCCTGATCGCCTTCGGGGAGCGCCGCGAGCTGGCTCATGATGGCGCCCCAGGCTTGGTTTTGTTGCTTCCAGGCCGCCCATTCCTTTTCAAATGCCTCGCGCATCGGCCGCAGGGCGCTGACTTCGGCATCGGGCGGCGGAATTTGACGATAGCTGGCGAGCGCATCCTCGGCGCGTTTCCAGGCCGCCTGATAAATTTCGACGGTGCGGGCGAATTCCTGCCGCGCCTGGGCCGAGTAGTTGGTCTCCCAGATGCCGGCCTGTAGGCCGGCGCGCACCACGTCGGTTTGCGCTTCGCTTGCGATCAAGAGATATTCGAGTGAAGGCAGGCGTATTTCCACCGCCTCGTGTAAGGCGGCGCCGGTGGCGCGCATCCCGAGCGTGCCGGCGCCGCCGACGAGTAAGAGCGAGACGATGCCGGCGCCGATCAATGTCAGTAGCTTGGCCTTGATGCTCATGGGGCTCTCCTTGGGGTGGATGGGTACGAAAGTTTATGTGAAGTTGCGCGGCCTCGGCAGTAAGCCATGCGCCGCGGCGGCGTTCGCGTGACACGGAGGGCGGCCATTTTCGGGCGTGCCCTGGCGGCGCTTACATCGTGTAAGCCGTGCAGCGACTCACGCTGCTTTTTGCCCTCGCGCGGGGGAGCGGCGGCAACTGGGCGGCACTGGCTATTCGATGCCTTGGCTCGCCAGATATTCCTCGTAGCTGCCCTGGTAATCGACGAGGCTGCCATCTTGCTTGACCTCGATGATGCGGTTGGCGAGCGAGGAGACGAACTCCCGGTCGTGCGAGACGAACACCAAGGTGCCTTTGAAGAGATCGAGGGCGGTGTTCAAGGACTCGATCGATTCCATGTCGAGGTGGTTGGTGGGTTCGTCCATCACCAGCACGTTCGGTCTTTGCAGCATCAGCTTGCCGAACAACATGCGGCCCTGCTCGCCGCCGGAAATGACGTTGACCGGCTTTTTCTGCTCGTCGCCCGAGAAGAGCAGCCGGCCGAGCGTGCCGCGGATCAGCGTTTCCAGGTCGCCCCCTTCTTGGAGGCTGGCGCGGGCATGGGCGGCGACCCATTCGGTGAGAGAGACGGGGTCGGCGAATTCGGCCGAATGGTCCTGTGCGTAGTAGCCGGGCTTGGCCTTCTCGGCCCATTTGATCTGGCCCTGGGTGGGCGTGAGCTCGCCCATCAAGAGCTTGAGCAGGGTGGTCTTGCCGACGCCGTTCTCACCGATCACCGCCACTTTGTCGCCGGCATGGATGCTGAAACTAGCTTTGTGGAAGAAGCGCTTGTCGCTGCCTGGGTACTGGAACAGCAGGTTTTCCACTTCGACGGCCTGCCGGTGCAGCTTGTCTTTTTCGTCGAATTCGAAGCGGATCCAGGGGTACTGGCGCGAGGACGGCTTCACGTCTTCGGGCTTGAGCTTCTCGATCAGCTTCAAGCGGCTGGTGGCTTGCTTGGCCTTCGATTTGTTGGCCGAGAAACGGCGCACGAAGTTTTGCAGGTCGGCGATTTTTTCCTTGGCCCGGGCGTTGGCGGCCTGCTGACGCTCGCGCGCCTGGGTCGAGGCCTCCATGAAGTCGTCGTAGTTGCCGGGATAGATGGTGATCTTGCCGTAATCGAGGTCCGCCATGTGCGTGCACACCTGGTTCAGAAAGTGGCGGTCGTGCGAGATGATGATCATCGTTGATTCACGCTGGTTGAGCACGTCTTCGAGCCAGCGGATGGTGTGGATGTCGAGGTTGTTGGTCGGTTCGTCGAGCAAGAGGATGTCCGGGTTGGCAAAGAGCGCTTGGCAGAGCAGGACGCGCAGCTTCCAGCCGGGGGCCACCGCGCGCATCGGGCCGTTGTGCAGCTCGGTGGGAATGCCGACGCCAAGCAGCAGCTCGCCGGCCCGCGCCTCGGCCGTGTAGCCGTCGTATTCGGCGAATTTGCCTTCCAGTTCCGCCGCCCGCATATAGTCGTCTTCGCTGGCCTCTGGGTTGGCGTAGATGGCGTCACGTTCGGTCATGCAGGCCCACATTTCCTCGTGGCCCATCATCACCACGTCGAGCACGCGCATGTCTTCATAGGCGAATTGGTCTTGCCGCAGATAGGCGAGGCGCTCGTGCGCGTCTTTCGAGACGTTGCCGCTCGAAGGCTCGAGGAGGCCGCAGAGGATCTTCATGAAGGTGGATTTGCCGGCGCCGTTGGCGCCGATCAAACCGTAGCGGTAGCCCTCGCCGAATTTGACGTTGACGTTCTCGAAAAGGGGCTTGGCCCCGAATTGCATGGTGATGTTGGCGGCGACTAGCACGACGGACTCCAGAAAACTTGGCAAAGGAAAGAGGCCGGCATTTTACCCGGCGGCGGCAAGCCGCGCAGGCGGCAAGTGCGGTCAGAGCGCGGCCAGACGCTGATTCGAAAGCCGCAGGCGCTCGGTGAGCACTTCGAGAAAAGCTTGGTAGAAGTGCATCCGGCAGGCCGTCGAGGCTTGGCAGAGGGCCTGGCCGGGAACCTTGACGAGCACCGCTTCGGTGAGGCTGCTCACATCGGCGCTGCGCGGCGCGGCCGGTGTTGCTAGGATCACCGCCATCTCGCCGAAGCAGTCGCCCGGGGTGAGCAGGTAGAGCATCTTGCCGTGCTTCGTGACCTTGAGCTCGCCGGCGATGAGAAAGCAGAAAAAATCGCCGGCCTCGCCGTCTTGCATGATGATCTGGCCTGGGCCGACCTGGAACCAGGTGGTAAAGCGCAGCACCTCCCAGAGTTCGACATCGGGGAAGTGGCGGAAGAAAGAGAGGGCGCGCAGGATGTCGAAGCGGGCCGTGTCGGGCAGCTCGCGCGCCGGCGCTGCCGGCTGCTGGCGGGCGAGCGCCGCGAGATCGCGCGCCAAGGCATCCCAGCTCGCGTAGCGCGCTTCGCGCGCTTTCGCCATGGCCTTGGCGACGATGCCGGCGAGCGCCGGCGAGACGGCGGGATTGAGCGCTTCGATCGGGGTCGGCGTGTGGTGGATGATCTGATAGACGACGTTGTAGTGGGTGCTGCCCTGAAAAGGCTTTTGGCCGGTGAGCAGCTCGTAGAGCACGACGCCGAGGGAATAGATGTCGGTGCGCTGATCGAGCGGTAGCTCCTGCACCTGCTCTGGCGACATGTAGGCGGGCGAGCCGATGCCGGCCACTTGGGTGCGTTCGGTGTGGCTCACCAAGGCGGCGCCGAAGTCGGAAATCTTGATGTCGCCCGTGGCGGTGAGCAGGATGTTGGCCGGCTTGATGTCGCGGTGGGTGATGCCGAGTCGGAAAGCGAAATCGAGGGCGCGGCTACACTTGAAGCCGATTTCCACTACCTTGTCCACGGGCAGCAGATGGCCAGGCGCGCACACGGATTCGAGCGTCTTGCCCGGCACGTATTCCATGACGATGTAGCAGAGCGTCTCGGTCACCACCGCATCGAAGATTTGCACGATGTGGGGGTGGTTGAGCTTACCCACCAAGGAGGCTTCGTTGAGGAATAGGTGGGTGTAGAGGCGGCCCTTGATCGGGTCTTTCAAGACCTCCGGGGTGGCGACCTTGATGGCAACCTGGCGCTGGGCGAAAGGGTCGGTGCCGANCCAGACGGTGCTGGTGGCGCCCCGGCCCAATTCCCGGATGAGTTCATACTTGCCCAGCTTTTGCTGGGCGCTGGCGTGCTTAGCCAAGGCGCTGCCGGGCCCGGGCGATGGCCGCCCGCACTGTTTCCGGCGCCGTGCCGCCGATGTGTCGGCGCGCCGCGAGCGAGCCTTCGACGCTGAGCACAGCGAACACGTCGGCCTCTACCAACGGGCAGAAGGCTTGCAGTTCGGCCAAAGAGAGCTGCGGCAGATCCACGCCTTTTTGCTCGGCGGCCTTGACCGCGTGGCCGACCGCCTCGTGCGCATCGCGGAAGGGCAGGCCCTTTTTCACCAGATAGTCGGCAAGATCGGTGGCCGTGGCGAAGCCCTGGGTGAGCGCGGCACGCATGGCCTCGGCCTTGACCGTGATGCCGCCCATCATGTCGATGAAGATGCGCAGGGTGTCGGTGACGGTGTCGACCGCGTCGAAGAGCGGCTCCTTATCTTCTTGATTGTCCTTGTTGTAGGCGAGCGGCTGCGCCTTCATGAGTGTGAGCAGGGCGATGAGATGGCCATTGACCCGGCCGGTCTTGCCGCGGGCCAGTTCCGGCACATCCGGGTTCTTCTTCTGCGGCATGATCGAGGAGCCGGTGCAAAAGCGGTCGGCGATCTGAATGAAGCCCACGCGCGGGCTCATCCACAGCACCAGCTCTTCCGAGAGGCGCGAGATGTGCGTCATGAACAGGGCGCAGGCCGCGCAGAATTCGATGGCGAAATCGCGGTCCGAGACCGCGTCGAGCGAGTTCTCGCACACCCCGGCGAAGCCTAGCTCGGCAGCGACGAACTCGCGGTCGATCGGGTAGGTGGTGCCGGCGAGCGCCGCCGCCCCTAGCGGCAGGCGGTTGACGCGCTTTCTGCAATCAGCGAAGCGCTCGCGGTCGCGCTCGAACATCTCGAAGTAAGCCAGCATGTGGTGCCCGAACGTCACCGGCTGGGCTACTTGCAGATGCGTGAAGCCTGGCATGGGAGTGGCCGCTTCGCGCTCCGCCAGAGTGACGATGGCGGCTTGGAAATCGCGCAGCAGGGTGAGGATGGCGTCGATGGCATCGCGCAGGTAGAGGCGGATGTCGGTGGCCACCTGGTCGTTGCGAGAGCGCCCGGTGTGCAGGCGCTTGCCGGCATCGCCCACCAACGCCGTGAGACGCTTTTCGATATTGAAGTGCACGTCCTCGAGATCGAGCGACCATTCGAAGCGGCCGGTTTCGATTTCCTGCCACACCTGGGCCATGCCGCGCTCGATGTCGGCCAGATCCTGGGCGCTGATGATGCCTTGCTTGGCGAGCATCCGGGCGTGCGCCAGGGAAGCGCGGATGTCCTGGCGCCACATGCGCCGATCGAAGTCGACCGAGGCGGTATAGCGCTTGACGAGATCAGAGACGGGCTCGGAGAAACGGCCAGCCCAGGTGTATTGGGAAGCTTGCGGGGAAGTCATGCTGTTCGGGAGCTTGCGGCTAGAATGATGGAAGAATGAGATAGGACACAGGTGCCCAACGCATGAGCAGTATACGGCAAAACGCAGGCCACCCTTTGCCTGACTGGCGCAACCTCGGGGTCTTGCTGCGCGTTCTGGTCGGGGTCAATGTCCTGGCCCTAGGCGGGGTCTTGGCGCGGGTCGGCGGCCTCGATGCGTGGCTGGCTGAATTTGTTGCGGCGGCCGCCTGGGTCGAGCCCTTGCTGCTTGGTAACCTCGGCTTGCTGGTTTTGGCGCGCGACCTGCTCTGGCGCTGTCCGGTGCGTCTTGGGCAGGCGCTGGTGCTGCTCTTGGCCGGGGGTAGCACGGCGCTGTTTTGGGATGCCTGGCGCTTTCTCGGCCTGGTGCCGGGCGGCTGGAGCGAGCTCGGGCGGGCGGTGCTGCTCGCGCTTTGTGTTGCGGGCGTGCTGCTAGGCTATTTCGAGCTCCGCGCCCGAGCCTTTTCCCCACGTGTCGAGGAAGCGCAGCTGCAAGCCTTGAATGCGCGCATCCGGCCGCATTTTTTGTTCAATGCGCTCAATACCGTCATTGCCCTCATCCGTACCGATCCGCGCCGCGCCGAGACTGCCCTGGAAGAACTGGCTGAGCTGTTTCGCGCCCTATTGCGCGAACCGCGCGAACTCGTGGCGCTGTCCGACGAGATCGCCCTGGGCCGCCACTATCTCGACCTGGAAAAGCTGCGTCTCGGGGATCGCCTGCAAGTGGTGTGGGAGGTCAATGCCGTTCCGCTCGACACCCGGGTGCCGCCGCTCATGCTGCAGCCGCTTTTGGAGAACGCCGTGCTGCACGGGATCGAGCCTGCGCCTGCGCCCGGGGTGGTGCGGGTCACGCTCAACCGCAAGGGCGAACTGCTGCAGCTCGTTGTGCGCAATCCCTGTCATGCCGGCCCTACCGCCGTCAAGCCGCGTCAGGGACAGCACATGGCGCTCGACAACATTCGGGCGCGGCTCGCGCTTTATTACGACATGGAAGCCCGGCTCGAGCATGGGCCGGTCGGGACCGACTATGAAGTGAGGATCGAACTGCCATGCCGGCACAGCCGAACGACACAGTAAGCAGCGCGCCGTTACGCGTCTTGATCGTCGATGACGAAGCCCCGGCGCGGGCGCGCCTACGCGCCTTGCTCGATGACATTCGCCCGACGTGCCCGAATCAAATCGCCGGGGAAGCAGAAAACGGGGTCGAAGCGCTCGCATGTCTCGAACGCGAGCCGGCGCACGTGGTGCTGGCCGACATCCACATGCCGCGCATGGATGGCCTCGAATTGGCGGCCCACCTGGGCGGATTGCCGCTGCCACCGGCGCTGATCTTCACCACCGCCTACGACCGCCATGCGGTCGAGGCCTTCGAGCTTGATGCGGTGGACTACTTGATGAAGCCGGTGCGCGCCACGCGTCTCCAGGCCGCCTTGGAAAAGGCGCGTTTGCGCCAGGGCGGACCGGCGCGTGAAACATTGCTGGCCCTCGGGCAGCAGCTGCGCGGTGGCGGCCGCAGCCATCTGCCCTGTCACGAGCGCGGCCGCTTGCTGCTCGTGCCGGTTGCCGAGATCGTCTATTTCCGGGCCGACTTGAAATATGTCACGGCTCGCACCCTGGAGCGGGAATACGTGCTCGACGAGACCCTCACCCACTTGGAGGCGGAATTCCCCGCCGCCTTCATCCGGCTACATCGTGCCGTGCTCGTCGCCCGCCAGGCGCTGGCCGGCCTCGAGCGCGCCCAGGAAGAGGGCGATGCCTACGGCTGGGCCCTGCTGCGCGGCCTGCCCGAAAAACTGCCGGTGAGCCGCCGCCAATGGGGCGCGGTGCGGGCCTTGGCGCGGGGGTAGCGTGCCCGCTCAAGGGGCGAGCGAGCGCCAGGCGGACCATACGGCCCGGGCATAGCGCTCGTTGTGAACGGGAGTGCGGGAATGGTAGTTGCCCACGGCGCGCCAGAAGCGGGCTCGGTCGATGCGGGCGGGGTCGAGGCCGGCGAGCTCGCGGGAAAGCAGCCAGGTGCCGAAGTGGATGTTGGCGCAACGATGGTGTGTGATGAGTTCGAGGGAGCCGCCGCGGCGTTCGATTTCCGGCAGCCAGATGGAATTGATGTGCATTGGCCCGATATCGTAGCTCCCGTTGCGGTTGTGCGAGACGGCGCCGACGCGGCCACCTTCTACCTTCATGATGGCCTTGATCAAGGAGGGCGGCACCCGAAATCTTTCGGCTGCCTGCCGGATGCAGCTTTCGGTTTCGTCGGCATATGCCAGTCTGAATAAGAGGGGCAGTGCTGCGAGGCCGGCCATGATGCGCGCGCGCCAGGGCGAGGCCCGGCGTGTCAGGCGAGTAGTGCGGCGCATGTCGGTCTGCCCCAGCGCTGGAGCCAACCCCGGGCGCCTTGGCCGAGGGCGATGCGCTCGGCGTTGGCCATGGCAGCCTCGGCTTGCTGGGGGTTGCCGTAGGCGGCGGCGATGTTGCTTTTGAGGCGCCAGAGGCTTGGCAGGCAGTGAGCATGTTCGGCGGTGTCGGCTTCCTTCAGGGCGCGGTCGGTCATTGCTTCGGCCAGCTCCAGCCTGCCGGAAGCCGCCAGGGCTTCCGCGCCTAGCCAGCGGGCCGAATTGATGCCGGCTGGGTAGGCGTGGTTGGTTGCCGCCTCGAAAGCATGGATGTGCTCCACCGGGGCAGCGTGACCGCAGTGGGCGCTCGCGGCGAATAAGGAAAGCGCCGAGAAGACTTCCCACAGGGTAAAGCCTTCCGCCGTGGCGATGGCGTGCGCTCGCTGCGCGTACTCGATGGCCTTGCCGTGCTCGCCTGCCCCGAAGTAGGCCGCGGCCGTCAGGGTGGTGGCGATGCAGATGTTCTGCTTCACGTTTTCGGCGAGAATCGGTGCCAAGTACTGATGCAAGCGTTCTTCCCAGTCGGGTTCGCCCAGATACCAGAGGCACCAGCCATAGGTTGGGCAGGCCAAGGCCACCGGATCGGAGGGGAAATAGCGGGTCCGCTCCTCGGCCGTCGTGGGCGCCTCCAGCGCGGACTCGAAGTAAGGGCGGGCGGCGCTGAAATTACCCTGCCAGAAGTGGGTGTTGCCGAGCGCCCAGTGCGCGGCGAATTCGCGCGCTAGCGTATTGGCCCGCGTCATGAGCTGCCGGCCTTGCTCTAGCCCCTGGTCCTTGCCGCCTTTGCCGGACCAAAGGTAGATGAGGCTCATCGCCGCGTACTCGATTTCCTGCTCTTCCGGGTTTTTCCGGGTAGGCAGAAGCTCGAGCACTTCGCGGCTGGTGCTGCAGGTGGCTTCGTTGCCGTAGCCGTCGCGGATGGCGCGCACCCGGGTATGGCGGATGCGGTCCCACAGGTCCTGGGTAGAGTGGCCGTAGCCGAGCCGTTCCAGTTGATCGTAGTAGGTGCAGGCGGCCAGGGCATCTTCTTCCGCGCAGGCGCTTTCTGCCGCGGCGCGCCAGTTGCGCCGGGCCTCATCGATGCGGCCGGCGGTTTCCCACAGGGGCGCGGCGCGGCCGAACTCGCCGCGTCCCATGTATAGGCGCGCGGCATCTGCGGCCAGGGCCTCGCGGTCCTGGGCGGGCAGGGTTTGCAGGATCGTTTCGTGGATCAGCGGGTGGAAAAAGGCCCAGTGTTCCGCATCGTGGTTGCAGAGAATGTGGGCTTCCTGTCCCTGTTGGATGGCTTGGAGCGCCCGTTCTGCGCCGACCAACATCGTTAAATCCGAGCGCTTCCACTGCAAGCCGAGCAGGGCGGCGGCGCCCAGCGCAGGCAGGCTGGCGCGCACCGCATTGAGGGTGGCGGACAGGAATTCCGTGGTGGGCATGTTGAGCCGCGCCTCCCGCGATGCCGTGAGAAGGTAGATCGGCACGCCGCGGGCCAGCAGGATCGTGGCGCGCCGGCTCTCGGCGGGGGTTGGGGCGCATAGATTGTCGAGCAGCTCTTCCGATGCTTGGTCGCTTAGGGGCTGGAGCGCCAGGGTATAGCTGTCAGGGAGGGTGAAGTGGGGGCTGCCAGTCTTGCGCTGGGTGATCAGGATGAGGCAATGCGTGAGTTGGGGCAGCACCCGGGCGAGCAGGCGGGCGCTGGCCTGGTCAAGCCAGTGAGCGTCGTCCACCACGATCAGGCGCGATGCAGCCAGTAGCTGTAAAAGCAGCCGCTCGAATTCGCCTTTGTCGCTCAAGGGAATGCTGCGGTGGGTGAGGAACTGCTGGAGCAGCTGTTCCTTGGCGTGATCGAGGCCAAAGCCCAGGCGGGAACCTTGGCGGGCGCGGAATAGCCAGTCGTAGATCAGGCTCCAGGGC
>JAOAIO010000020.1 GCA_026414665.1 Azovibrio sp.
GGGCATGACCGGCTATGTCATCACCTCGGCCGTCGATCCCAATGCCTTGCCCAACCCGCTCGCCAAGACGGTCGAGCTGCAAGCGGGCGCCTGGCTCACCAACTTCCAGAAGCAGCCGCTGCTCTGGCTCGTGCCCGGCGCAGGCATCATAGGCGGCCTGCTCGCGCTGCTATTCGCGGCCAAGGATCGCCCCGGGCTTGCCTTCATCGGCAGCGCCGTCGCCGAGCTGGGCATCATCGGCACTGCCGGGGTGGCCATGTTCCCCTTCGTCATGCCTTCCTCGAGCGACCCGCGTTCCAGTCTGACGGTCTGGGACAGTGTGTCCAGCCAGCTGACGCTCAACGTGATGCTCTGGGCGGCGCTGATCTTCACCCCCATCGTCATTGCCTATACCAGCTGGGCCTACCGCAAGATGGCGGGTAAGGTGACGATGGCCTTCATCGAGGCCAACGACCGTTCCGCTTACTGATAGCAAAGGAGATGCGCATGTGGTATTTCACCTGGGTATTGGGGCTGGCCATGGCCATCCTCCTGGCTGTGGTCAACGCCCTGTGGTTTGAGGCGCAGGAAGACCGCAACGAAACCTGAGCATCATCTGGCTCCGGCTCTGCCGGGGTCAGGCCGGAATTGCCGTCGCGGGGGCTTGGCCTTTGCGGCGGCAACGCTGGCGCCGATGTTGTAGCATGACCCCTTCACCCACCTGCTGGATACGACCCTGAGAACCCAAGCGCAAGCGCGGCAGCGCCCGGGGGAGCTCGCCGCAGAATCCCAAGCCCTGCGTTGGCTGACAGCCTACGGCAGGAGCGCCAGACCCTTGGTGTTCGGCGCCGTCCTGTGCGGCACGGCTCAGGCCTTAGTCACCATTTTCCTGATGTATCACCTGGCTTGGGCGCTGCACGCCTTGGTGCTCGAGCATTCCCTGGCCGGCGTGCCGTCCGGCGCTATTTGGCTGATTCCTCTTTGTGTGCTGCTGCGCGCCCTGTTGGGCCTGGCTCGGGATGAATTCGGCTTGCGCGCCGGGCGCTCGGCGCGTCAGGGACTACGTCAGGCGCTGCTGGAGGCAGCCCGGCGCGGCGGCCCCCTGTGGAGCGCCCGCCTGGCGAGCGGCGCGCTAAGCAGCGTGGTGACCGACCAGGTGGAAGCGGTGGATGGCTACTTCGCCCGCTACCGCCCCCAGCAGATGCTGGTGGCCATCGTGCCCCTATGCATCGTTGCCGCCGTGCTGCCTTACAGCTGGATGGCCGCCCTGATCCTGCTGGGCACGGCGCCCCTGGTGCCGGTGTTCATGATCCTGGTGGGCTGGCGTACGCGGGCCGAGCAATCCCGGCAGATGCTCGCCATGCAGCGCCTGGGGGGCGCTTTCCTGGATCTGGTGCGGGGCCTGCCCACCCTGCGCCTGTTCGATGCCCGGCAGCGCAGCCTGGAGGAGCTGGCCGCCCTGGGGGAAAGCTTCCGCGAGCGGACCATGAAGGTCCTGCGCCTGGCCTTCCTGAACGGCGCGGTGCTGGAGTTCTTCACCTCCGTCTCGATTGCCCTGAGCGCCGTATTCCTCGGCTTCAGCCTGCTGGGCTATCTGGAATTCGGCTTTTACGGCGCCGCCCCGGAGCTGGGGGCGGCGCTGTTCATCCTCCTGCTCGCCCCCGAGTTTTATCAGCCTTTGCGCGAGTTGGGCAGCCATTATCACGCCCGGGCCGAAGCCCTGGCGGCCGCCATGAACATCCGCCAGGTGTTGGCCAGCCTGCCCGCAGGCGCCGGCGGTCGGGACGGGGCCAGCCCCAGGGGTAGCGGCCCGGCGGCCCTGGAATTTGCCGGCGTGCATCTGGCCTACCGGGCCGGGCAGCCAGTGCTGGCGGATTGCAGCCTGGCCCTGGCACCGGGGGAGTGTGTTGCGGTCCTGGGCCCCAGCGGCGCCGGCAAGAGCAGCCTGCTACGCCTGGCGGCCGGCATCGCCCTGCCGGAGGCTGGCATGGTGCGGGTGGACGGGGTTCCCCTGGCAGAGCTGGATTTGCAGGCCTGGCGCGAGCAGATCGGCTGGATGGACCAGCACCCGCCGCTCCTGGCTGCCAGCCTGGCCACCAATCTACAGGTGGCCTGTGCCAGCCCGGTGGCGCCGCAAGCCCTGTGGGATGCCCTGGATTTTGCCGGCTTAGGAGACTGGGCCCGGGCCCTGCCGGAAGGGCTCGAAACCCGCATGGGTGAGGCGGGGCGCTGGATGTCGGGCGGCCAGCTGCGGCGTCTGGCCCTGGCCCGTCTGGCCTTGCGCCGGCCCCGCCTGCTGCTCCTTGATGAACCCACGGCCAGCCTCGACGCTAGCGCGGAAGCCTTCATGGTGGCCCGTCTGGGGGAACTGGCGGCGGGCTGCACCACTCTGCTGGTGAGCCATCGGCCGGCGCCCCTGGTCCTGGCCGGCCGGGTCCTGCAACTAGAGCAGGGGATGTTACGGCCTCTGCCGGCGGCGGCTCTAGCGGCCCTGCTGCAAAATGGCCGAGAGGAGATGCAAGATGTCTGAACCCACGCAAGAACGGCAGCCCCGCCTCGGGGCCCTCTTGCCCTATCTGCGTCAACTCCGGGGCCTGGGACGCTGGTATGTGGCCAGCCTGGTGCTGGGCTGGCTCACGCTGGCCTCCAGCGTGGCCCTGCTCGCCCTGTCCGGCTGGTTCATCAGCGCCGCGGCGGTGGCGGGACTGACCCCGGCCACCGCCTTGGCCTTCAATTTCTTCTACCCGGGCGCCAGCGTCCGGGGCCTGGCCCTGAGCCGCACCGTGGGACGCTGGAGCGAACGGGTGCTGACGCACGAGGCCACCTTCCGGCTCCTGGCCCGGGTACGGGTCTGGCTCCTGGCCCGGCTGCTGCCCCTGGCGCCCCGACAGCTGGGAATTTATCACGGGGCGGAACTGCTGCACCGCTTTCTGCGCGATGTGGAGCAGCTAGACGGGCTGATTCCCCGCCTGCTGCTACCGGGCATCTCCCTGCTTCTGGTGCTGGGCGGTGTTGCCGGGCTGCTGGGCTTTTGGCTACCCGCGGGAGCGCTTCCGCCTCTCGCCCTCATCGGCTTGTTCCTGCTCTTGCCGCCGCTGCTCTGGCGCCTGGGGCGGCGCGGTGCCCGGGGGCTGGTGGAGCGCCGGGCGGCCCTGCGCCGGGCCCTGATAGACGCGGCCGACGGGGCCCCAGTGCTAGCCTTCAATGGCCGGGCCTGGAGGGAGTTTCGGGACCGGGCCTTGGCCTGCTCCTGGGAGGCCATGCAGGCGCAGGGCTGCAACGACCGGCTGGCGGCCCTGGCCCGGGCCCTGGTCGCGGCAGCCGCCGGTCTGGCGGCCTGGTGGGCTTTGGTGGCCCATGGCGGCAGCCTGGACGGCTCCTTGCTGGTGGCCATGGTGCTGCTGCTCCTGGGGGTGGCGGAGATTGCCGCGCCCCTGGCCGGCAGCCTGGTGGAGCTGCCCAGCATCGCCCATGCGGCGGGGCGCATCGAAACTCTCGCCGGGCAGGAGCCGGCCATCGTCTTCCCTCCTGCCGGGCCCCAGCCGGCGGATGGGGGCCTGGAGATCGAGCAGCTGGATTTTTCCTGGGACGCCCATACCCCGGTGCTGCGGGATTTTTCCCTGCGCCTGGCGCCGGGGACCCGGCTGTTCCTAGCGGGCCCCAGCGGCTGCGGCAAGTCTTCCCTGGTGCAGCTTCTGGCTCGTTTCGAGGTGCCCGACCGGGGCTGCATCCGCCTGGGCGGGGTGCCCCTGGAGGCTCTGGACGAGCCTACTCTGCGCCGCACTCTGGCAGTCGCTAGCCAGTTTGCCTGGGCCCGGGGCGGCACCGTGGCGGACAATCTGCGTCTGGCGGCGCCTGCCGCCAGCGCGGCGGAAATGTGGGAAGTGCTCGAGCTGGTGGGCTTGGCGGCAACGCTGCGGACTTGGCCCGAGGGCTTGGAAACCTGGGTCCAGGAAGGCGGCCAGAGTCTTTCCGGCGGCCAGCTGCGCCGCTTGGGCGTGGCCCGGGCGTTGCTGCGCCGGGCGCCGCTGACCGTGCTCGATGAGCCGACAGAAGGATTGGAAGCGGATGCCGCGGAGCAGTTGGCGCGACAGGTTTGCGCCTGGTGCCGGGGCCGCAGCCTGATTTGGATTTCCCATAGGGGGCACGGCAAAAACGATTTCGACCAGGTGCTGGATTTCAGAGCCTTAAATCAGTCTTGCCGGGTAGACTGAGTCTTGCAAATGAGATCGGCTGTGCCCGGCAGGCCGTTGTAACGCGACTAGACGATCTTCGGCGTTACGCGACCGAGCCGCGCGCATCTATTGATGGATGTCGCGCGCCGTGCGCCCAACGTCTTGCGTTCGGCGAGCCGTCCTGCGGTTTTCAACCGCCCGCTAAGGTGTGATGTGATCGCCCCTTCGTAACACCTGCGCCGGCGACCCGGCTGTCGCTGGGGCTTGCCGCGGCTTAGGGGCGAAGCGGAGGCACGGCTGGCCGCTTGCCTCGGCGACCTCGAGGCTCGGCATACGCCGGCTCTTGAAGCGCATGGCGCGGCAGCCGTAGGGAAAGCCGGGGTCGTGCGTGATGTAGTGATGCACGCAGGCGCGGCACAGGGGCTGGGCCTCGGGCATGGACGAGCGCTATTTGCGCGAAAACTTTTCCGCTAGTTGCCGCAGTTTTTCTTGCCGCAGGCGTTCGGCCTTAGCGGCTTGCGCGGCTTTTTGTTCGGCGCGGCGCGCCTCGGCCTGCTGCTTGAGGCGTTCGCGCAGCAAGGTGGCAGCGTGCTCGCGGTGTTCCGTGGCAACCTCGGCCACTGCGTTGCCATCCAAGTCGAAACGCTGGGTGGCTTTGGCCATGGCACGCAGATAGCGCGTCGAGTGCGTGTGTAATGACAAGGCAATGCGCAAGACTTTCTTTTCCAGGCCCGGCGTGCGAGCCAGGAGGGTCTTGTCGATGCCGATGGCCAAGGGCAGGCAATCACGAAAAACCGGGTATTGCGCCTGCAAGGATTTGAGCAGGGCGCGGGGACTCTGGGCGGGATGGGCAGGGGTGTTCATCGACGCGGCAGGATGGCAGTTGGCTGTGGGGCTCGAAGGTTATCACAAGCCGGCCGGCATGGGCCGATTGCGGCGGCGCGGAGTGGCTAGCCGTAGAGCCGGGCGATCTCGGCGGTGAGTTCGCTGCGCGGCAGCAATTCGGCCACGGGGTAGACGATGCGGAGCAGCACGCCTTGGCGTGGATGCGGCGCATGGCAGCGGAAATGGTTAAAGTGCACGTCGATTCCGGGTTCATCCGGGCCAACGACTTGATTGACGCCATTGATGCGGTAGTCGAGCCCATCGACTTCGAGGAGTTGCTCGGGCGTCATCAGATGGGTGGCGATCCAGGCCAGGCTGTCGTCAAGCGTGAGTAGGCGCTGGCGCGACTGGGTGAGCGCCGCCTGGCGGGCGCGGATGCGTTCGGCGAGCCGGGCGAGCTGGGCGTGTTCTTCGCTAGGGGTGTCATCGCCGAACATGTCGCCGATGCCGCGATGCGCGAGGTGTGCTTGCTGGGTGCGCAAGAGGGCGATTTCTTCTTGTAGGTCGGCCTGGCTTTCTTTAAGGGCCGAGAGACGGGCGAGGATTTCCAGTCCAATCTGGTCGAACAGGGCCCAGCGTAGCGCGTGATCGAGCGCGTCGGCGCTGCGGCGCGGTAGATATACCCGGTGGCGCTCGAAATTGAGACTGGTGATGGGCACGTCATGTTGCAGCGCATCGCCGTTCAAGGCAATCCCAAAGCCCTGGCGCTCCTCGAGCCGTGCGCCGAGGATGGCGTAGAAGCACGGCTCGCCTGGGGCCTCCTGCACGAACTCTTGCACGCTCGGCTGGCGGCTGATGATGCGGCGTAGCTCGTCATCGTGGGTAAACAAGGGACTAAGCAGCGCTGAATCACGCCAATGTCCGGGGGAGGCGTCCTGGGGGGCGGGCAGGGCGGCGAGGATGGCGTCGCAGAACTCCAGGGTGCGCGCCACTCCCGGCGCCAGGCGAGCCGGCGCGGCGGCAAGCGCCTTGAGGCGCGGATCGATGTTTTGCATCAAGCGCTCGATGCCCGCCTGAATATCGGGGTTTGCCAAGTCGGCCGGCGGGCGGGAGAAGAACCAGTCGAAGAGTCCCATGCGCGTTTGGGGGTCCAGGTTTTACGATGGAGCTTAGGCGGTGGCCGCTAGCCAGGCATTGAAGCATTGCCGGGCGGCGTCGGCGATTTCGCTGGCGCACATGCCGACTGGGCCGATGCCGGCGGCGGCCAGTCGATCTGCGGCTGCGCCGTGTAGATGGCAGGCGGCGAGCAGGGCTTCGGTGCTGGGCCAGCCCTGGCCGAGCAGAGCAGTGACGAGACCGGTGAGCACGTCGCCGGAGCCGGCGCTGGCTAAGCCTGGGTTGCCCGTGGTGTTGATCCACCAACGGCCGTCTGGGTCGGCAATGAGCGTGCCACAGCCTTTGAGGGCGACCCAAGCTTGGAAGCGGCGCGCCAATTCTTGCGCCATGGCGATGCGATCGTCTTGTACCGCGGCAGTTTCCAAGTCGAGCAGGCGAGCGGCTTCGGCGGGATGCGGCGTGAGCACGACCGGGGCGCGGCGCGTGCGCAGCGCCGTCTGTAGATTCGGCTCGAAGGCCAGGATGTTGAGGGCGTCGGCGTCGAGTACCAGGGGCACGGTGGTGGCGAGCGCGCGTTCGAGCAAGGCTGCTGCGTGCACGCTGCGCCCCATGCCGGGGCCGCAGGCCAGGGCGCTGAGTTCGACATCGAAAATGGCTTCGGGCTTACGCAGCATCAGCTCGGGCTGGACGAAGTCCACGCTCGGGGCCTGCGGGTCGAGCAGGCCGAGAAACACTCGGCCGGCCCCAAGCTTGAGCGCGGCGCGGCCGGCTAGGAGAGGCGCGCCGAGCATGGCGTGCGCGCCGCCGATGATGCCGATGCTGCCATAGCTGCCTTTGTGACTGTTGCGACGGCGCGGCACCAGGCAGTGACGGAAATCCTGCGGGTGCACCAGTGCGCCATCGGGAGGGTATCCCAGATCGGGGCCGAGCCCCAGATCGTCGATGCGGATGTCGCCGCAGTGGTCGGGGCCTTCTGCCGTATAGAGCCCTGGCTTGGCGGCGATGAAGCTCAAGGTGTGGCTAGCGATGATGGCGGCGCCGCGGCAGACACCGGAATCGGCATCCAGCCCGGACGGGCAGTCGAGCGCCAGGAGCGGGCAGCGCCAGGTTTGCGCGAGCGCATTGGCGGTGTGTATGAGCGCGGCGTATTCCCCCTCCAAAGGACGGGAGAGGCCGATGCCGAAGAGGCCATCGACGATCAAGGCGAAGCCGCCGGTCGTCGGGATTTGCGTCAGGCAGGTGCCGCCGGCTGCGATGAAGCGCGCATGGGCACGCTGGGCATCGGCGGGCTGGCAGGCGTGCAGGCCTTTGAAGACGAGGTGTACGGTGATGCCTTGGCGGCAGAGTAGGGCTGCCATTTCCAGGGCGTCGCCGCCGTTGTTGCCCGGGCCGGCGAGCACGAGTACCGGCGCGCCGCGTTCCGGGAGGCGCTGCAAGGCCCAGGCCGCGGCAGCCTCACCGGCCCGCGCCATGAGATCGTGCTGGGCGTGGGCGGCTTCGATCTGGCGCAGACTGGCAGAAAGATAAAGGGCAGCGGATGTGGGCATGGGGGAGGGGAGCCGGTCGGTGCGAGTCTCGAGTTTAATCCTTAAACCGGGCTTGAACCACCTGTGCCATCCGCGCGACCGGAGCGATATGGTCGTCTGTGCGCCGCGCCTGGGTGCCGCGCACAGACGACGCTTAGCGCGGTAGCGGCACGATGAACAGCTCCACCCGCTTGCTGTTCAGGCGGCGCGCCTCGGGGTGTTCTTCGCCCAGGGGCGCGAGGCTGATGCGGTAGGAAGGCACGCCGAGCTCCACCAGACGGCGGCGAATGCGCTCGACGGCCGAGGTGGCGAGGCTCACGTTCATTTCCCGGCTGCCGCCGCTTGGGGTATAGCTTTCGAGGCGGATCACCAGGTCGCGGTTGGCCTTGACTTGGGCGGCGATTTTTTCGAGCGAGACATTGACGCTTCGCGGCAGCGCCGCATTGCCGCTTTCGAGATCGTAAATCGCGTCGGGCTTGGGGCGAACGCTCGCGGGCGCGGCGCTGCTGGCAGCCGGTGGCGTGGCGCTCGGGGCTTCTGGAGCGCGAAGCGCTGGCGTGCAGCCGGCCAAGCAGAGGAGCGCCGGTAGGGCGCGGGCGCACAGGAACAGACGGTAGCGAGTCAGCATCGTTGGCATGTCGGTCATCGTCGAAGCTTAAGGGCACGCTCCGGGGAGCGCAAGGATGGCCGCTGCACGCGTGGGGAGCGACGTGGCGCGGGGCGCGCTGCCCTGCGCCTTCACATTTCGGAAAGCGGCACGTGCCGGCCGGCATCGCGGGCCTGCAGGATGTCGAGCAGGTCTTCGAGAATGGCGTGCAGATGGGCGAGATTTTCCGCGGAGAGCTGCGTGAGCGCCTCGGGCAGCACTCCTTCGACCGGCTGCGGCGCTTGGCCGATGAGCGCGATGCCGGCCGGCAGCGGGTAGAGATGCACCACCCGCTGATCGTTTTCGGAGCGGCGTTTCTCCACCAGCTTCAGCTCCACCAGGCGCTCTACCAGATTGCTGGTAGTCGATTGGTGGACGGCCATGGCGCGGGCCAGCTCCGAGACCCGCAGCCCCGGCTGGCGCACGATGATGGCCAGCGCCCAGAGTTGGGCGCCGCTGATGCGGCAGGTGTTTTCCACCTGCTGGAAGTGCTGCTTGACCGTGTTGAAGATGGAGCGGAACTGCTTGAGCACATCCATGGGCGTGGGGGATGGGGAGGCGTCGCGCTGGCTCATGTCGTGGTGCGGATCGAGGATGGTGGAAAACAGCGCGGACGGGGCGGGGCCGTCCGCATCCTCCCTTTAACGCACTTAGTTCAAAATGGCTGACAGCGCGCGCCGATATTTTCGTACCAGATCGTCGTATTGCGGGTTGTCCGCCAAGGCCGCGAACAACTCTAGGAGCGTGCGGCGGCCGGCGCCATCGTCGAAGTGTCGGTCGCGCCGCACGACTTCCAGCGCGGCTTCCAGCGCGGCTTCGTACTGGCCGTTGCCGGCCAGGGCGCGGGCCAGGGCGAGGCGGGCGGCGTGATCGTTGGGGTTGGCTTCGACCTGGGTGAGCAGCGGCGCGGTATCGACGGCGTGCGCAGCGAGCGCGAGGCGAGCCTTGAGGGCCGCGGCCCGGTCCGCTTCGGTTCGGTATTCGAGCGCGAGCAGCGCCGCCGCTTCGTCCTGGCGTCCGAGCTGCAGCAGGGCTTCCACCGCGTCGAGGCGGGCGCCTTCGTCGTCCGGGTTTTCCTGGGTGGCGCGGACCAGCACGGCGAGGGCGCCTTCCCAGTCGCCGGCGGCCGCTAGGGCGGCGGCTTCGGCGCGTAGATCGGCGGCGGGCGGCGCGACGAAACGGTCGAGGAAGGCTTTGAGCTCACCTTCCGAGAGCGCGCCGGTAAAGCCGTCTACAGGCTGGCCGTTCTGAATCAGGACGACAGTGGGGATGCTGCGCACGCCAAAGTATTGGGCCAGCTCCGGGTTGGTGTCGGCATTCACCTTGGCCAGCAGGAAGCGGCCCCGGTATTCGTCGGCGAGTTTTTCCAGCAGGGGCTTGAGGACTTTGCAAGGACCGCACCATTCGGCCCAAAAGTCGACCAGCACGGGGACCTGGAGCGAGGCTTCGAGGACTTTGGCCTCGAAATCCGGGAGGGAAACGTCGAAGTGATATTCGGACATGGGCAGACTCGTAAGCATGAAGGATGAAGGACGTGCCATTTTAGCCGGCTTCGGTTTCCTGAAGCCGGGGGAGTAGCCAGTATAATGGCGGGCTTTCCCATCCCCGGTTTTACCTGCCATGGCTGATTTCCTCTTCCTGCGCGGCGCCGCCGCCTTTTCTGCCTTCCGCCTGCAACGCCTGAAGGCCCGGCTGGCTGCGAGCCTGCCGGAGCTGGCAAGCCTCACGGCCGAGTATTGGCATGTGGTGGCGCTCAAGGCGCCGCTTGCGGCAAAGGAGCGCGCCCAATTGGCGCAACTTTTGGAGGAACAGCCTGCCGGGGCCGCCGTAGGGGAGCTGTTCTTCGTGGTGCCACGCATCGGCACGATTTCGCCTTGGTCTTCGAAGGCCACGGATATCGCCCATAATTGCGGCCTGACCCAGGTCGAGCGCATCGAGCGCGGCATCGCCTTGCGCCTTGCGCTGGTCGGGGGCAGAGCGTTGACGGCGGCCGAGCGGCAGGCCGTTCAGGCGCACATCCATGATCGCATGACCGAGTCGGTGCTCGATTCGTTCGAGGCTGCCACGGCCTTGTTCCAGCATTTCGCGCCCAAGCCGCTGACGTGCGTGGATGTCTTGGCCGGCGGCCGCCCCGCCCTGGTCGCGGCGAATGCCAGTCTGGGACTGGCGCTGTCGGAGGACGAAATCGACTATCTGATGCAGATTTTCACCGCGGCGGGCCGCAATCCGACCGACGTGGAGCTGATGATGTTCGCCCAGGCCAATTCGGAGCACTGCCGCCACAAAATTTTCAATGCCGCCTGGGTGATCGACGGCGAGCCCAAGGAGGCTACGCTGTTTTCCATGATCCGCGCCACGCACAAGGCGCATCCGCACGGTACCGTGGTGGCCTACGCCGATAATGCGGCGGTCATCGAGGGGGAGCGCATCGCCCGTTTTTATCCCGATGCGCAGGGTCGCTATGCCTACCACGAGGAATTGACGCACCTTATCGCCAAGGTGGAGACCCACAACCATCCCACCGCCATTTCGCCGTTTCCGGGCGCCGCCACTGGCGCGGGCGGGGAGATCCGCGACGAAGGGGCCACCGGTCGCGGCGCGAAGACGAAGGCTGGCCTGTGCGGCTTTTCCGTCTCCAATCTCAACATTCCCGCCGCCGCGCAGCCCTGGGAAACCGATAGCGGCCGGCCGGGCCGCATCGCCTCGGCGCTTGACATCATGATCGAAGGGCCAATTGGCGCGGCCGCCTTCAACAACGAATTCGGCCGCCCCAATCTGGCGGGTTATTTCCGCACTTACGAGCAGCCGCTAGGCGACATCGTGCGCGGCTATCACAAGCCGATCATGATCGCCGGAGGCCTGGGCAACATCCAGGCCGAGCAAGCTTTCAAGGCGGCCGCGTTCCCACCTGGCACCCGGCTCGTGCAGTTGGGCGGTCCCGGCATGTTGATCGGCTTGGGCGGTGGCGCCGCCTCTTCGATGAGCGCCGGGGTGAATACCGAAGACCTGGATTTCGCCTCGGTGCAGCGCGGCAATCCCGAAATTCAGCGCCGCGCCCAGGAGGTCATCGACCGGTGTTGGCAGTTGGGCAAGGACAATCCGATTCTTTCCATTCACGATGTTGGCGCCGGCGGCATTTCCAATGCTTTCCCGGAATTGGCGCATTCGGGCCAGGCCGGGGCCTGGTTCGAGCTGCGCAAGGTGCCGATCGAGGAGCCTGGCATGAGCCCGGCCGAGATTTGGTCGAACGAGGCCCAGGAGCGCTATGTCCTGGCGATCTTGCCCGAGCGTCTTGCCGATTTTGCCGCCGTGTGCGAACGCGAGCGCTGTCCTTACGCGGTGGTGGGCGAGACCACGGCCGATGGCCATCTGACCGTCTTCGACAGCCATTTCGGCAATAAGCCCGTCGATATGTCGATGGATGCGCTCTTGGGTAAGCCGCCGCGCATGACCCGTGACGTGAGCCGCACGCAAACTGAAGCCCTGCCTTTCGATCCGGCTGCCATCGACCTGAAGGATGCCGTCTACCGGCTTCTGAAGCTGCCTGCCATCGCCGACAAGACCTTCCTCATCAGCATCGGGGATCGTTCCGTGGGGGGCATGACCGCCCGCGACCAGATGGTCGGCCCCTGGCAGGTGCCGGTGGCCGACGTGGCCGTGACTACCATGGGCTACCAAGGCTATCTGGGCGAAGCTTTTGCCATGGGCGAGCGCACGCCTGTGGCCGTGCTCGATGCGCCCGCTTCGGGCCGCATGGCGATTGCCGAGGCTTTGACCAACCTGGCTGCCGCCGATATCGGCGACTTGGGCAAGGTGAAGCTTTCCGCTAACTGGATGGCCGCCTGTGGCTTCCCTGGCGAGGATGCCCGCTTGTACGACACGGTAGCGGGCGTCTCGCGGCTGTGCCAGCAGGTCGGGCTTGCCATCCCCGTTGGCAAGGATTCCCTCTCCATGCGCACTGCCTGGGAAGAGGGCGGCCAGCAAAAGCAGGTGGTCGCGCCGTTGTCGCTCATCGTCACCGCCTTTGCCCCGGTGGCCGACGTGCGCAAGACGCTCACCCCGCAATTGCAGCTGGATCAGGGCGAAACCGAGCTGCTGCTCTTGGACTTGGGCAAGAATCGCCTCGGCGGTTCCGCGCTGGCCCAGGTGTATAACGCTACCGGCATGGATGCTCCGGACGTGGATGAGCCGGCCAAGCTCAAGGCGCTGTTCGATGCCGTACAGCAACTCAACCGGGATGGCCTGATCCTGGCCTACCACGACCGCTCCGACGGCGGCCTGTTCGTTGCCGCCGCCGAAATGGCGTTCGCCTCCCACGTGGGCGTGACCCTGGACATGGACGGCCTGTGCTTCGACGCGCAGACGCTCGACACCGACGGCGCCGAGAAACGCCCTGACCTGCTCGCCGGGCGCAGCCAGGAAGCCTTGGTGCGCGCGCTGTTCAACGAGGAGGTCGGCGCGCTCATCCAAATCCGCCGCGCCGACCGGGAAAAGGTCACGCCGGTGCTGCGCAGCCTGGGCGTGCCCTATTTCTTCGTGGGCTACCCCAATACCAGCGACGAAATCCGCGTGGTCAGGAACGCCAAGAAGGTGCTGCGCGAGCGCCGCATCGACCTGCACCGGGCTTGGTCCGAGACCAGCTTCCAGATGCAGAGCCTGCGCGATAACCCGGAGTGCGCTCAGCAGGAATACGACCGCATCCTTGACCAGGAGGACCCGGGCCTTTCTCCCAAGCTCACTTTCGACCCGGCCGACGACTTCACCCAGGTGTATCTCGCCCTGGGCGCCCGGCCCAAGATGGCCATCCTGCGCGAGCAGGGGGTAAACAGCCACTACGAAATGGCCGCTGCCTTCGACAAAGCCGGGTTCGAGTCGGTGGATGTGCACATGAGCGACATCATCGCCGGGCGCCGTAGCCTCAAGGACTTCAAGGGCCTCGTGGCCTGCGGTGGCTTCTCCTACGGCGACGTGTTGGGCGCCGGCCTGGGCTGGGCGCGCACCATCTTGATGAACGAACGCTGCCGCGACGAGTTCTCCGCCTTCTTCGCGCGCCCGGATAGCTTTGCTCTGGGCGTCTGCAACGGCTGCCAGATGATGAGCGCCTTGAAGGAACTGATTCCGGGCGCCGCCGCCTGGCCTGCCTTCCGCCGTAATCTGGTGGAGCAGTTCGAGGCCCGCTTCGTGCAGGTGGAAGTGCTCGATTCTCCATCGCTCTTCTTCCAAGGCATGGCGGGCTCAGTGCTGCCCATCGTCGTATCGCACGGCGAAGGTCGCGCCGTTTTTGAAAACAGCCGCCCCGATCAGGTGGCCGCGGCGCTACGCTATGTGGACCATCGCGGCCAGCCGACCGAGATTTATCCCTTGAATCCCAATGGCTCTCCGGGGGGACTCACCGGCGTTACCACGGCGGATGGCCGCTTTACCATCATGATGCCGCACCCGGAGCGGGTCTTCCGCAGCGTGCAGATGTCTTGGCACCCCAAGAGCTGGGGCGAGGATAGTCCTTGGTTGCGCATGTTCCGCAACGCCCGCCGCTGGGTGGGGTGACGCCATGCGCTTCTGGCGCAAGCTATTGGCCGGCGCCGAGCCGCCCAGCATCAACCCCGACCCCTTCAAGCGCGACACGCCGCCGCCCCCGGCCGCCGTGTCGGTGCCCGAGCCGCCGCGACCTCGCCCGAGCGTGGCTCGGGACGAGATCATCGATGCCCAGACCCGCATTTGCGGCTACCGCTATCGGGTGACGGCGCATGGGAGCGCGCCGGCCGAGGTGGTCCAGGCGCTGGCCGATGCCGGCATCCGCAACATGGCCGAGCGCCGTCTCGCGCTCTTGCCCATGACGGCGGAGCGCTGGCGCAGCGCCGATTATGCGGCCCTGATCGGGCCGGGCACTCGCTTCTTGTTGGCCAGCCTGGAAGCCGCCGAGCCGGCGCTGTTGGCCGAGATCAAAGCCGTAAACGGCCAGGTCGCTGTGAATGTGACCCAAGTCGATCTCGCCCTACGCGCTCGGATGCAGGATTTTTCCCTGTTGTTCGTGGACTACACCGCCTTCAACCTGGAAGCTTTCGAGACGCTGGTGCGCGAACTCAAGCGCGTGGCGCCGCCCTTGGAAATCATGGTGGATGGCATCGCTACCTGGCCGGAGCGGCGCCTGTGCGATAGTCTCGGGGTGCATTACTGCCTGGGTGGCTTCATCGCTACTTTCGACGAGGCCGAGCCCCAGGAAAAGCTCTCCGAGAGCCGTATGGTGCTGATCGAGATGCTCAACCGGCTGCGCCAGGACGACGAACTGCAAGTCCTGGCCGAAATCGCCAAGCGCGACCCCGTGGTGTCCGTGCAGCTCATCGCCATGGCCAACTCGCCGCTGATGGGCTTGGCGCAGCCGGTGACGAGCGTCGAGCGCGCCATCCTCGTGCTGGGCCGGGCGCAGCTCTATCGCTGGCTGACCCTAGCCATGTTCCGCGTCGGCGGCAAGCGCGACAAGGACGCGGCCTTGCTCGAACTGGCGCTGGTCCGCGCGGCCTTCCTCGAGCGGGTGGCGGCGCCCATCTATCCGCCGAAGGCGTGCGATGAACTGTTTTTGGTGGGCCTCTTGTCCGTCTTCGACGTCCTACTCGGCCAGCCCCTGCGCCGTGTCCTCGCCATGCTGCATTTGCCTGAAGACGTGCAAGCGGTGCTGCTTCGGAGCGAAGGGCCCTATGCCCGTCTGCTCATGCTTGCCTACGCCGTGGAGCGTGGCCGGCAGGAACAGATGGAGCGGCTGGGTGATGCGCTCGGGTTGACTCGGGAAGATGTGCAACGCAGCAGCAGCGCCGCCCTGGCCTGGGCGCAAGCGGCGCTGGAATTGGGCAACTGAACCGAGGCGCGGCGCGGATTCGTAGGGCCTTGGGGCACTGCCTGGGCGCTGGCGGTATGCCAGGTGAGGGCGTGTTTTGAAAGGTAAAACCATGGAAGCTATTGCAAATACTGCTACCCAGATCGACCCGGAACACAGGCGTAGATTGATCCGCAAAGGGCGCCAATTTTTGGAGACGTTCCAGAAACTCGACCCGGAAATGCCGCTACAACAGATGCTCACCTTGATCGAGGTGGCGATGGCTAGCGAAGCTGGCATCAGCATTTCCGACCTGGCGGTGCGGGTGGGTAATGCCACTTCCTCGACCTCCCGTAACGTTGCGATTCTGGGCGAGCACGGTCGGGGCAAGTCCAAGGGGCTCGAGGTCGTTAAAGCAACGGTCGACCCTTCGGATCGGCGCTATCAACTCGTGAAGCTGACGCCCAAGGGAGAACGCGTGATCGATCAATTGGCCGCCGTGATGGCGCAAGGCGCATGATGCGGCGGAATCCGGTTTCGCAACGACCGCGCGGATGCAGCCGGTAAGGGGGGCTTCCCCTGGCCGGCGCTGGTTCGAGGTGCCTGATGCCTGGTTAGATGACACCCTGGGCCAGCATGGCATCGGCGACTTTGACGAAGCCGGCGATGTTGGCGCCCTTCACGTAGCTCACCTTGCCGCTTCGATCTTGGCCGTATTGCACGCAAGCGGCGTGGATGCCTTGCATGATGCCGAGTAGGCGGGCCTCGACTTCTGCGCGTGGCCAGGCCATGCGCATGGCGTTTTGGCTCATTTCGAGCCCTGATGTGGCGACGCCGCCGGCATTGCTGGCCTTGCCCGGGGCATAGAGCACGCCGGCCTGTTCAAAGATGCTGACGGCGCCGGCGGTGGAGGGCATGTTGGCGCCTTCGGCGATGCAGGTGAGGCCATTCCTGACCAGGGTGGCCGCATCGTTTTCATCCAGCTCGTTCTGGGTAGCGCAGGGCAGGGCGATGTCCACAGGGATGTGCCAGGGCCGTACCCCAGGCAGAAATTGGCTGCCGGCTACGCGCTTGGCGTAGTCTGCGACGCGACCATAGCGGTGGTTTTTCACGTCCATCAGTTCGGCCAGCTTTTCCGGGGTGAAGCCCTGTTCGTCGTAAAGGGTGCCGCTGGAGTCGGAGACCGTGACCACTTTGGCGCCTAGCTGCATGGCTTTTTCCACCGCGTACTGCGCCACGTTGCCGGAGCCGGAGACGGAAACCCGCATGCCATCGAAGGATTTCCCGACGCGCTTTAGCATTTCCTGAGCGAAGTAGACGGTGCCGTAGCCGGTGGCTTCGGGGCGGATCAGAGAGCCGCCGAAGGAGAGGCCCTTGCCGGTGAATACGCAGTCGGCCCGGTTCGAGAGCTTCTTCATCATGCCGGCCATGAAGCCGACTTCGCGGCCGCCCACGCCGATGTCGCCGGCGGGCACGTCGGTCTCGGCGCCGAGGTGGCGGAACAGTTCGCTGATGAAGGCCTGGCAAAAGCGCATGACCTCGCCGGGGCTCTTGCCCTTGGGATCGAAGTCAGAGCCCCCCTTGGCCCCGCCCATGGGCAGGGTGGTCAGCGCGTTCTTGAAGGTCTGCTCGAAGGCCAGGAACTTGAGGATGGACAGATTGACCGAAGGGTGAAAGCGGATGCCGCCCTTGTAGGGGCCGATGGCGGAGGAGTGCTGGATGCGGTAGCCGCGATTGACCTGCACTTCGCCGTGGTCATCCACCCAGGAAACGCGGAACATCAAGATGCGTTCCGGTTCCACCAACCGGTCCAGGAGGCCGTGCTCGGCGTATTTAGGGTGCTGCGCGATGAAAGGCCAAAGACTTTCGATAACCTCGGTCACGGCTTGCAGGAATTCCGGTTGTCCCGGATTGCGGGCGGCTACTTGGGCCGTGAATTCTGCGAAAGTCTGGTAGCGCAAGATCGATCTCCTGGGTTGGCTTAGTGGGATGGTTCGGTGGCGGGGGTTTCCGTCGCTGTCTCGGGCGGCGGCTGGATCACGGCGATCACGGTCAGGCGGCGCACGGCTCCGTTGGGAAAGTCCCATTCGATGTCCTGGCCGACGCGCAAGCCGAGCAGCGCGGCGCCGACCGGAGCCAGCACCGAGATGCGGCCGGCGCTGGGGTCGGCCGCCTCGGGGTAGGCCAGCTCCACCCAACGCTCGGCACCGGTCGCTTCGTCGCGGTAGCAGACACGCGCATTCATCGTGACGATATCTTTGGGGATTGAATCGTCTGGGGTAACAATGGCGCGATCTAGTTCGGCGCGCAGCTCGGGCGGCGGGCGCAGCGCCATGAGGCGAATGTAGTCACATCGCCTAATTTGTAAGATAACTTCTTGCATTAAAAGGATTTTGTTGTTTTGCTGATGGGGTTGCGGGCAAATGTGCGCAGGACGCAGAATCTTAGGGGGAGTCGCGCGGCTTGATAAGTCATGTAAACTTCATAATACTGTTTCCTTTTGAGTGACAATTTGCTATGCATGACATCAATGCCATGTTGTATTTCGCCCACGTCGTCAAGGCCAAGAGCTTTTCTGGGGCGGCGCGGCGCCTGGGGGTGTCCAAGTCGCGCATCAGCAAGGCGGTAGCAGGTCTGGAAACCAGCCTGGGCGTGCGCCTCTTGCATCGCAGCACGCGCCGCTTGAGCCTCACCGAAGTGGGGGAGGCCTATTTCGAGCACTGCGACCGCATCCTCGATGAGCTAGCGCAAGCCGAGCGCACGGTCAGCAGCCTGCATGTGGAGCCGCGCGGCCGCCTCAAGATCACCGCGCCGGTGGCTTTTAGCACCTTGCATGTGGCGCCGGCCTTGCCCGAGTTCATGGCGCAGTACCCCGATTTGTCGGTGGATATGACCATCACTGACCGCCTCGTGGATTTGGTGGATGAGGGCTACGACGTGGCCTTGCGCATCACGCCCGCGCCCGGAGAAAACCTGGTAGCGCGGCAGCTTGCCCTGATCCGCCGCAAGATCTGCGCCAGTCCCGATTACCTGGCCCGCCGCGGCACGCCGCGGCGGCCTACGGATCTGATGCAGCACAACTGCCTCGACTACACCTATCTCAATGATTCCGGCACTTGGCACCTGAAGGGGCCAGAGGGGGACATCGAGATTCCCGTCACGGGTACCTTGCGCATCAACGATGACGAGGCCTTGTCGCAGGCGGTGCTGGGGGGATTGGGCCTGGCTCTCTTGCCCACCTTCATCGTCGGCAAGGAGCTGCAACAAGGCCGCTTGGTCGAGGTCTTGCCGGGGTATGTGCCGGTGGAACGCTCGATCTATGCCGTGCATCTACCCAATCGGCACCTGCCGCCCAAGGTGCGGGTGTTCATCGACTTTCTTCTCGACCGGTTCGGCAGCGAGCCTTATTGGGACCGCCCGGATGGCAATGCTTGGCCGGTGAATAGCCAGGGACTGCCTCAGGGCTGCTTCGGCCTGGCGCGTCCTGCGTCCTCAGCGCCGGCCTGATTCGGTAATATCGCCTATCTCCTAGCTGTCATTGCGGTTCAATGTCCATGCGCGTCGCCCCGAATTCGCCGGCCTCGGAAACGCCGGCCCTTGCTGCATCCTCGCCTTCCGCCCGGTCTCGGCGCTGGATTTGGATCGTCGCTGGCCTCATCGCGCTCTTGCTCTTAGCCGGTGTGCTGGCGTTCCAGTTCGCCGTGCATGTGCTCAAAGAGCAGATCGTCGCGGCCCTGGGGCCAAGGGGCGAGGTGCGGGAATTGCAAGTGGGACTGACCGGAGTGGAAATCCTTGGGCTCCGCCTGCCGGCCGAAAGCACCACCGGCAAGGCGGCCTGGCCAGCGCCCGATCTCTTACGCGCCGAGCGTATCCATGTGGTGCCTTCTCTGGCCGATCTGCTCAGCGCCCGGGTGGTGCTGCACCGCATCCGCATCGAAGGGGCTTATCTTTCCATCCTGCGTACTCGGTCCGGGCGGGTCGAGGTGCTGCCGGGGCTCGCTCAGGCAGCGACGGCTGCGGCGCCGGGCGCCGGACAGACAGGCCAGCCGAACACGGGCAAGACCGTGGAAGTGCGCATCGGCCAGGTGGAACTGGTAGACAGTGCCGTGGAGTTCTTCGATGCCTCGGTGCGCCAGCCGGCCTTGAAAGTGTCGCTCGCGCAGCTCAATGCCCGCATCGGGCCGTTATCGTTCCCCGATCTCACTGGCCAGAGTCAGGTCCAGGTGAAGGGCGTCATCAAGGGCCTGCATCGGGATGGCGAGCTCGATTTGGCAGGCCAAGTGGAATTGGCGAGCAAGGAATCGGACTTGAAGGCTCGCCTGCGCGGCGTCGATCTCACTGCTTTGCAGCCTTATCTCATCAAGGCGGCGGAAACCGGAGTGCGGCGCGGCAGCATGGATTTGGACCTGCATACCACGGTGAAAAACGGCAAGCTGCATGGCCCCGGCAGCTTGACCTTGCATCAGCTCGAGCTTGCCAGCAGCGGCAATTCCTTCATGGGGATGCCTAGAAGCGCCGTGGTGGCGCTGCTCAAGGATCGCCAGGGGCGTATCCGCGTGGATTTCGTGTTGTCGGGCAACCTCGACGATCCGGCTTTCTCGCTCAACGAAAATCTGATGGGCAAAGTCGGCGCGGCCGTGGCCGATAGCCTGGGCATCAGCCTCGAAGGGCTGGCACAGGGGGTGGGCAGCGCCGGCAGCAGCGTGGCGCGTGGGCTTGGCGCATCGCTTGGCAAGCTGTTCAAATGAAGCGGGCGCCGCGCATAGACGGTAGCGCGGCCGCATGGCGTGTCTTGTCGCGTGGCGCGGTAAGCCTGGTCCATGCTGCGTCCAGCGCCTGGTCGCTGGCGCTGGTTGTGCGGCCGCGCAAGCGCTAAAGCCGCGGCGTGAGGCCGTCGCCGAGGGCGCGGCGGTAGGCAAGCGCGGCTGGCAAGAGGCTCGCGGCCATCCCGGTTGCGGCCACGGCGGCGAGGCGCTGGAGCTCTGCAAGCGTCACCCCTTGGAGGGCCAGGGTAAGACCCAGGCGGGCTTCGAGCAGCGGGCCGGCTAGCCAGGCCAGCAGTTCGAGGCCGACGAGGCCAAGGCCGATGCCGGCCAGGGTCACGCCGCCGCCTTCCAGCGCCAAGAGGGCAAGGATGTGCCTTGGTCCGGCGCCCACCGAGCGCAGCACCGCCAGTTCCCGCCGTCGTTCGCCGAGGCTGGCTAGGATGACCGCCACCAGTCCGGCTAGGCCCACGGCCACCACCAAGGCCGAAATGCCGAGCAACACCTGTTCTACCAGCGCCACCACGCGCCAGAGTTCGTCCAGGGCTACGCCGGGCAGCGCCGCGAGCAGCGGTTCGTCGGCATAGCGGTTGATGTCGCGCTGCACCTTAAACACGGCGGCACGCTGCTTGAGGCCGATTAAGGCGGCGGTGAGGGTCTTGGGGCGCAGATCGAATTTTTCCACATGCGCGGCGGCGATGCGCACGCCAGGTATCGGCGCGCCGCCTTGCCAGTCTAGGTGAATAGCCGTGATCGCTTCCAGGCTGACGTGCAGCGAGTGATCGACCGGCGTGCCGGTGGGGGCGAGGATGCCGACCACGGTAAACGGCTTGTCGTCGTGCTCGGCGAGATTGGGCGCGCCGCTGCCATGGCTGAGCGTGATGCGGTCGCCCAGGCGGTAGCCGAGCCGGCGCGCGACTTCGGCGCCGAGCACGGTCTCGAAGAGGCCGGCGAAGGGGCGGCCCTGGGCGAGCGCGAGCTTGCGCTCGCGGCCGTAGCGGAAGTGTTCGAAATAGGCGGCGTTCGTGCCGACGACGGGAAAGCCGCGGTGCGAATCGCCCAGGGCGAGGGGGATGCTCCAGGCGACGTCTGGGTGACGCGCGATGGCCTCGTAGCTGTCCCAGCCAATGTCGTGCGTGGCGCCGCCGATGCGAAAGACGCTGTAGAGCATGAGCTGCACCGGACTCGTGCGCGCGCCGAGAATCAGGTCGGTGCCAGAGACGGATTGCGCAAAGCTGGTCCGGGCCGCCACTCGGCTGCGCTCCACGCCTAGCAGCAAGGCGACGGCCAAGGCGATGGCGAGCACGGTGAGGCCTAGGGTCAAGCGCCGGTTCCAAGCGCTGAGCAAGGCGATGCGTAGGAGCGCGCTCATGGCAGGCTCGCCCGGTTCAGCGCCGCCAGCGATAGCTCCCGGGTGAAGTGGGAGGCTAGGCGGTGGTCGTGGCTGACGAACAGCAAGGGGCTTGCCTGGGCCGCGCATTCTTCCAAGAGCAGGTCGAGAAAATCGTCTTGCCGGTCGGCATCGAGTGCCGAGGTGGGCTCGTCGGCGATGATGAGTTCCGGGCGACCGATCAGCGCCCGGGCAGCAGCCACCCGTTGTTGCTGGCCGACGGAAAGCCGGTGGGCGGGTTGCGCCAAAAGCTGGCCTTCAAGTCCTAAGGCCTCGAGCAGGCGGCGCGCTTCGGCCTGCTCCGACTTACCGTCTCGGCGTGCCTCGGCTAAGCGGCGGCGGGAAAAACGGCAAGGCAAGAGCACGTTATCCAGAACCGGCAGGTAGGGAATGAGGTTGAATTGCTGAAAGATGAAGCCGATATGATCGACGCGAAAGCGATCCCGGCCGCTGCCGGAGAGCTGGCCTAGATCTTGCCCGAGTATTTCGACATATCCGGCTTCGGGTCGGTGCACGCCGGCCAATAGTCCGAGCAGGGTGCTCTTGCCGCTCCCGCTTGCGCCGTAAATGAACACCCGCTCGCCGGCAGCAATCGCAAGGCTGGGGATGTCTAGGCAGCAAGGCGCGCCGGCTTGCCAGCGAAAGCGCAGGTCGGTGAGGCGAACAGCCAAGGCGGCGGACACGGACTCACCATTCAAGGCGCGACTGCCCAGGTCCGAGCCGGTGCAGCGCCTGACCCGCGGGCGTGACCTGCTCGACATCGAGGCGTTGCAGGCGGGGGAAGGCGCTAAACAGTTGTAGCGTGAGCGCGCGTGGCGGCTGGGCGCAGGTAAAGCTGAAGTCGGCTTCGAGATCGGCGTGGTCGTGCGCTGTTCGAGCGTGCGGCAGGCCGGCGATGCGCACCGACTCGACCTGGCAGCGTGCCGCCGGATCGAGCTCGAACAAGGTTTGGGGCGTATCCAGGCGGGCGCGCAGCGCATCGACCGCCTGCTTTTCCTTGGCGGTGCGTGGGGCGTGCTCGAAGCCGAGCAGATTGTCGAGCGGGGTTTCCAGACCGATCTGCACGGCATTGCCCGCTACGGCGAGCATGAGGCGGGCCTGGCCGTGCACGTGTGCGGCATGGCCGGTCTTGCGCGCCCGGCCGTGGGCCTGGGCGGCGCTGGCCGCGAGCGCGAGGGCCGCGGCGAGGCAAAAGGCGAATGCAGGATTCATGCGCATGTCTTGGTGCGGGTCGTAGGGGCTGTCGTTCTGACGCTCAAGTGACTTACAAGGCGAGGATCCAGGCGGCGAGCTTACGTGCTTCGGCATCGCTGACGTTGGCCGATGCCGGCATGGCCATATTGCCCCAAACGCCCGTGCCGCCCTTCAGGATTTTGCCTTGCAGATAGCTTTCCGCATCCTTCTGGCCTTTGTATTTGCTGGCGATGTCCTTGTAGGAGGGGCCGATCAGCTTTTTCTCCATGGCATGGCAGCCCATGCAGTTCTTCGAGGTGGCAAGGCCGACATCGGCTGCGGCCACCCAGGGCCAGCAGATCAGGGGCATGGCGAGCAAGAGGCGGGGCAGGGGCTGCATGGCAGAGTCTCCGAGTCGTGATAAAAGCCGCATTTTTGCGGGGATGGCCGCCCCGGCGCAAGTCCGGTCGGGGCGTTTTCGCGCTGGCGTGAGCGCTGGGCCTTTCCCTGGCGCCACGATGATGGCATCCTAAGGCTACAAAAGGCAAAAGCCTTGTCGATGGGAGGAAATGCCGTGTCTGTATTCATGCCCTGGTCCGACGAGTTCGTGCTGGGAATCGCGTCGATCGATGCGCAGCATCGCTGGTTGGTGGAGGCCACTAACCGTCTGTATGAGCAGGTCGAGAGCCAGAATCCCGACCCGAAGGTGGTGGGCGAAGTGCTCGAAGGTTTGGTGGATTACACGATGAACCATTTCATCCTCGAAGAAGAGCTGTTCCACCGCTTCGATTACCCGGAAACGCCGGAACACAAGCAAGAGCACGACCGCTTCACGCATCAAGCCATGCATTTGCTCCTCAACTTCGAGGGGGGCGACCCGGTGAGCGAAGATGCGCTCGAATTCCTCAAGGCTTGGCTGATTCACCACATCCTTAGGGTCGATAAGGCCTATGTGCCGTTCTTGAAGGCCAGAGGCGTGGTCTGAGCGCTGTTGCCGCTGGGCCTGCGTCAGTCAGGCCGCCAGGTCGGCTGCGGTGGCGCGCGTCGCTGCCGCGTGCGCGGCGCCGTGCTGCCAGTGCACCAGTTCCAGGCGGCCATCCTCATGTTCGACGATGCCGGTGCAGCTATCCACCCAGTCGCCGCAATTGATGTAGGTTAGCCCCGGCATGTCGCGGATGGCGGCCCAGTGGATGTGGCCGCAGATCACGCCGTGCAGGCCGCGCTGGCGGGCTTCGTGGGCGACGGCGTCTTCAAAGTCGAAGACGAAATTCACCGCCTTCTTTACCTTGCGTTTGGCGTAGCCGGCGAGTGACCAGTAGCCGGGGCGGCGCAGCTTGCGGCGTAGCCAGGAGAGCAGGATGTTGGCGCGTACCAGGAGGTTGTAGGCTACATCGCCGAGGATGGCGATCCAGCGATGATGCCGGGTGATCTGGTCGAATTCGTCACCGTGCACGAGTAAGTAGCGGCGGCCGTCGGCGGCGGTGTGCACCCATTCCCGCTCGACCCGGATGTCGCCGAAAGCGGTGCCGGCATATTCGCGCAGCGCCTCGTCGTGGTTGCCGGGAATCAGCACGACGCGTTCGCCGTGCCGGGCGCGGCGTAAGATCTTCTGTACTACGGTATTCTGCGCCGGCGTCCAGTGGATGCTGCGGCTCATGGCCCAGAAGTCGACGATGTCGCCGATCAAGTAGAGATGACGGGCCGGATATTCCTTGAGAAATTCGAGCAGCCGTTCAGCCTGGCAGGCGCGGGTGCCAAGGTGGATGTCGGAGATGAACACGGAGCGGACGCGCGGCACGGTCTTAATCTTCCATGATGCGCAAGAACGGGTCGGTCGGCATGGCGAGCGGCGCGTGACGCTGCGCGATCTGTAGCAGGGTGCTTTCTAGGCGTGCGTGGATGGCCTCCCAGCTCATCGATGCGACCCGCTGCCGCGCAGCGCGTCCTAGGCGTTGGCGCACATCCGGCGCGGCGGCCAGATCCCGGGCGGCGGCGATGAAGCCGGCGGCATCGCCCGGCGCGGCGAGTCGTCCTGAGCGGCCATCTTCGATGAGCTCGCCTGCGGCGGCGGCATGGTAGGCGACTACCGGCAGGCCGCTTGCCATGGCTTCGAGCGTGACGTTGCCGAAGGTCTCAGTGAGGCTGGGAAACAAGAAAAGGTCGCTCGAGGCATAGTGCGCCGCTAGGTCGGCGCCAGTGCGCATCCCGGCGAAGTGCGCCATTGGCCAGGTCTTGGCGAGCGGCTTGCGCGCGGGTCCGTCGCCGACCAAAATCAGCCGCGCATCAGGGCGCACGCTTTGGATGGCTTCGAAAGCCGCAAAAGCAAGCGGCAGGTTTTTTTCTGGGGCGAGGCGGCTCACCACCAGCACCGCCAGGCCGTGTTCCCCGACGCCCCATGTGGCGCGTAAGGCAGGCGAGCGGCGGGCAGGATCGAATAGCCGCTGATCGACGCCGCGCGCGAGCACCTGCACCCGGGCATAGCCTTGCGCTTGCAGCGTCCGCGCCATTTCGGCGGTAGGCACGAAGGTGGCGGCGGCGCGGGCGTGGAATTGGCGCAGATAAGCCGCTACCGGCTGCTGGAGCCAGGCGCAGCCGTAATGGGCGCTGTAATGGTCGAAGCGGGTGTGAAAACTCGTGGTGAGCGGTAGCCCCAGCTGGCTTGCCGCGGCCAGCGCCGACCAGCCGAGCGGGCCCTCGGTGGCGACATGGACGAGATCCGGGCGCTGCCGCGTCCATAGCCGGCGCAGTCGGTAAGGCATGGGCAGACCGAAGCGTAGCCCGCGGTAGCCAGGGATCGGGATGCCGGGCGCCAAGATTTCTTCGAAATCGGCCTGCCGGGTCGGAGTGTCGGCGCGGCAGCGGCGCGGACGCACGAGCTGCAAGCGGTGGCCGCGTTGGCGTAGGCCGTCGACGAAGTGCCCGAGCGTCATGGCGACACCATTGATTTCGGGCGGGAAGGTTTCCGTGACCAGCGCGAGCGTGAGGCGCGGCGGGCCGGAGGCCGGAGCAAGGCCGAGGCAATCCTGAATCATGGATCAGGATGCTGGCCTGTTCCGGCGACAGGGGGTTGACGTTTTCGTGACGCTTTTCTTGCGGAGCCGGTTTAGTCGCGCTCGCCGTCATTCAGCCAGCGCACCGGCGAGAGGAGCAGGTAGCCGGCGCCATACACGGTCTTGATCATTTCTTTTTGCCGGCCATCGTCATCGAGCTTACGCCGTAGGCGTGAGACGCGGGCATCGATGCTGCGGTCGGTCGGGGCCTCTTCGCGGTTGCCGAGCAACTGCTCGCGCTGCAAGATGCGGTTCGGATTGGCAAGAAAAATGCGCAGCAGCTCCGCTTCGGAGGCGCTCAGCAGCTGTTCTTTGCCGTCCGGGGCTTGCAGCGTGTTATTGGCGGGGTTGAAGCGCCAGCCGGAGAATTCCGCGACCGCCGTGCGTGTCGGGCGGCTATCCGCTGCCGTCTGGCGCCGCCGCAGGATGCTGCGGATGCGGGCCACCAGCTCGCGCGCCTCGAAGGGTTTGACCATGTAATCGTCGGCGCCTAGTTCGAGGCCCATTACTCGGTCGCTCACATGGCTGCGCCCGGTGACGATGAGCACGCCGCAATCGCTGATGCTTTGCACCTGCTGCATCAGACGCATCCCGTCCATGTCGGGTAGGCCCAGGTCGATGATGCACAGGTCGGGGGTCTGGGTACGTAGGCGGCGCAGCAACTCCGCCCCGCTGCGGCAGCACTGGGTGGAGAAGGAAAAGCCGGCAAGGGTGAGTTCCATGGTGCGCGCCACGTCCTGATCGTCTTCGACGATGAAGATCAACGGCGCGGAAGTCGTCTGTTTCATAGTCAGGATTGCAGGGCGCGGGCTAGTTCGCGTTTCGAGAATGGCTTGCCGAGCAGCCGCAGGTGCGGGGTTTCGCTCTGGCTCAAGGCGGCTTGCTCTTCGTAGCCGCTCATCAGCACGACGTGCAGGTCGGGGCGGTTCGTGCGCGCCCGGCGTGCCAATTCGCGGCCATTCATGCCGCCGGGCATGACGACATCGGTAAGCAGCACGGTGATGTCTTCTACGTGCGTGAGGATGTCGAGCGCCTGGTTGCCGTTTTCGGCTTCGAGCACCGGATAGCCGAGGTCGAGCAACTGCTGGCGCACGACGCGGCGCACATCGGGCTCGTCTTCGACGAGCAGCACCAAGGCGCCGGGCGCAGCCGTGGCCGGGGCTTGCTCATCGACCGGGTCGGCCGTAGCGTGGCTGGGGGGCGCCGGCGGCAGGATCAGGGTAAAGGTGCTGCCTTTGCCGGGCTTGCTATTGACGGTGACACAGCCGCCCGACTGGCGGGCGAAGCCATACACCATCGACAGCCCGAGTCCGCTGCCGCGCCCGAAAGCCTTGGTCGTGAAGAACGGCTCGAAGACCTTTTCCTGGGTGGCCTCATCCATGCCGCAGCCCGTATCGGAGACTTCGATGAAGACGTAAGGGCCGCCAGGCAGTTCGTGCGCCTCGGCTTGCTCCTTGCGCAGCACGCCTGGCCGCACTCGAATCACCAGCCGGCCGCCATCGGGCATGGCATCGCGGGCATTGAGAGCGAAATTGAGCAGCGCGCTTTCGAGTTGCCCCGGGTCTACGCGCGAATGCAGCGGCGTGCTCGGCAAGCGGGTGCCGAACTGGATGGAAGCGGGTAATGAGCGACGGATCAAGGTTTCCAGGTCGGCGACCAGTTTGCCGACGTCGACCGCGACCGGCTTTAAGGGCTGCTGGCGCGAGAAGGAGAGTAGGCTCTTGATCAATTCCGCGCCGCGCCGCGCGGCTTGCAGAGCGGGTTCGAGCAGTTCTCGGGTTTCGCGGTGGTGCGGATGGCGCTCTTTTAGGATCGATAGATTGCCGCTGATGATGGTGAGCAGATTGTTGAAATCATGCGCGACGCCGCCCGTGAGCTGGCCGATGGCTTCCATTTTCTGGGCTTGCGCCAGGGCGGCCTGCATCCGCCGGGTTTCCGTGATGTCGAAGGAGAACACGAAGCAGCCAACCGGCACCCCATCCGGCCCCAGTTCCGGCACCATGGTGCTGCGCGCGCTCACCAGCTTGCCTTTTTGGCGCATCGTGTATTCATGGGTGACGGTCTCGCCGGACAGGGCGCGGGCGATGTAGTGCTTGACCGAGTTGTAGCCCTTCTCGCCGATGACTTGGACGATCGGCGCGCCGATCACCGCTTCTTCCGGCAGGCCGAACCAATTCGAATAGCCTTTGTTGGCGTAACGATAAATTTGGTTTTTGTCGAAGTAGCTGATTTGCGCCGGAATGGTATCGGTGATGAGGCGCAGGCGCTCCTCGCTGCGGATCAAGGCGGCGGAGATGCTGCGGTTGATGTCCTGGGCTTGCTCGAGGGCGGCGCGGCTTTGCTGCAACGCTTCTTCTAGCTGGGCGATTTGAGCGAGCAGCCGTGCTTGCTGCGCAGAGGAGGATCGGTCCGACATGATGTTCGGGATTCTAGCAGCCCTCGACGATGCTTCGCCTAGCGCTGGAAGCGCTTGGGGGCGAGAGGGTGCGTCAAAAAGCTGTGCGCTTTGTCACGATTCGATGCAATTGACGAAAACTGCTGCAAACCTGCTTTGCCAAGCTTTTGTCCAGCGCTTCGTGCCGGTTCGGGCCGGAATCGATGCGACAGCCTGAAAGCCCCGGTTTCAGGGGCGAGAGCGGCCGGCCGCACGCAGCGCCGGTCGTACCACACAAAAGGAGACAATCATGGCAGCGAACAATCCTTACGACGTGGGGCTCGAACGCAACCAGGCCAACTACGTTCCGCTTTCGCCGCTTAGCTTCATTCGGCGCACGGCGTTCGTCTATCCGAATCGCATTAGCGTCATCCAGGGCGAGCGGCAATATACCTGGCAGGAAACCTATAGGCGCTGTCGGCAGCTGGCCTCGGCCTTGCGCGGGCGCGGGGTCGAGGCGGGGCAGACGGTGGCGGTCATGTTGCCCAATGTCGCGGCGATGGTCGAGGCGCACTTTGGCGTTCCCATGCTCGGCGCCGTGCTCAATACGCTCAACACTCGGCTCGATGCCGAGGCCATCGCCTTCATGTTGCAGCATGGCGAGGCGAAGGTGCTTTTGACCGATCCCGAGTATGCCACGGTGGTGGAGGCGGCGTTGCAGCGTCTATCCGGGCCCAAGCCCTTGGTGATCGACGTGATCGACCCCGATTTTGATGGCGGCAAGGCCCTGGGAGAAAAGGATTATGAAGCCTTCCTGGCC
>JAOAIO010000021.1 GCA_026414665.1 Azovibrio sp.
ATCGATATCCTCGCGCGGCTGTTTGCCGCGAAAGAGCCGGCCAAGCCAGATACGCAGCAAGCCGCCGCCCAGAACGCTGCGGCAGCGAAGAAACCGGCAGGTGAATACGAGCTCACGCTCGAACTCGTCCTGCCTGGTGCCTATGAGCATAGCGAGCGCCTCGCGGCCGAAGCTGTGGGGCGTCTGGCGGAGCGAGGCCGCTTCAACCGCAGCACCCTTTCTTACGATGCGCCTGCGAATAGGGCAGTGCTGCGTTCGCAATTGACCATTCTGGCCAAGGATTTTCGTTGATCATGATGGCACCCAAGAAGACTCTCGGACAAACCCTGAAAGAATCGGGGTTGATCACCGAAGAATTGCTGGTTTATGCGCTCTCGATCGCCAAGACCTGCGGCGAACGGCTCGGGGATACGCTAGAGCGCCTCGGCTTCGTCACTGATCAGGAAATCGCTCGGGCGCTGGCGCAGCAGCACGGCCTACCCTATTCCGACTTGAGTGAGCCGCAGGCCCTGGAAGCTTTGCGCCTCGTGCCCTTTGCGTTTGCCCAGAAGCACCTGGTGCTTCCACTGGATGTCAAGGATGGCCGCTTGGTGCTGGCTGCCGAAGACGCGGGGAACCCGCAGCTGGCGGCCATGGTGGCGCGCTTTGTCTCGAATCCGCTGACGTTTTGTGTGGCTTCGCGCAGCCGTTTGGTGCGCGAGATCCAGCGACGCTACACCCGTGCCGAGCATTCTCTTGACGATGAAATCGCCCGCATCGGCCAGACGGCCCTGGGCGGGCGGGATTTTCCCGCCGAGCGGCTGGCCGAATTGGTGATTACGAGCGGCATCGATGCGCAAGCATCTGATATCCACGTCAGCGCGACGCCCCTGGCCACCCTGGTTTCCTTGCGCGTAGATGGCGTGCTGCAACTGGCCCATTCCCTGCCGGCCGTGGTGCATACCCGGCTGGTTTCCGCCGTGAAGGTCATGGCCGCCCTGGACATTGCCGATACCAACCGGGCCCAGGATGGCCGGATCGCCTTTACCTATCTGGAAGAACGCCACGACCTGCGGGTTTCCACCATGCCCGGGGTCAATGGGGAAAACCTGGTCATCCGTATCCTGGCCGGCCGGGCGGACCTCTATTCCCTGGACAACATCGGCTATTCGCCGGTGCAGGTCCAGCAGATCGACCGCATGACCCGCCGTTCCCATGGCGCGGTGCTGGTGACGGGGCCGACCGGTTCCGGCAAGACCACGACCCTGTACGCCATGCTGCGCCGCATCAACATGTTGCAGCGCAACGTGCTGACCGTGGAAGACCCGGTGGAAATCCGCCTGCCCTTGGCCCGCCAGATGGAAGTGAACGAAAAGGCCGGCATCACCTTTGCCTCGGCCATCCGCGCCTTCCTGCGCCAGGATCCGGATGTGATCTTGGTGGGCGAGGTGCGGGACAAGGATACGGCGCATCTCACCTTGCGCGCAGCTCAGACCGGCCACCTAGTGTTGTCCACGGTTCACACCAACGATGCCATCGGCGTGGTGGTGCGCCTGCGCGACCTGGAGTGTCAGGATGCGGTGCTGTCCGCCTCCTTAAGCGGTGTGGTGGCCCAGCGCCTGGTGCGCAAGCTCTGTCCCCATTGCCGCCAGGCCGTTCCTCTTTCCAGCGCCCAGCAGGCCCAGTACCGGCTCGAAGTGGCCCAGGTCTACCAGCATGTGGGCTGTGACCGTTGCCGGCATACCGGCTATGTCGGCCGGGTGGCGGTGGCGGAAATCATCGAGCTAGACGACGAACTGCGCAGCCTGATCGAACACGGTGCCCTGCCCACCGAGATCGAGCGCTTGGTGCGCGGGCGCGGCGTGCCCTCCCTGCTCGATGCAGGTCTTGCCCTGGTGGCCGAAGGGGTCACCGACGTGGCCGAGATCGAGCGGGTGATCTGAGGTCCGGCGCATGGCATTCATCATCTACTCGGCCATTGCCGCCGACGGCGGCACCAGCTGGCGGAGCGGCCACTACGACAGCCTCGACGCCCCTGTGGACCGAGCTGGAGCGGCGCGGCGAAAAGATCGATCGTTTCTATGAGCTGCCCGAGTTCCTGGAGCGCTTGGTCGAGGCCCTGCGCGGCCGGATATCGCCGGCCCAGGTGGTCGAGGTCTGCAACTACATGTCCCTTTATGTGCAAGGGGGGCTGGATCTGCAGACGGCCCTGGCCGACCTGGCTCGGGGTTCCCGGGAGGGAGCGGTGCGTGGCCTGGCGGAGCGGATGCGGCGGGCCCTGCTGGCGGGCCATTCCCTGTCTTCGGCCATGGAGCGCAGCAAGCAGTTTCCCGAAGTGGTGGTGAACATGGCCCGGATCGGGGAAAACTCCGGCAATTTGCCGACCATGCTTTCGGATGCCGCGGCCTATATCGAGCGCATCGAGGAAATCAAATCCACCACCAAGCGAGCGCTCATTTATCCCGCCTTCACCCTGGCGATGCTCTTACTCACCGTGGTGTTCTGGATGGTGTTCGTGGTGCCCAAGCTGGCCACGGTCTACCGCAACATGGATGTGGAACTGCCGCTGCCCACCCGCATGCTGCTTGCCATGAGCGATGCCTTCGTGAGTGGCTGGACCTGGGGCCTGCTGGGCCTGGTGCTGGTGCCCCTGCTGTTTACGACGGCCCGGCGCTGGCGCGGCCTGCGTCCGTTCATCGACCGGCTGGCCTGGGGCATGCCCATCTTCGGCAACGTGATCCGCAATGCCCAGAGCGCGTTCTTCTTCCAGTATTTCGCTCTCGTCTATTCCGCCGGCGTACCCATCGTGGATGCGGTTTCCAGCCTGGTGGAAACGGCCCAGAACCGCTATTTCCGCGCCCGTATCCGGCGCATACCCGAGTACCTGCGCATCGGCGTCAGCCTGCGCGAATCGTTCCAGCGCTGCAACGTCTTTCAGACCCTGGATGTGCGCATGATCGGCATCGGCGAGCAGACCGGCTCCCTGGATGCCCAGCTGGGCAAGCTGGCCACCATGTACATGCAGCGGGTGCGGGTGGCGGTGGAATTGCTGACCAAGGCTATCGAGCCCCTGCTGGTATTGGTCATGGGGATTTTCTTCGTATTTTTCGTGATTGCCCTGCTGGCACCGATCTATGAGCTGGTGGCCAACATGATGTCCCAGATTGGAGGTCAAGGATGATGTCCCAACCCCTGTCCCGGCCCGGCCGCGAGCAAGGCCTGACGATGCTGGAACTGGCTTTCGTGATGCTGGTGGTGGGCATCCTGGCCTCCACCTTGGTGCCGATGCTCTCCGATACCCACCACAAGTCCATGGCGGAGGAGGACCGGCGCATCGTCAAGAACCTGAAGGAGGTGCTGATCGGCCAGTTCCTGGCCACAGGGCGGCTGCCGGAATGCAAGAACGCGGCCGGGGTGGCTTCCTCTGGTAATTGCGATATCGTCCGGTCCCTGGAGGGCTTGCCGGTGCGGCTGCAGGACAGCCGCAATCAGCCGATCAAATACGACGTCTGGAATGTTCCCGATACTGGCGATCCGGCGATTGATAGCTCGCTTACTTCTCCTGCGGCTAATAAAACCAATATTTGTACGCGGCTCGATAACGCGATCGCCGCGCCCTATGCGCCAGGCCAGCTGGCCCAGTGCGCCGGGGTGCCCGATTACGACGACAACACGACCTGGGCCAGCTACTGCGGCACGCCGCAAAACGTGGCCTTTGTGCTGGTGGCCACGGGCGTCAACCGTGATGGGCAGGCCAATGAAATCGCGGCCAGCACGCCCGCTCGCCCCGGCAATCGGAACATCGGGAATGACCGGGTCTTCGAGCGCCCTGAGCGGCGACATGTGGGCATCCTGCCGGGCAGCAACACCACGGTCAATTACGACGACATCGTCGAGGTCGTGACCCTGCAGGAACTGAAAGCCCGGTGCCCCCTGTGAGTCATTTCCCTTTCCTGAATTTTTGCGGAGCGGTGCCATGCCCCTGAACAAGAAGATCACCATGCTGCTGGCTGCTGCCAGTGTGTTGCTCGCCTTCGCCCTTTTCTTCTGGCGTTACGAGGCGGCCCAGGCGGCCGCCCTGGCCGAGCAGCAGCGGCTTTTGCTCGATGCGGAGCAAAAACTCATCCAGCTCGACCGGGACCTCCAGCGCTACGAGGCGGCCCGGGGTCTGCTGGGTGCCGGCGGCGAGGCTATGGCCCGGCACGAGAAGATCGCCCTTGCGGCGCGGTTCACGACGGCGGAACTGGCCCGCATCAACGAGGTGCTCGCCCGGGCCTATGAAGGCGACGGCTTTCTCTTGCTCAAGAACTTCTCCCTCGGCTGGCAAGGGGGAGAGGGCCAGGCGGTGGGAGGCGAGAGCCTGCAACTGGAGATGAGCGGTGAAAAAGTCTTTTTGCGTTGATTCCGATTTCAAGATGTCGATGGCGACCCACCCATGAATGCCTTTCTTTCCTTTGCCCTCATTCCGCTCATCGTCGGGCTTAGCTTGTGGCTCTCACCCTGGCTGCACCAGATGATGCTGCCGCCCATCTCGCACGTGAGCGTGCCGCAGCTGGAGCCTCTGGCCCAGAGCGGTAGCCGCGAGGCCTTGTTGCATCAAGGGGTACAGGCCGTCGAGCCACCCCGGCTCGAAGCGCTTATGCCAATCAGGTTGATTCAGGCGATCAACCCGCCACCGCCGCCACCGCGGCCCCAGGCCGCCCAGGACCGTTACCGTCTGGCATCGGTGCTGCTCGCTCCCCTTGGCCGTTTCGCCGTGCTCAACGAGCAGGTGGTGAAAGAGGGCGGGCGTATCGATGAATTCCTGGTGCGCCGCGTGGCCGCGGACCGGGTCGTGTTGCAAGGCCCCCAGGGCCAGGAAGTGGTTTACCTCGAATCCCTGGCGGCACCGCTTACGGTGCACTCCCTCAAGGCGATGAAGCAAGCGCCTGTGGCGCAGGTCGTGTCTGCTACGCCTGCCGCCAGCAAAGGGCCGCAGCCGCCCCCGCCTTCCACCCCCGCTGCCGAGCTGGAGCGTCAGTTCCGCCACCTTCTCGAACGCCTGAGTCATTGATCCGGAGCCGAATAACGTGCTGAATCAACGAAATTTCCTCGCCCTGGCCATCGCCCTTCTCATGTCTGGCTGTGCCCAGCAGGCCAAGCTTCCCGAGGCCCCTTCCGTCTATACCCAGGAGGCCCTGACCCAAGCCAAGGCGCCGCCGCCGGTGGATACCGAAGCGCGCGCCGCCCTGGCGCTACGCGACCGGATGCCCAAGCGCCAGGACGGCGCCTCCCTGGCGGCGCGCAAGCTCTATGGCTTTTCCGCGCGTGCGTTGCCTGTGCGCCAAGCCATGGCGCAGTTCGCGGCGGGTTATGGCCTGAACATCGTCGTGGATGCGGATGTGTCCGGCAGCATCACCGTCGATTTCCGCAACCTACCGCTGGAGAAGGCGCTCGAGGCCATGCTCGAGACGGCTGGCCTTTCTTGGGAATGGGATGGCGGCTTGCTGCGCGTGACCCGCCAGGCGACCAAGACCTTTCAGCTCGATTATTTGCGCCTTACTAGCGCGAGTACGAGCGCCAGCACCAGCAATACTTCTTCGAGTGGTAGCGGTTCGGGTGGGGATACCACGCGGGTCGGCGTGAGCCGTAACGACAGCATCAATTACTGGAACGAAGTCGAGAAGCAGCTCGAGGAAATCCTCACCAAGGGACGCGATGACTATGCCGGCGGCCAGGATCAGCCTTTGCAGCAGACCACGACGTTGACCGATCGGCTGACCAATACCACGACGACGACGACCCAGGCCGTGAAGGAAAAGGTTGGTCGTTTAGTGATCAATCGGCTTTCCGGCACGGTGCAAGTCACGACGACTCGGTCTCGGATGCGGGCTGTGGAAGATTATTTGGAGTCTTTGCAGCGTAAGACGCTACGCCAGGTCTATATCGACGTGCGCATCGTCGAAGTCACCCTGTCGGCGCGTAATGCCTTGGGTATCGACTGGAATCGCATCAACATGGGCGCGCTCACGCTCTCTGCCGTTACCGGCTCGACCGCTGCCATCGGCGCTGCGGCTTCGCTGTCCGCGGCCTATAACAAGACTTTCAAGCAGACCCACGTGGTGCGCGACATCAACGCCGTAATCCACGCCTTGCAGGAAGAGGGGAATGTGCGCGTGGTCTCCCAGCCCCGCATCCGCACCCTCAACAATCAGCCCGCCGTGGTCAAGTCCGGCACCGAGCGGACTTTCTTCACCACGACCACCACCATTACGCCGAACGCGGGCGGCCAGCCTCTGGTGACGACGACCAATACGCCCCAGACCATCACCGAGGGGGTGGTGCTGTCGGTGACGCCCCAGATTGCCGATGATGGCCGCATCACGCTCGATGTTTCGCCATCCATCACGCGGCTGGCGGGTATCGATGTTTCTCCGGATGGCAACTCCAATGCGCCTCGGCTGGACATCAAAACTACGACCACCATGGTTCGGGTCGGCGATGGCGAATCCGTGGTCATAGGCGGTCTGATCGAGGAGGTCGATGACAGCAGCGAGAAGGGAGTGCCTGGTCTTGCCAAGGCAGAGAACGTCGGCGTGCTGTTCCGCACTACCGATAACCGACGCTACCGACGTGAATTGGTCATCATCCTGACGCCGTACATCGTCGAATGAATACGCTCTACGACATCGATCAGATCTACCGGGCAATGGGCTTCCATTGCCCGCCGTTCCGAATTACGCCCGATACCAGCTTCTTCTTTCCCCATAGCCAGTATCTGACGGCGCTGGGGCGTTTGCGCTTTGGCGCCTCGAGCGGCGGTCTCACGGTGCTGACGGGTGAGGTGGGGCTGGGTAAGACCTTGCTCTGCCGTTATTTCCTGCGCCAGTTGGCCGAGGCGCCCGAAGTGCGCACCGCCTATATCTTCAATCCCAAACAAAGCTATGGGGAGCTGCTCGCCAGCCTCTACCGCGATTTGACGGGCGAGGAGGTGCAAAGCAATGCCGCGAGCGTCATCCATGACGCGCTGTATCGGCGCCTGATCCAGCTCGCTGGCGAGGGTAAGCGCGTCATTTTCATCGTCGATGAGGCGCATGCGCTGGAGCCCAGCCTGATCGAAGGCTTGCGTCTTCTCACGAACCTGGAAACCGAGGACCGTAAGCTCGCCTCCCTGATGCTGTTTGGCCAAACCGAGCTCGACGAGTTGCTTGCCACCCGGCAGCTGCGGGCGCTGCGCGAGCGGATCACGGTATGGCACAAGCTGCGTCCCTTTGGCTGGGTGGAAACGGCGGAATATGTGAATCACCGCATCAACAAAGCCAGGGAGAGCGGCCATTTCTGTTTCACCCGCGCCGCCCTGACCGCCGTTCGCTATTACACATCCGGCATTCCCCGGCGCATCAATATCCTTTGTGACCGGGCTCTGTTGGCCGCATTTTCGCAGCAGAAGCAGCGTGTCGATCTTGCCCTGTTGCGTCTCGCAGCGCGTGAAGTATTCGGCCGCGTGCCCATTAACTAAAAACAGACCATGAGCATTATTGACGATACTCTGAATCAGCTTGGCCGTTCGAGCCCGGCGCTCGACGGCGGCGCTGTCGGTGGCAGCAGCAGGCCGATACCTGATGTCCTCTTCGCGACAGAAGAAAAACGCGCCGGCCGCCTGCCCCGCTCTTTGGTGCTAGGCGGCATTCTGCTGTGCGCCAGCGTGGCGGCTTGGCTCGTGGTCGAGGGCAGTGTCGTGGGCCGGCCGCAGCCGGTCGCCGGGCCTGCGCGCGCCGATGCACCGGGTCTAACGGCAGGGACTACCGCATCTGTCGTGGCGGTGGCGCCCGCAGCTGTTCCGGTCACATCCCCCGTGAGCGCGCCGGAAGCGCCCGCCGGGGACGCCCAGTCTGGCGTTGCAGCCGCTGCAAGTTCGGCTTCGGCCAGCGATGCGTCTGTCAAGCCTGGCAGCACGCCTGCAGCTGGGCCTGCTACGGTCTCGCCACCCTCTGCCCAGAGCGACATGGCATCGGCGCCGGAGCAGGCGCCGCCTGTGCCAGCCGCGCCCAAACGCATTCCGGCAGGGCTGCAAAAAGGGCGGGAGCTGTTGGGCGCCGGACAGTTCCAAGAAGCGCTGGACGCATGGCGGGCCGCGCTTCAAGCGATGAACCCGCGTCAACGTCTGGAGCTGATTGGCAGCTACAAGGACATCGAGGCGGCCATTGCCGTAGTCGGCCGAATCGAAGATCTCGATGGGGTTTTCATCGTCGAGCAGGCGCATCGCGGCCAGACCCGCTGGCGGGTCGGCTTGCTCAGTTCTCCCTTGCACCGGGAAGGGGATCTCGAAATCGCCGCCGCGCGCCTGGGGCGGGACGATTTTTCTAGCGCCACTCCAGCTCAGTTGCTCAAGACGGCCGGCAAGCCTGCGGCGGCTCCGCTGCCCGCCGAGGCGCCGGTGGCTAGGGTAGAGGTCGTGCGGCCTCCCAATCCGCCCAAGGCATTGCCGCCGCTGCCGCTAGGCATGGCCAATTTTGACGAGCTGGCGGCGCGTCTCGTAGGCGCGCTGGAGCAGCATCGCTATCGTGAGGCTGCTTTGACCGCGCAGGATCTGCGGACGCATTTCCCCCAAAAAACGGAAGCCTGGCTCTGGTCCGGCAAGGCCGAGCTGGGACTGGGCAATTTCCGTGAGGCGGAGGCGCACCTGCAGCGGGCCACCGACATGGCGCCGCATCTGGCCGAAGCTTGGCTGTTGCGGGCTATCGCGGCTCAGGAACAAGGGCAGGACCCGCAGGCGCTGGTTATGCTGGCCGAGGCCCATCGTTTGCGGCCCGAGGATCCCGACATCCTGTTCAACATTGCTTACTCCGCTGCCCGTGTGGGCGACATCGACAAAGCCGGCCAGCATTACCGGCAGTTTCTCGATAAGACGGCGCGCCAGCCGCGTTTCGAGGCGCAGCGTCGTCACGCCGAACAGTGGTTGCGGCAAATTAGGTGAGGCCGCATCCCCGACGCACCTTGTTCCGTGCGCTCCTGCGTGTCGGTCACGTCGCCGTGCAAGTCGATCAGTGACTCACGCTGCGCTCCTCCGCCTTGCGGGGGAGGAGTAGCTAGGGGAGAGGGGTGGTGCGCCGCTTTCATGTCAGGGGCGTGCGGACCGATCATGATGAGTTAGTGTTTCGAGGCAGCCTTTTACCGGCATATTGCCGGGCAGGCGATGGCCTGCGAACGCTGGGCGAACGAAGCTGTGGACAATGGCATTTTCTGGTTGGATCGGGATGCTGATCTCGTGTCCGGTGATTTTCGCTTTTTTGGAGCCCAGCAATGGATCTCGTCGCTTTCAAGTTTCGCCCCTCACCCTTAGTCATGGCCATGGCCGCCTGGTTCGCGGGCCCGGCTGCCGCGCAAAATTTCGCCCTCGTGGGGGAGCCGAACCGGACTCATGCGAATGGTATCTCTGCCGATGGGCGAGTGGTCATTGGCGAGCACCAGGCGAGTAGCGAGGGGTGGCAGGCGTTTCGCTGGTCAGCGGCGGGCGGACTCCAGATCATGGGTACCTTGGGCGGCAACGCGAGCATGGCCTATGCCGCCAACCGGGATGGCAGTGTCATTGTCGGTGCGGCGAAGCGCCTGGATGGCGAGTGGCGCGCCTTTCGCTGGACGGCTTCCGGGATGCAGGATCTCGGCACGCTGGGGGGTAACGCGAGTCACGCCTATGCTGTTTCGGCAAATGGCGCCGTGGTGGCGGGCAAGTCCTTCACGGATGGCGATGATTGGATGACGGCTCGCGCTTTTCGCTGGACGCAGGCAGGCGGTATGCAGGACTTGGGCACGCTGGGTGGGACCCGCAGTGACGCACGCGCCGTTTCGGCAGATGGCGCGGTCGTGGCCGGCACTTCGGCCACGGATGGCGTGGGCGCCGATCGCGCTTTCCGCTGGACGCAGGCGACAGGCATGCAAAGCCTTGGCACGCTGGCGGGTGGGGCCTGGAGCGAAGCCTTCGGTATCTCTGCGGATGGTAACGTGGTGGTTGGGGCTTCTGAAGTATCAGGGCTCAACTACAGAGCTTTTCGGTGGACGCCATCGGGTGGGATGGAGGACCTCGGCACGCTGGCGGGGGGGGATCTAAGTAATGCGAACGCTGTTTCCGCGAATGGTGATGTCGTGGTTGGCGCAGCGACTGTGAGCGGTGGCTCGGCTTGGCGTGCTTTCCGCTGGACCCGTTCGGGTGGGATGCAGTCGGTGGCGGATTGGCTCGCTGCCGCTGGCGTGAGCGTACCCAGCGGCCTCGTGCTCAGCGAAGCCACCGGCGTCGATGCCAGCGGCAACGTGGTGGTGGGCAATGGCATAGATGACGGTTGGTCGAGTCGCGCCTGGCTGGCCCGTGTCGGTCCTGCCGGGGCGGGCTTGCTGACCGATATCGCGGCCTTCAATGCGAGTCTTTTGCAGACCCATCGGCGCGCCGTGCAAGCTGCTATGGATCTGGCCAACCTGCCGTTGTTCGGCGCGCATCACCGTACCTTGCTGGACAATGGGCTCGTGCGTGCCGCTGACGGTGCCTGTGCCTGGGCAACCGCGGATGCCGCTGAATACCGTCCAGCCGAAACCCGCATGGAACTTTTCGAGGCGGGGGCCTGCAAGGTCCTCGGTTCCTGGCGGCTGGGGGTTGGCGTGGGGCATCAGACGGCCCGGCAGAACTGGGAGCTGGGCGGCAGCGGCCGGTTTGATGGCAATTATCTGGTAGTCGAGGCGGCCCGAGCATTTGCAGGAGGTTGGGAGGCTAGCGCTCTAGTCTGGCACGGACGTTTCGACGGGCGGCTGCAGCGTCGCTACCTGAATGGCGCAAGCGTGGATACCTCCCGGGGCACGCCAGATGTGCGCGCTACGGCCTGGCGCTTGCGCTTGGATTGGAAAGATGCTGCCCGCCTGGGCGCTTTCGGGCTATCGCCCTATGCATCCGTGACCCATACGGCAACCGAGCAGGAAGCCTACACGGAAACGGGTGGCGGCTTTCCCGCCGGCTACAGCGGCGTGAACAGCAAGAGCGATGACCTCCGCCTGGGGATTGCCGCCCAGGGGGCGATTTCGGGGATGACGCTCCTGCGGATGGCGCTGGAAGCGAACCACCGGATCGATGACACGACGGACAAGGGGCGCGGCCAGACCGTTGACCTGCTCGGTCTTTGGCGCTTCGAACTGCCGGGGGAAAAGACAAAGCGCGAGTGGCTGCGGGTGACGGCCGACATCGACCATCGCCTATCCGACAAAAGCCTGCTCACCTTCGGCGCTAGCGCCGCGACCGAAGGTGGGGATCCGCACTGGAGCGTGACTGCCGGTTGGCGGATGGCGTTCTGACGAGCCGTTGCTTTAGCGTGCAGGTCGCGCAGCGACTCACAGCACGCCTCCTCGCGGGGAAGATTTGGGGGGCGAGGGGGCCGTGCCGGGCGCATACTTCGAGATGACGAGCATCGATGAACGCTAGCGGCCCTGCAACAGGGCCGCTTCGAGATAGCTTTGGTAGAAATCGGGTAGGCGGGCGCCGACGATGGCGTCGCTGACTTGGCGTCCGTCGGGGCCGTAGAAGCCGACTACGGGCACGAAGCGGATTCGTTCCCGGGCGGCGAAGGCAGCGTGCGTGCTGGGGCGGCCCTGGAAATCCAGCAAGGGGGTGTCCTTATCCAGATCGATCTGGCGCACCAGCACTTCACGGAACCGGGGAATCCGGTTCAAGGGGGCCAGATGGTCGCGGCGCACGCGGGTGCAGTAGGGGCAATCCTGGCGGCTGAACATGAGCACGAGCGGAAAGCCGGAGCGCGCGGCGGCGCGGGCTTCGGCCTGTAGGTCGCGGGCGGGCGGCAGCGGCGCATCTCGCTCGGCGGCCTGGGCGAGGGGCGCGGGGGGCCATGCTAGAATCGGGCCCAGCATCAGGCCCAGTCCGCCAGCCAGCCATCTTCTTCTTTGCAAGGTTTCTGCCAATGTCTTCTCCTTCCCGCATCGTCATTGCCTCGCGTGAATCCCGGCTTGCCTTGTGGCAGGCCGAGCACATCCAGGCTCGCCTTGCCACTCTACATCCGGGGGTGGAGGTTGTCATTTTCGGCATGACCACCAAGGGCGACCAGATCCTCGATCGGCCTCTGGCTCAGATCGGCGGCAAGGGCCTGTTCATCAAGGAGCTGGAAGTGGCCATGCAGGAAGGCCGGGCCGACCTGGCCGTGCATTCGATGAAGGATGTGCCGATGGAAATGCCGCCAGGGTTCTTGCTGCCGGCGATTGCGGCGCGCGAGAATCCTTGCGATGCGTTCGTCTCGAATCGCTACGCTAGCCTCGACGAATTACCTGCGGGCGCCGTGGTAGGCACGTCCAGCCTACGCCGTGAGGCCATCTTGCGTGCTCGCTATCCGCGCCTAGCGATCAGGAGCCTGCGCGGCAATCTGGATACCCGTCTAAAGAAGCTCGATGCCGGCCAGTACGATGCCATCATCCTGGCCGCCGCCGGCCTGATTCGCCTGGGTCTCGAAGCGCGCATCAAGACCGTGCTCACGCCCGAGCAGTCCCTGCCGGCCCCCGGGCAGGGCGCCTTGGGCATCGAAGTGCGCGCGGATCGGGCCGATGCGCTTGCTTGGGTGACGCCTTTGAATGACCCGGAGACCGCTTGTTGCGTCAAGGCCGAACGGGCTTTCTCGCGCGCCCTGGGCGGCTCTTGCCAGGTGCCGCTAGGGGGCTACGCCGTGCTCGAGCAAGGCCGGCTCTGGTTGCGCGGCTTCGTTGCCACGCCTGACGGGCGGGAGATGGTAAGTGGCGCAGTGCGTGGCGATCCGGCCGATGCCGAGGCGCTCGGGCGCGCGCTCGCGGCCGAGCTGCGGGGCCGTGGAGCGGATGCCATCCTGGCCCGGCTGGCCGCCTGCCAGCGAGGCGATGCGCGCTGACTTGCCCCTGGCGGGCAAAACCATCGTCGTGACCCGGCCCCGGGCCCAGGCGGCTGAATTGGGGCGCGGCATTGCCGCGCTGGGGGGCGAGCCTTTTTACTTTCCCTTGCTCGAAATCCTGCCGGTTGCGGATGCCGGGCCGCTCCAGGCCGCGGCAGCGCGGCTCGATGCTTATGCCCTGGTGGTATTCGTCAGCCCCAATGCCGTCCGCCATGCCTTGCCCAGCCTTTTGCAGGGGCGGGATTGGCCGGCTGCGGTGCGGCCCGTGGCCGTTGGGCCGGGAACGGCAGGGGCGCTTGCCGCCGCGGGCGTGCGCGACTGCTTGTGTCCGGTGGCGCGTTTCGATTCCGAGGCGCTGTTACAGCTGCCGGAGCTTGCCGCCCCCGCGGTGGCCGGGCGGCAGGTGCTGATCTTGCGCGGCAACGGCGGCCGCGAATTGCTTGGCGATACCCTAGAAGCGCGCGGGGCGCGGGTGGAGCGCGTGTCTTGCTATCAGCGCCGCGCGCCCGCTACGGGCTGGGCTGCTTTTCGCGCGGCGCTGGCCGCTGGGCGCTGCGCTGCGCTTACCTTGTCGAGTAGCGAAGCGCTGGGCTATCTGCTCGCAGGCGTGCCGGCTGCCGAGCGCGAGCGCCTTTTCGCCTTGCCGCTCTTTGCGCCACATGCCCGCATCGCGGAGCACGCCCGGGCCGCCGGCTTCGTCCAGGTGGTGCTCACCGCCCCCGCTGATGCGGGTTTGCTAGCCGGGCTATGCGCTTATAATTGGTCCCGATCATGAGTGAAGCACGCCAATCCCTGCTCCCGCGCGCGCCCCGTCTGCGGCCTGGGGCGTTCTGGCGCAACCCCTGGCTGTGGGTGGCGCTGGCCGCGCTTGGGCTGATGGCCTGGCAGTGGCTCGAAACTCGGGCCAAGCTCATGCAGACCCAGCAAGAGCTGGCGCGGCGCTTGTCCGAGAGCGACCGGGTCGTCAATGAAAGCCGGGCCTTGGTGAGCAAGGCCATGGAGCAGACGGCCGAGTTGCAGCGCAAATTCGGCGCCATCGAGGCGCGCTTGGCCGAGTTCCAAGATCAGGCCGATGCGCTGCGGGCGCTGCAACAAGAAGCGGCCGTGAGCCGCGATGACGCGCTGCTCGCAGAAGTGGAGCAGGCGCTCAACAATGCCGTGCAACAGTTGCAATTGTCTGGCAACGTCCAGGCTGCCATCCTCGCCCTCGAAGCTGCGGATGCCCGCTTGGGGCGGGTCGATCGGCCGCAGTTTCTGCCGCTGCGCCGCACCTTGGCGCGCGACCTCGAACGGTTGCGGGCTACCCCCTTCGTCGATGTGCCGGGCATGAATCTGCGCCTCGAAAACGTGATCGTGGGGCTGGATACCCTGCCGCTCGCCTTGGAGTTGAAGACACCCAGTCCGGCTCGGCAAGAGCCAGCGCCGCAAACTTTGGAGGCTTCTTGGTGGCGAACGCTATTGCAGGAAAGCTGGGCCGAACTCAAGGGGCTCGTGCGCATTCAGCGTTTCGACCGCCGCGAGGTGGTGCTGCTGAGCCCCGAGCAGAGCCTCATCCTGCGCGAGAACATCAAACTGCGCCTGCTCAATGCCCGTCTCGCCCTGCTCACCCGCGACCAGTGGCTGTTTCGCAGCGAGCTGAAAGCGGCTCATGCTTGGCTCGAACGCTATTTCCAGGTCGAGGAAAAATCAGTGCAGGCCGCGTTGGCGGCCTTGAAGCAGCTGGCTGCTACCGACATCGTCGTCGAGCTGCCCAGCCTCAATGACAGCCTCGCTGCGCTGCAAAATCTCAAGAACCGGCGGGAAAAACGGTAGGCGAGGCCATGCGCGGCATCTTCTGGTTTCTCGGGCTGTCTTTTCTCGCCGTGGCGCTTGCGCTGCTGGCGCGCTACAACGACGGCTTCGTGCTGCTCGTCCTGCCGCCCTGGCGGGTCGAGATGAGCCTCAACTTCGTCATCTTGCTGCTCGGCGGCGGCTTTGTCTTTGCCTATCTGCTGTTGCGCGGCGTCTTGTTCAGCATCGGCCTGCCCGAGCGGGCGCGCGCCTATCGCGCCCAGCGTCAGCGTGAGCAGGTGGCGCGGGTGCTCGAGGCGGCGATTCGCTTGCTGTTCGAGGGCCGTTATGGCCAAGCTCTGCGCCGCGCCGAGGCCGCGTGGCAAGCTGGCCATGCGCCGAGCACCGCCGCCCTCATCGCGGCGCGGGCGGCCCAGCGCTTGCGTGAAGATGAGAAAGCGCGTGTTTGGCTCTCCCGCGCCAGCGAGGCGGCGCCGGAGAGCGCCGCGGCCGCTCTCATGTTGGCGGCGGAGCTGGCTATCGAGCGCGGCGACTATGTCGCGGCGCTGCGCGATTTGCAGCGTCTGCAGCGTGAGCATGGCCGGCATATCGCCGCCTTGCGTCTCGAGCTGCGGGCGCGCCAGGGCTTGGGCGATAGCGAGGGCGTGCTCAAGCTCTTGCGCCAGCTCGAAAAGCGCGCGGCCTTGCCGCCCGAGATGGCCGCGGCGCTGCGCCGCCAGGCGCACCGCGAGGCGCTGCGCCAGCGCCAGGCCGATGCCGCCGCCCTGTTCGGTTATTTCACCGCGCTGCCCCCGGCGGAACAGGAACCTGAGTTGGTGCTCGACGTGGCGCGGCGTCTGCATGCCCTGGGCGCGGGCGCCGATGCCGCGCTTTTGGCCGAAGCGGGCCTGGAACGGCATGCCTGGGGGCTGGATACGGCCTGGGCTACCGAGCTCATCACTTTGTATGGCGAGCTTGCCAGCCACGATGAGCGCGCTCTGACCGCTCGCATCGCCAAGGCCGAAGCCTGGCTCGCTCGGGAGCCGCGCCATGCCGCTTTGCTACTCACCCTGGGGCGGCTGTGCGAGCGGCTCCGGCTGTGGGGTAAGGCGCGCAGCTACTTCGAGGCCGCGCTGGCGCATGGCGCTGGAAGCGAGGCGCATCTGGCGCTGGCGCGGATGCTCGACCATCTCGGCGAGACCGAGCAAGCCAACCATCACTTCCGCCAAGCGGCGGAGCGGGATACTTTGTAAGCCTTCACGAGGAAGGGGAGACGATGCTCAATATCGACATGCGCAAGATTTACAACTTTTACCCGGTCGAGCCCGCGCCGGCCGCGGATGCTCTGCCCAAGGCCGGCGACCTTTATTACGAGTGTCTCGATTGCACCGGCATCATCAGTTCCGTGCCGCGCATCCAGTCGGCTTGCACGTGCGGCAATCTGAGCGGTAATGGCGGTGAGACCGTGATCAAGGACCCCAGCCGCGTTCGGGTCGTGCGCGGTAAGCTCAAATAGAGCGGCTAGGCATTCGGGACGATGGGGCGCGCGGCCGGGTGTAGTGGGCCGGCTGTGCGTCTTGTCCGGTACGCGCGCACGCGGGGGCGAGGGGGCTCTGTAACCCAGGTTACAGACCGCTTTGCATCGGGCGGCGTAGATTGGCGGCTCCTAACCCGATTCATTCAGGAGGCAGCATGAAACCCAATGTTGGCGGTATCGACAAGATTCTGCGCATCGTCGTAGGCATTGCCCTGATTGCCTGGGCTCTGCTGGGCGGGCCGGTATGGGCGTGGATCGGCGTGGTGCCCCTGGCCACCGGCCTTATCGGCTGGTGCCCGCTGTATCCGCTCATCGGACTGAATACCTGTCCGGTGAAGAAAGATTGACGCTTGGCCCGCCTTGTGGCGGGAATCTGCGTGCGACGGGTGTCGCGCATGTGGCGCGGCGCCCGTCGTTTTGCTTGACGGGGCTTGCCGAGATTGCGCAGCGCCGCCGCGCTGCGTCAGCGGCCCGAGCGGCGCGACAACTCGATGTAGCGGCGCCGGTCTTCGGCGTATTTTGATTTGATGAGCTCGAGCTCGCGCTTCTTGGCATCGACGAGCTCGCGCTGGGCCTTGATTTCGGCATCCTCATCGCGTAGCCCTTTGGCGACTTCGGGCGGCAAGGGTCGGTTCGGATAGAACTCGGCTTCGTTCTCGAACTTCTTGCGCCGCTTCTTGGCTTCGGCGATCTTGGCCTCGGCGGCGCTCATGGCGGCGATGACCTCGCTCTCGGCGCGGGCTTGCATCCGGTCGATGTCTTCGACGCTCGTGTAAGTTTCCAGCAGGGCCTGGTCCTTGCGGCGCCGCTCTCGCGCCTCGGCTTCTTGCAGCTTGGCTTGCCGCGCGAGTTCTGCTTGGGCGGCCTTTTCTTCGGGCGTTAGGGGACGGCCGACTTCGCGGATCAGCACGCCTTGGCGGTTGAACACCTTGTAAGGTAGCCCTGTGCACTGCGGCGGCAGCAGGTCGCCGCAACTGCGCCGGCCGCTGCTGTCGGTACAGCAGTAGAACGCCCCGGCCGGGGGCGCGTCTTGGGCGATGGCAGGCAGCGCCAGGCCCATGAGCAGCCCGGCGGCTAGGCGGCGCAAATCAGGCGTGCTGGACACCATACTGACTCCGGTAGGCGGCCACGGCTTCCCGGTAGGCGGCCAGCTCGGGGTGGCCTTGCAGATAGTCCATGAGGTGCTCGAGCGTGGCGACGGCCACGACCGGTAAGCCGTAGTCGCGTTCCACTTCTTGCACGGCGGAGAGATGGCCAAGGCCGCGCTCCATGCGATCTAGCGCAATCGCCACGCCGGCGGGCGCGGCGCCGGCGGCGCGGATGAGGTCGACGGATTCGCGCACCGATGTGCCGGCGGAGATGACGTCATCGACGATCAACACCCGGCCTCGAAGCGGCGCGCCGATCAGGGTGCCGCCCTCGCCGTGGTCCTTGGCCTCTTTGCGATTGAAGGCGAAGGGGAGGTTGCGCCCAGCCGCCGCCAGCGTCATGGCGATGCCGGTGACCAGGGGGATGCCCTTGTAGGCGGGCCCGAACAGCATGTCGAACTGGAGGCCGCTGGCCTGGATGGCGTGGGTGTAAAAGCGGCTTAGGTTTACCATGGCCTCGCCATCGTTGAACAGGCCGGCATTGAAGAAATAAGGGGACAAACGCCCTGCTTTGGTCTTGAATTCGCCAAAGCGCAGCACCTGGCGCGCAACGGCGAATTCAATGAATTCCTGACGAAAATCCATGGTGTGTCGAGGTCGGCTCGTTTACAAAAGACGGGGGGCAGCGCTAGGCGCGCCTTGGGAATCGAGGTGGGCAGATGTGTGCTTGGGCCTGTGCGCGTGGGGATGACGAGCCGACATGTTACGCATCATCCGCGTCAAGCTCAATGGCATCGACAGGGCGGGTGGCGCCGATGCGGGCCGTTTTACAGCGCGATGGCGTCCCGGGTATGCTGCGCGTCCATTTTCACGCTCTCCTGATTTTCCATCATGCGCATCGTTTCTGCCAATCTCAACGGCATCCGCTCTGCTGCGACCAAAGGTTTTTTCGACTGGCTCGTCACTTCGGGCGCCGATGTCGTGTGCGTTCAGGAACTCAAGGCCCAAGCGGCCGACCTCACGGCGGCGATGCGTGCGCCGGAGGGTTATCACGGTTTTTTTCATCACGCCGAGAAGAAGGGCTATTCTGGTGTCGGCATCTACTGCCGGCAGATGCCGGAGCGGATCCTGACCGGCATCGGCCACCCGGATTTCGATGCCGAAGGCCGCTTCATCCGCGCCGATTTCGGCGCCCTGACGGTGATTTCGCTGTATGTGCCTTCCGGTTCCGCCTCGCCCGAGCGGCAGGCGGCCAAGTTCGCGTTTTTGCGCGAATTCAAGCCGGTCATGGATGCGCTGCGCCAGGAGGGGCGCCAGATCGTGGTTGCCGGTGACTGGAACATCGCGCACCAGCCGATCGATTTGAAGAATTGGAAAGGCAATCAAAAAAACTCAGGCTTCTTGCCCGAAGAACGCGATTGGCTCACCCAGCTTTATGCCAGCGGCTGGGTCGATGTGTATCGCCATCTCGCGCCCCAGGCCGGGGAAGCGGGCTACACCTGGTGGAGCCAGCGCGGCCAGGCCTATGCCAAGAACGTCGGTTGGCGTATCGATTTGCAGGTGGCAACGCCGGACATCGCCAGCCGAGCGGTGGCGGCCGAGGTTTACAAGGCGCGCCGCTTTTCCGACCATGCGCCGTTGTGCATCGACTATGACATGTAGAGCGTGGCGCCGGATGGCAAGGTGCATGATTGCCTTGCCGAGCCATAAAAGCTAACCTGTAGTCGCTTTCTATCCATCATTCATTGAAGACGAGGTTCGCCATGTCCCAAACCCCTACCGTATCCCAGGCTTCGAAGGAAAAATTGGTCGCCGACATGAAAGTGGTGATCGCCGATGCCGAGGAAATCCTGAAGAGCACCGCCGACGTGGCCGGCGAGAAGATGGCCAGCATCCGCGAGAAGATCGAGGCCCGCCTGAAAGACGCCAAGATCCGCCTCGAAGATGCCGAGGCCGCGCTCGTGGACAAGACCAAGGCGTGCGCCCGCGCCACCGACGATTTCGTGCATGAGCAGCCGTGGAAGGCCGTCGGCGTGGCTGCCCTCGTCGGCTTGGCGCTGGGCGTCCTGATCGGCCGGCGCTGATCCCATGGCCGAGCCCACCAACCCCGGCACGTTTGCGTCCCTGCGGCATTGGCTCGGGGATGTGCTCGAGATCGGCCGTACGCGCCTGGCCTTGCTGGCCAACGAGGTGGAAGAAGAGAAAATCCGCCTCGTTGGGGTGTTGGTGTATAGCCTCCTGGCGCTCGCCTGCCTGATGCTTGCAGTCGTTCTCCTCGTCGCTTTTCTGGTGTTGCTGTTTTGGGAGGCGCGGCTTTACGTGGTCGGGCTGGCCGGCATCGCCAGCCTCGCTGCCGCCGGGCTCTTGGCGCGGCGCTGCCAGGCGGCGCTGGCGCGCGGTTCTGGCCTGTTCAGAGCTAGCCTGGCAGAGCTCGAGGCCGATGTCGCGGGGTTACGCGGCAAGGAATGAGATAATGCACGCGCGTCTACTCGAATTGCGCGAAGCGCGCGGCGCACTTCGGGCGCGTTGCGCGTTGCAGCGCGCCGCGTTTGTGGCCCATGCCGATGGGCTGCGCCAGCTGTGCCTGGCTGCGGATCGGGTTCGCGCCGGCACGACCTGGCTGCGCCAGCATCCCGCAACGCTCGGTGGCGCCTTGGCGCTCCTCGTCCTGATCAAGCCCGCACGGCTCTGGCGCTGGGGGCGGCGTGGCTTCTTCGCTTGGCAAACCTGGCGTTCTCTGCGCAGCCGCTTCTTTGCCGGCTGAACACGCGTGTACGGAATAGAGTATGGCTGCCGAATCGCCCGATCCCGTCGTGGCTACCGTCGTGCGCTTGCCGCCTTGGTGGCGGCAGTTGCTTGCGGCGCAGCGGCGCGAGGCGCGCCTCGCCTTGGCCGAGCTGGCCACGATGAAGGGCTTCATGCCCTTGCTGATGCGGGTGCGTAACGGCGGGAGCTGGTCTGCCGAGGACAAGCGACAGCTACTGGAACATCTACGCCGTTTTTCGCGGCTTTCCCCTTATTTCATGCTCCTACTCTTGCCGGGCTCGGCCTTGCTACTGCCCATTTATGCTTGGTGGCTGGACCGGCGCCGCTCGCGGCGCGCGCCCGTTTAGCGGGCGGTGGAACGACGTGGCGAGGGCGGGCTAGATGTCAGGCGCTCGGTGCGCGGCGAGCACGACCTATCGAATAGATAAGCGCGGGCGCGAGCACCGCGTCATGCCGTCGCTGGGCTGCCGCGCGAGGGTTTCAACGGCCTGTTACTGTGCAGGACGATAAGCAGCTCGCGCAGTTCTTCGCCGCTTCGCGGGGGTGGGGGAGAGGGGAGGCCGTGCTTTGCAGGCGTAGGGGCGTGCGGATCGATCACGATAGGTTAGGCGCGCTCTGCTTTTGCTGCGTGGGACTCATGCCAGGGCGCCACCTTGAACAGCAACAGCATGCCGGGCACGGCTAGGGCCGTGCACAGCAGAAAGAAACTGACCCAACCCAGGTTTTCCACCAGCACTCCGGCAAAGGCGTTGATGACCGTGCGCGGCACGGCAGTGAGACTGGTGAATAAGGCGAACTGGGTGGCGGTGTAGGCTGGGTGGGTGGCGCGGGCGATGAAAGCGGTGAAGGCTGCCGTCCCCAAACCGACGCCTAGGTATTCGGCCGAAATCACGGCCGCCAACGCCCAGCGGTTGAAGCTTAGGATCTCTGCTTGCGGGCCGAGCCAGGCCAGCCAGGCAAAGCCGAGGATGGTCACGAGTTGTACCAAGCCGAAGAGCCACAGGGCGCGGTTGATGCCGATCTTCACCATCCACAGGCCGCCGATCATGCCGCCGATGACGGCGGGCCAGAGCCCTGCGTGCTTGGCGATGAGGCCGATGTCGGTCTTGGAATAGCCCATGTCCAGATAGAAGGGGGTGGATAAGGCGGTGGCCAGGGAGTCGCCCAGCTTGTAGAGGAACAAAAAGGCCAGCACCAGCAGGGCGCCCTGCCAGCCTTGGCGACCGATGAATTCCCGGAAGGGCTCGACACAGGCTTCGCGCAGGGTCTTGGGGCGGCTCAACACCTCGGGTTCGCGCACCAGCAAGGCCATGACCATGCCGGGCAGCATGAATAGGGCGGTGATCCAAAACACTTGGTTCCAGGGCAGGATGTCGGCGAGGATCAGGGAGAGCGAGCCGGGCACCAGGCCGGCAATGCGGTAGGCGTTCACATGCACGGAATTGCCCAGGCCCAGTTCCGCTTCGTTCAGGATTTCGCGGCGGAAGGCATCCAGGGCGACATCTTGGGTGGCCGAGAGAAAGGCGAGCAGGGTGGCGAGTGCCGAAATCAGCAGGATGTCGGCCTGTGGGTCGAAGCCGCCGAGGCTGCCGATGGCGAACAGCAAGCCCGCCTGGGTCATCAGCATCCAGCCTCGGCGGCGGCCTAGCGGGGGCGTGAAGCGATCGAGCAGCGGAGCCCAGATGAATTTCCAGGTGAAGGGAAATTGGATCAGGGCGAAGAAGCCGATGGTCTTGAGGTCGACGCCTTCGCTACGCAGCCAAGCCGGGACCAGGTTGATGAGCAGGTACAAAGGCAGGCCGGAAGTAAAGCCGGTGAACACGCAGACCAGCATCTTGCGGGTCAGCAGTGGCGCGAGCCAGGCGGGTGCGGTCATGGGGTAGGGGGCTGGTAGGGGTGCGCGGATTATACGTTGTGTGGCAGAATCGCAGCCCCATTGCCGGCCGCTTCGGCCGAATCTGTCTTTCGTCATGGCAAGACGCCGCCTGCTGCTTCATTTCGGACTCGTTTTCCTGTTCCTCTTCTTGCAGGGGCTCGTGCTCGTCCATGGTTTGGAGCATGGCATCGAGCCTGAGCATCAGGACTCGGCTTGCCACCTTTGCCTGGCTGGGCATGGCCTGGGCCATGCCGTGGCGGGCGCTGCGTTTGCCTTGATCCTGCCGCCGGCCGCGCCGGTGCGTGTCGATCGTCCCGTGCGCCAGCCTGGCTGGCTGGCGCTGCCGTGCGCCCGTCAGCGCGGCCCGCCCGTGTTTGCCTGAATTTTCGCTGAAACTGCCGGGCGCCCGCGCGGCGCTCCGGTGTCCTCATCGTTTTCAGGAGCACGACCATGCAAAAACAATGGCTGTGGGCTGCGCTCGCCTGGGCGTTTGCCCAGTCGGCGGCGGCCACCCCTACGGGCGATGTGAACGCCCAATTGGCCGAGATGCAGGCCCGCATTACCCAATTGCAAGCAGCCTATGAGGCTCGCATTGCTGCCCTTGAAGAGAAGCTCGCCGCGGCGACCGCGCCGGCTGCGGCGAGCGCTGCCGCGGTTCCCGCGGCTACGCTCCCGGCGCCCAGCCGGGGGGGCGGTGCCGGCGCCTTCAATCCCGAGGTTTCTCTAATCTTGCAAGGCGCCTATCAGCACAAGAAGAAGGTGGCGGAGCGCCAGCTAAGCGGCTTTTGGACTCCCGGCGATGCACATGCCGATAGCCATGCGCACGGTGGCGACCGGCGCGGCTTCAATCTCGATCATACCGAGCTGGTGCTGGCTGCGAATATCGATAGCACGTTTCGAGGCCAGGCGACCCTCGCCTTGCTCGACGATCAGGTCGAGCTGGAGGAAGCCTGGTTCCAGACCTTGGGACTTGGCCAAGGTCTTGGGCTCAAGGCAGGGCGCTTCTTTTCGGGCATCGGCTATCTGAATGAGCAGCACCCGCATCAATGGGATTTTTACGATCAGCCCCTGATGTACAAGGCCCTGTTCGGTGCGCATAGCTATACCCAGGACGGCGTGCAGCTGAAGTGGGTGGCGCCCACCGACGTGTTCGTCGAGCTGGGGGTGGAAGCGGGGCGCGGCCAAAACTTTCCTGCCACCGAACAGGATCACAACGGCGCGGGCAGCCGCGCCCTATTCGCCCGCATCGGCGATGATTGGGGCGTTGCCCATAGCTGGCGGGTGGGGGTTTCGCATCTGCGCACCACGGCGCGGGATCGAGAGCGGCATATGGAGTCGGAGCTGATCGGCGAGCATGCCGTGGCCGCTTTCAGCGGCAAGAGCCGGATTTGGCTCGCCGATTTCGTCTATAAGTGGGCCCCCAATGGCAATCCCAAAGATCGCAACTTCAAGTTCCAGGCTGAGTATTTCCGGCGCCAGGAGGATGGCCGTCTCGCGGCGGCGGACGAGCAGGGCCTAGCGCTGGGAGAGTCGGGCTATGCCACGCGCCAGTCTGGCTATTACCTGCAAGGCGTGTATCAGTTTACGCCACACTGGCGCGCCGGGTTGCGCTATGACCGCTTGCAGAGCGGCCGTCAGGATCTGGGCAGCAACCCGGCGGCGTTGCAAACCGTGGATTACCGGCCCCGCCGCGCCACGGCCATGGTCGACTACAGCTTTAGCGAGTATTCCCGCTTGCGCTTGCAATTGGCGCGGGATCGCTCCATGCAGGGTCTGACCGACCATCAGGTGACGCTCCAGTACATCATGAGCCTGGGCAGCCATGGCGCGCACAAGTTCTAAGGGGGGCGCCATGCGTAGATTCTGGCTCGTTTGCCTCATGCTGGTGTTGAGCGCGCCGGTCTTGGCCGGCGTCAAGGTGCTCGCCACCGTGCCCGAGTGGGGAGCGCTGGCCCGCGAGATCGGCGGTGCGCGCGTGGATGTCTTCATCGCCACGCACGCCTTGCAGGACCCGCATCGCATCGAGGCGCGGCCGGCCTTGATCGCGCGTGCCCGCGCCGCCCGGCTGCTCATTGCTACCGGGGCTGATCTCGAAGTCGGCTGGCTGCCCATTTTGCTGCGCGAGTCGGGTAACCCACATATCCAGCCTGGGCAGCCTGGCTACCTCGAAGCGGCGCGCTACGTGGTCTTGCGCGACGTGCCGCAGCAGGTAGACCGTGCCATGGGCGATGTGCACCCCGATGGCGACCCGCATTTCCATCTCGATCCGCGCAACATTCCGCCCGTGGCACGGGCGCTGGCGGCGCGGCTGATGCAGGTGGACCCTGATGGGAGCGCCACCTACCAGGCCAATCTCGATGCCTTTCTCTTGCGCTGGCAGGCCGCGCTGCGGCGCTGGGAGGCGGAAGGTGCTCGCCTTGCCGGGCTACCCGTCTTGCAGGTGCACCGCGCATTTGGCTACTTGTTCCATTGGCTCGGTATGCAAAGCCGCGGCGAACTCGAGCCCAAGCCGGGCATCGAACCGACGAGCGGCCACCTGGCGCGCATCGTCGAGCGTCAGAGGGCGGCGCCAGCGCGGCTCATCGTGCGCGCGGCCTACCAGAGCGACGCCGCGGCCCGATGGGTGGCCGAACGTGCCGGCATTCCCCTGGTGGTGCTGCCGTATACGGTGGGTGGCAGTCCTGACGCGGGCGACCTGTTTGGTCTTTTCGATGCGACGCTGGCCCGCTTGCAAGGGGCGCTACGGTGATCCTGCTCGAAGCCCATGAGCTCGTGGCCGGCTGGCAGCAGCCGCTCACCGCGCCATGCAGCTTTAGCCTTAAGGCGGGGGAGATCCTCGGTCTCACCGGTCCGAACGGGGCGGGCAAGAGCACCTTGCTAGCTGCTCTGGCCGGAGTCGGGCGCATCTTCGCCGGCATGTTGCGCCGCCCGGCCGGGCTGCGCCTGGGGTTTCAGCCCCAGGCGCAGCCGCCGCTCGCCGGCCTACCCTTGAGCGGTAGCGAGCTGCTCGACCTGACCGGGGCGCCGGCCGAGGGCTTGCCGCCTTGGCTCGCTGATTGCCTGTCCCGACGGCTCGACCGTCTATCGGGCGGGCAGCGCCAATATCTGGCGCTGTGGGCCGTGCTCCAGTCGCCGGCGCAGGTGCTGTTGCTCGATGAGCCGGGCAACCACCTCGATCAACCCGGCATCCAGCATTTGTGCACGGCGTTGCGCCAGCGCGCGGCCGCTGGCGCCGGCATTCTCCTCGTGAGCCACGACGAGACCCTGCTTGCCTGCTGTGACCGGCGTCTGCAGCTGGAGCCCGGCGATGCCTGAAACCTGGCTGGCATTGTTCTGGCAGCCCTATCTGGCCGGACTGGCCATGGCCACGCTCTTGCCTTGGGTGGGGCTTTATCTACGGCTGCGGCAAGAGTGGCTCGCGGCCCTTGCTTATGGCCAAGTTGGCGCGGCTGGGGCTTTGCTGGCCGTGTTGTTCGGCCTGCCAGGCGCTGCCGGGGGAGTGGCTGCCAGCCTTGGCGCCGCTTTGGGAAAGGGGCGGCTCGAAGCGCGCTGCGGCCCGGGCGTGTCGTTTCCGCTGCTACTCCTCTTGGGCTGGGGCGGGAGCGTGCTGTTGACGGCGAATCTGCCAGTGGCGGAGCGCCTTGGGCACGCTTTGTTTGAGGGCCAGCTCTACTTCGCGGGTGCGGAACTGTTAGGGGGATCCTGGCTGATGCTGGGGGTGGGCGCGCTATTCCTTTGGCGTTTGGGCGGTAAGCTGTTGCTAGCGCATCTTTATCCGGCGAGCGAGGCGGCACGCAGCGCAACGGCGATATGGGCGCGGCTCGGATTCGACCTGATAGCGGCCGCCAGCATGGCAATGGCGGTCATGAGTCTGGGTGTGATGGGCGCGTTCGGGCTAGCCTTCGTCACGCCTTGGCTGGCTTTCGGGTGTGCGCAAAGCTGGCGTCAGGCCTTGCTCTGGGCCGTTTTGCCGGCCTGGGGCGCTTACTCGCTCGCTTTTGCCGCGGCCTTGCACTGGGATCAGCCGCCGGGGCCCTTGCTTGTACTGAGCCTGGTGCTCACCGGGCTGTTGCTGCGGCTTGCCCGTACCGGCGGCGAAACGCCTATGACCAAGGCGCTATAGGCGATGCGGCCGTCAAGTCGAGGCATTGCGCCGTGTCGGGTGACGTGCTAAAAAAGCGGACCTTCCAGGCGATACCCATGGTTTTCTCCTTCTTCAAAAAATCCAGCGAAAAGATGCCCGAGCGTGCTCCGGCGAGGCCCAAGGGCGAGACTGCGCCCGCGCCGGCGCCCGAGCCCACAGCGGCCGTCGCGCGCGAGGAGGAATGGGATCAGGATTTTTCTCTGGCGAGCACGCAGCCCAATGCCAGTTATGGCATCGAGGTGCACGAGGAAACCGATCCGTTTGCGGAAATCGCTGAACATGCGGCGATTCTTTATGCCAACGGCCAGGATGAGGCGGCGCGCGCCACGCTCGAAGCGGCGATCCGCGGCAATCGTGATCCGGGAGCCTTGCGGCTCTGGGCGATGCTGTTCGATCTCTTGCGGCTGAAGGGCGAGCGCGCCGCTTTCGATGCCTTGGGCCTCGAATTCGCGCGTGTGTGCGAGCTCTCGCCCCCTTCTTGGGATGCGGGCTTGAGCGCGGCGCGCAAGAAAACCGCGCGCGCAAGCGCCGGGCAGATTTCCTTGCAGGGCGTCGTGGCGGGCGATGCGGCGGCCTTCGATGCCTTGCTGCAAGCGCTAGCTGAGGGCAGTGGGCGCAGTATCGATCTCGGCCGGCTCGCCGGGCTCGATGCCGAAGCGGCCGCGAAGCTCGCCAAGCTCTTGCAGCAAGCCCGGCGGCGTGGCCTAGCCTGGAGCGTGAGTGGCGCCGAGGGGCTGGTGGCACGCCTGGCAAAACGCACCGTGACTGGACAGGCCCAGGAAGAGCCGCTTTGGCTGTTGCTCCTCGAGCTCTACCAGTATTTGGGCTGGGAGGCCCAGTTCGAGGAGAAGGCCGTCGATTATGCCGTGACCTTCGAGGTTTCCCCGCCTTCCTGGGAGGCGGTACGAATGCAGGAAGCCGCTCCCGCAGCGGCGCCGGCTGCCGAGGCTGCCGAGGAGGAAGGGGAGGCCGCGGTGCTGGAAGGCGAAATCCTTCAGGGCAATCTCAAGGAAGTATCCGCCTACCTGAATCCAGGGCAGGAGTGCCATTTGGATTTCACCCGCGTTACCCGTCTCGACTTCGTCAGCGCCGGGGCGCTTGCCAATCTGCTCAAGAGCGCCGGCGCCGGGCCGGTCGTCATCTATCATCCGAATCGCCTGGTGGCGGAGTTGATGCGCGTCATGGGCGTCGACCAGCTCGCCCGGATCGAGCTTTCCAAACACTGAGGTTTGCATGGAGCAATATCACGGCACCACGATCTTGGCGGTGCGGCGTGGCCATGGCGTTGCCATTGGCGGCGATGGTCAAGTCACGCTCGGCAACATGGTCGTCAAGCAGACGGCCCGCAAGATTCGTCGGCTGTACCAGGGCCGCATTCTCGGCGGGTTCGCGGGCGCTACCGCCGATGCGTTCACCTTGCTCGATTTGTTCGAGGCAAAACTGGAAAAGCATCAAGGCAACCTGATGCGCAGCGCCGTGGAGCTGGCCAAGGAATGGCGTACCGACCGCATGTTGCGCCGGCTGGAGGCGATGTTGATCGTGGCCGACCGCGAGCGCACCTTGGTCATCACCGGTAACGGCGACGTGCTAGAGCCGGAGCAGGGCATCGCGGCCATCGGCTCTGGTGGGGCCTATGCCCAGAGCGCGGCTCGGGCCCTGCTGGAAAATACCGAGCTTGGCCCCGAGGCCATCGTGCGCAAGTCGCTCGAAATCGCCGGCGACCTGTGCATCTACACCAACAAGAATTTCATTCTGGAAGTGCTCGACGCATGACCATCATGACCCCTCAGGAAATCGTCCACGAGTTGGACAAGCACATCGTCGGTCAGGCCAACGCCAAGAAAGCCGTGGCCATCGCGCTCAGGAACCGCTGGCGGCGCGCCCAGGTGGGCGAGCCGCTGCGCTCCGAGATCACCCCCAAGAAC